>SVTZ01000031.1 GCA_015063525.1 Oscillospiraceae bacterium
TTCGAGGGTACCGTTATTGCCAGACACGGCGGCGGCATCTCCGAGACCTTTACTGTAAGACGTGTTTCTTACGGTGTAGGCGTTGAGAAGACCTTCCCCCTTCATTCTCCCAACGTAGAGAAGGTTGTAGTATTCCGCGAGGCGAAGGTTCGCCGCGCTAAGCTTTACTACCTTCGTGATAGAGTTGGTAAGGCAGCTAAGGTTAAGGAGAAGGTAAATTAATCCTAACCTGCCATATAAAAAACAGGATGCAAATGCACCCTGTTTTTTATTTTTAAACAATGTTCTCGGGAAGCTTCTTACCGCCGAGGATATGGAAATGCAGATGCTTTACGCTCTGTGCGCCGTCCTCGCCAATATTGGTGATTATACGGTAGCCGTTAGCAAGTCCGAGAGATGCTGCGATCTTTGGAATCGCGGTGAAGATAGCTCCGATAATATGAGCATTCTCTGAATTGATGGCGTCAGCCGAAGCAATATGCACCTTTGGAACTACGAGACAATGCACGGGTGCCTGGGGAGCTATGTCTAGAAATGCGTAGCAGCTCTCGTCCTCATACACCTTACCCGAGGGAATGTCACCCTTGACTATAGCGCAAAATAAACAATCCATAAGAAAAACCGCCTTTCTTTATTACAACATTATTTTATCATAAAGGTAAGTCTTTTTCAATACTTTTTTGTATTTCCTTGACTTTTTCTTTAGGTTTAGTATAATATAAGTGATAAATTATTTTTGGAGTAGTTATGCCTTACAGACTTTTGCCTTTGCCGAGTTATCCCGTAAAGACGGATATGTGGGAAGAACTGAAAAGAGAAACGAGACCCATAATGGTTTACGGAATGGGGAACGGTGCGGACAAGCTCTTTGAGCGATTTGACCTTCTTGGTATTAAGGTCAGCGAGGTTTTTGCCTCCGACGGCTTTGTGCGCGGTCATTCCTTCCGAGGGTATAAAGTAAGGTCTCTTTCTGAAATAAGGGATGAATATACCAATTTCGTAATAGTTCTTTCCTTTGCAACAAACAGGGCGGAGGTTATAGATATGCTTTCGGGTATCGACAGTCAGTACGATATGTATGTTCCGGATATGCCGGTCGCGGGAGTGGAGGAATATTTTGACAAGGATTTCTACAATAATAATTATTCCGAGATAATCAAGGCCTACGGCAGCCTCTCGGACGAAAAATCTCGGGCTATATTCTCGTCGGTGGTTAATTATAAGCTTACGGGGAGAATGAAATATTTGCTTGAAAGCTACTCCGAGCGAAATGAAATTTACTCGCTTATGCCAGTAGAAAATATACGCGTTACGGTGGATGCGGGAGCCTATAACGGCGATACCGCAAGGGAGGCAAAAGAGTACTTTAAGAGCCTTCAGCGTATTTATGCTATCGAGCCTGATAAGAGAAATTTCAAGAAACTCGCAAGATATTCAGAGGCAGAAAGTGATATATCTGTAATTACTATAAATGCAGCCGCTTGGCGTGATAATAGCGCCGGTCTATTCTTCGGCAGCGGAAACAGAAACTCCACCACCGTTGCAACCGCCTCCTTTGAGCATAGGGAGGAGGAGGTTAAGATGATCAAGATCGACAGTCTCACTGCTGAAAGGGTGGACTATATAAAATATGATGTTGAGGGGGCGGAGCGCGAGGCTCTTATCGGCTCTTACGAAACGATTTTACGCGATAAGCCGACGCTTCTTATCTCACTCTATCATCGAAGCCGTGATATTTTTGAGCTTATAAACACAGTGAATGATAAATATCCCAACTATGACCTATACCTTCGCAGATTAAGGTGTCTGCCCGCTTGGGAGATCGATCTTATAGCGGTAAATAATATTGAAAAAGGAAACTGAAATGAAAAGACCTGAAATACTTTCTCCTGCAGGTAATTTTGAAAAAATGCGCGCGGCCATACTTTACGGCGCAGACGCGGTATATCTCGCCGGTCATATCTTCGGTATGCGTGCCGCTGCAGACAATTTCTCGATAGAGGAGCTTGCCGAAGCCGTGGAATACGCTCATGCGCGCGGCGTTAAGGTGTATTTGACGCTGAATACAATGCCGAGAGAGCAGGAATATCCTCTTCTTCGCAAATATCTTACTGATCTTTCTCATATAGATATAGATGCAATGATAATTGCAGACGTTGGCGTACTTTCGCTCGTTAAGGAGATGCTGCCCGAGATGGAAATACATATCTCCACTCAGGCAAATGCGACAAGCGCTGCCGCCTGCCGCGCTTGGTACGCTATGGGTGCTAAGAGGGTAGTGCTTGCAAGAGAGCTTATGCTTGATGAGATTAAGGCTATCCGCCAAAATATTCCCGATGATCTTGAGCTTGAGTGCTTCGTTCACGGTTCGATGTGCGTTTCCTACAGCGGCAGATGCCTGCTTTCAAACCATATGGTGGGCAGAGATGCCAACCGCGGAATGTGCGCTCAGCCTTGCAGATGGAATTATACCATCAGACACTACGAGATCGAGGAGGAGAAGCGCCCCGATTGCAAGATGCCTATTGAGGAAATAAACGGCGAGACCTTTATTATGGCAAGCCGCGATACCTGTACAATTGAGCATATACCCGAGCTTGTGGATGCGGGCATTAATTCCTTCAAGATTGAGGGTAGAATGAAGTCGGCGTACTATACCGCGGTCGTTACCAATGCATATAAAATGGCGCTTGATTCTTATTTTTCCGGAAGTTACAAATATGATCCGGCATGGTACCGCGAGCTTGAATTGGTAAGCCACAGAGATTATCACACCGGATATTACTTCACCGATTCCCATGCCGATGCAAATCTTGCTCAAAATAACGGCTATATCAAGGATAAAGCATATCTTGCGGTTGCAGTCTCTTACGACAAGGAGACCGGAATTGCCGAGTTTACCCAGCGAAATAAGATGTGCAAGGGAGACTTGGCCGAGATTCTTACACCCGGCAATATCGGCAGAGAGCTTGTAATAGGCGAGCTTTATGACGAGAATATGACTCCTATTGAAAGCACCCCACACCCATATATGAAATTCTATATGAAATTGGATTTTGAGATTCGCGAGGGAGATATTCTTCGCGCCAAATAAGGAAGGTTTTTATGTTCATTATTGAGATACTTAAAGCAATAATTCTCGGAATAGTCGAGGGAATAACCGAGTGGCTTCCCATAAGTTCAACCGGACATATGATACTACTTGATGAGTTTTTGCATCTTGACGTTTCTGCAGAATTTCTTGAAATGTTTTTGGTGGTTATTCAGCTTGGTGCAATTTGCGCCGTTCCCGTGCTTTTCTGGGATAGACTATGGCCTCTTTCGAGAAAAAAATCGGCAGAGGTAAACCGGGCAATATGGAATATCTGGGGCAAGGTGCTTGTCGGCGCGATACCCGCAGCGGTCCTCGGCCTTCTTCTTGATGATCTTCTGGATGAGCATCTTTACAACTATATTGTTGTTGCTATTGCACTTATAGTTTACGGAATAGCCTTTATTTTTGTAGAAAAAAACAAGGCAGAAAAGAAGTATCGCATTGAAATGGTTGAGGATATTACTTATACCGATGCGCTGAAGATCGGTGCTTTTCAAGTGCTTTCTCTCGTTCCCGGAACATCTCGCTCCGGCTCAACGATACTTGGAGGAATGATAAGCGGAGTGTCAAGAAAGGCAAGTGCTGAGTTTTCCTTCTTTATGGCAATACCGATTATGCTTGGTGCATCCGGGCTTAAGGTATTAAAATTTTTGCTTGAAGGTTTCACCGCAAGCGGCGATGAGATTGCGCTCTTGCTTGTTGGAATAGTGGTATCTTTCCTTGTTTCCTTTTTTGTAATAAGATTTCTTATGGACTTTGTTAAGCGCCATGATTTTAAAATTTTCGGCTACTACAGAATAACTCTCGGTCTTATCGTGCTCGTGTATTTTCTTATTAAAAGCTTCGTTTAATTGAGGATTTGAAAAATGGCTGAATTTACAATTGGTGAAATGCAGGAAATGCAGAAGACACTGCAGGAAAAATACAAGGATAAATGGGAACCAATTTGTCCGGAGATCGGGCAGAATAAGCTACTCTGGATGATTGGTGAAATAGGCGAAGTTATCGATATCGTAAAGAAAAACGGAGGCAGAAAGGCTTCCGAGGACGAGAATATCCGAAAAGATTTAATAGAGGAAATGGCTGACGTGCTGATGTATTACAACGACGTAATGCTTTGCTACGGCATAACTGAGGACGAGCTTAAGGCGGCCTATACCGAGAAGTTCCATAAGAATATGAAAAGATGGTAATCCTCAAAGGAGCTAAATAAAATGCTATTTAAAAAATTGAGTTTAAAACCTGCTATTCTGGATTTTGTTATAATAACGGTCGGCGCATTAATAGCGGCGGCGGCAATATTCTTCTTTATGCTTCCGAGTCATGTTGCGGTAGGCAGTGCCTCTGCGCTGGCAATGGTGCTTGCTAACTATATTCCGTTGCCTGTATCGGCGCTGAATCTTCTAATAAACGTAATACTATTGATTATCGGATTTATACTTATCGGCCCTGAATTTGGAGTAAAAACCGTATATACTGCTATTATGGTTCCTGTATTTATGGGAGTATTTGAATTTATTTTCCCTAACTTCAAATCATTGACCGAGGATCCGCTGCTTGACGTTATCTGTTACATACTCGTTGTTGGAATTGCTATGGCTATTCTGTTTTCGCGTAACGCTTCCTCCGGCGGACTTGATATAGTTGCTAAAATAATGAATAAATATCTAAAGATGGATCTCGGGCAGGCCGTATCGGTTTCGGGAATTGCGGTTGCTTTGACATCTGCGCTTTGCTATGACACAAAGACCGTTGTTCTCAGCGTAATCGGTACTTATTTTGGCGGAATGGTGCTTGACTATTTCATCTTTGGCTTTGGACTAAAGAGAAGAGTCTGCATAATCTCCTCAAAGCACGATGAGTTTGTCAACTATATTTTAAACGAGCTTCACAGCGGCGCAACTATTTATGAAAGCTACGGTGCATACGATAACGCCCTTCGCAAGGAGATCGTTACAATCGTCGATAAGGGCGAATACAGAAGGCTGATGGATTTCATTAAGAAGAATGATCCCAAGGCATTTATAACCGTTTATTCGGTAAATGAAATGCAATACCAGCCGAAAGCAAAACGTTAAGGACCTTTTATACCGCCAACGCATATAATGTAAGGACATTATTTTGCGAGGTTGATATGTATTATAGAAAAAGAAAATTTGACCTAAAGGAATTACTTAGCTATGAGCCGACAGCGATGGCTGTTATTCGTGGTAACTCGACTTTCTCTGAAATAAATGGATCGGTTAACTTTTATCAAGCGGCTGATGGCGTTCTGGTTGTTGCGGAAATTTTTGGCTTGCCGGTAGGTAACGAAAGGTGTAGTAATGATATATTTGCCTTTCACATTCACAGTGGAGCAACCTGTAGCGGAAATGCGGAGGACGAATTTGCCGACACAGGAACTCACTATAATCCCAACGACTGTCCCCACCCTTATCACGCAGGTGATATGCCGTCGCTGTTTTCAGCAGAGAAAAGAGCTTTTCTTGCCTTTCTCACAGAGAGATTTACCGTAGATGAGATTATTGGCAAAACCGTCATAATCCACCACAGACCTGATGATCTTACGACACAACCCTCGGGAAATGCAGGCAATAAGATCGCTTGCGGAGAGATAGTTGTAGTACAAAAATAAGCAATTTGCAACAAAAACCGAGGCAGAAATAAATCGCCTCGGTTTTTGATATTCAAAATATTAATTATAATCGTTTATCTGTTCCCAATCTATCGTCCTTTCGCCCTTGGCCTTGAGAAAGTCGTTTGCCTTCACGAAATGACCGCAGCCGAAGAAGCCCGCATAGGCTGAAAGCGGACTAGGGTGGGCACATTCGAGCACAAGGTGGTTTCGATTAGTGATGAGTGATTTTTTTGCTCTAGCATTACCGCCCCAAAGCATAAAAACAACGGGTCGATTCTTTTCGTTTACGAGAGAAATTATTTTGTCGGTAAGCAGTTCCCAGCCTTTTCCCTTATGGCTTTGCGGCGACGATTCTCGCACTGTCAGAGTAGTGTTAAGCAGGAGAACCCCTTGCTTTGCCCAACCGATAAGCTCGCCGCATGGAGGCTCGTCAATACCAAGCTCGTCATGAAGCTCTTTAAAAATGTTTTTCAGCGACGGCGGCGGCTGAGTTCCTCTTTTTACCGAGAAGCAAAGTCCGTGGGCCTGACCTGCACCGTGATAGGGATCCTGACCGAGGATAACAACGCGGGTATTTTCGTAAGAGGTGTAACGCATAGCGTTAAAAATATCGTTCATCGGCGGATAGATAGGGCGTCCGGAAAGATAGTATTCATTTTTCAGAAACTCGCGAAGTTTAAGGTAATAATCCTTTTGAAACTCGTTTTTCAGTAACGCGTCCCAATCGTTGCCAAGCGAAACCATAAGTAAACTCCTAAATGCTTTTTGTCTATTTTAGCACATCGAAAAAGGCAAGTCAATAGAAAAGCCCGGAAAATCCGGGCGTTTTATTTAGAATATGGTCTCAATGATCTTCGCCGAGCTCCTAGGAGAGTATTTCCAGGAGTTCATATGCATCACGTGCTCTGTATCGACAAAGTAATTTAGGGGTTGCGGACAAATAGTCTCGTCGTCCGTATCAATAATTATCAGCTTGATTTTCATCTTATCGGGTATAATGCTCTTTATGTAAACGGCGGCGGTCTGTCCGGGGCGCACGTCGTCGCGGTATTCCGCGAGTCCAGCGAGATTTGGCGTAAGCTCAACGAAAACGCCATAGCTTTCAACGCTTCTTATAATTCCGCGCACCGTCTGTCCTTCGGAGAATAGGGCGGCGTTTTCCTCCCATGTGCCAAGAAGCTCACGGCCGGAGACGAATATCCTGCCGCGGTCGTCAATGCTTCTGACAACTGTGTAAATAACGTCGCCCACGCTCAGTCTTGCAGATGGATGAGATATTCTCGATACAGATATAGAATCGATAGATAGCAAGGAAATACGGCCGCAGCCAACGTCAACAAAAGCGCCGAAGCTTTCAAGGTGCGTCACCTTAGCAGGTATAATATCGCCAGGTGCCAGGTTTTTAATATAACTTTCAAAGCATTCGCGCTGTGCAAGACGGCGTGACAAAACCGCGATACACTCGCCGCGGGCAGAGGTCTTAAAGCCACAAACCTTGAAGCAAACGGTTTTTCCAACTCTTGTCAGTATGGCTATGTCCTTCACGCTTTCGCCTTCAGGAGAATACTCCACCTCGTCTCGGGGAATCACACCGCGCATACCCGAGCCCAGCTCTATGTGCAGATTGAAGTTATGATCGCACATAACTGCCGGCGCCTCGAGTATGAGTTGTCGGTCAAGCGCCTTCTCAAGCCCTGACTTTGACGAAATATATTCATAATTCTTTTCGGTTTTGATTAAAGCTCCTTCGGGCCTATATTCGTTCATAGCCGCTACCTTTCTTCGCTTCTTTTTTAGATATTCGATAGTAGAATCTATGCTTGTGGTAGCGTAAATATTCCGAAATGAGTCAACCTTCCTCTACGTTGCTCCCCGATAGACCGAAGCTTACCTCTATTGCGCTGTTTACGCTGGTCATCGTGGCTTCGTCAAGATGACCCATTTTTTCCTTTAGTCGTTTTTTGTCTATAGTTCTTATCTGTTCGAGCAAAATAATGCTGTCCTTTGCCAGCCCTGCGTCCTCGCTGGGGACGTCGATATGGGTCGGCAGCTTGGTTTTGCTCATTTTTGAGGTTATCGCAGCCGCAATAACCGTCGGGCTGTATCTGTTTCCAACGTCATTCTGTACTATAAGGACCGGTCTCAGTCCGCCTTGCTCGCTTCCGATCACGGGACTTAGATCGGCGTAATAAATATCACCGCGTCTTATGTTCATTTTTCATCTTTTCTTTTCCTTGTTAGGAATTTTCTGCTCCTTTTATGCTATATTCTTATTCTGTCATTTTTTCCTTATTTTAAACAACCTTTCTTTCGAAAGTTCTTTACTATTATTTTATGACGGGATTTATTTTTCGTTTCAAAAGAAAAAACTTGACATTATTAAAAAAATAATATATAATTGTGACAGAGAAATATGAAGGAGGTTCGTTTATGTCCAACATCTGGCACGATATCTCACCCAAAAGAATTAATCCGGAGGATTTTATCTGTGTAGTTGAGATATCAAAGGGAAGTAAGAAAAAGTATGAGATGGATAAGGAAACGGGATATATAATTCTCGACAGAATTCTTTATACCTCTACCCATTATCCCGCAAACTATGGCTTTATTCCCAGAACCTACGGCGATGATGGAGATCCGCTTGACGTTCTTCTTATCTGCGCTGAGTCGCTTGAGCCGATGTCACTCGTACGTGCATATCCTATCGGTGTAATTACTATGATAGATAACGGCAGATACGATGAAAAGATCATCGCCATTCCGTTCAACGATCCGAACTACAATCAGTACAAGGGTATCGGTGAATTGCCGAAGCATATCTTCGATGAAATGACACACTTCTTTAAGGTTTATAAAAATCTTGAAAATAAGGAAACCGTCGTTGACGACGTTCACGGCAGGGAGGAAGCGTTAAAGATCATTTCGGAAGCCATAAATAACTATATAGATAACTTTTGCAAATAACTTAACGGAGCGAGCCATTCGGCTCGCTCCGTCTTTCGTTATGCGTGAGTGCTTGCGACCTCCTCGTCACCCATAAACAGCATAGAAATGCTCCAGATACCGGCAAGAGCTATTAAGGTATAAATAATTCTTGCCACTATGGCGGTTGCACCGCCGCAGATCCATGCAACAAGGTCGAAGGAGAAGAGTCCTACAAGACCCCAGTTCAGCGCACCGACTATAATAAGCGCCAGTGCGATCTTGTTTACAATCATCATAAAATACGACCGTACCTTTTTCAAAAATATGGACCGACTCCGTGTATACGGTACGATCCGTTGTTATTTTTTCCCCGAAATCTGGCTTTTATACATCGCATTTTTGGTTTTTATTCGTCGAAGCAGGGAACAATATCTCCAAAGGCATCTTTCATTTTTTCAAGAGCCTTTTTTTCGATTCTTGAAACGTAGGAACGGGATATTCCGAGATATCTGGCTACCTCGCGCTGTGTTTTAGGCTGATAACCCTTCAAACCGTATCTTAAAACTATTATGTCCTTTTCTCTAGGCAGTAATACCGTGTCGACAAGATCTCTGATTCTTTCAATATGAATTTTCATATCGAGCTCACTGTCTATAGCCTCGGGAACGCTGATTATATCAAGATATGTAAGGGGATTTCCGTCCTTATCAACGTCTATCTGATCGTTTATAGAGATCTCCATACCGCGCTTCTTCTTGCTTCTGAAGAACATAAGTATCTCATTCTGAACACACTTAGCTCCATAGGTGGCAAAACGCGTTCCGAAGGCGGGCTTAAAAGAGTCGACAGCCTTAATTAGTCCAAGACTTCCGACCGATAAAAGCTCGTCGGGATACTCGTAGGATGAATAGTATTTGCGTATAATGTGAGATACCAGACGGAGATTATGCTCAATTATCTTATCTCTTGCGCGTTCGTCTCCGTTTATCATTTTATTAAAAAGCTCCGCCTCCTCGTCCTTTGAAAGAGGGGGCGGAAAGCTCTGGCTGTCCTCAATACCTAAAATAAGCGAAATAAACCGTAAAAAAAGATTGCCGATTTTGATCATAATACAACTCCATTTTGGTGATTTGTATACTATATGACATTGCGGCTTGTACAGTTTACTTTAATTCGATGTATTCCGGAGTAAGAATTACATATCCTTTGTGAGGCAGGCTGATTATCATCCTTCTGCCAGCGTCCTCGGAGATTTTTTTGTTCATAAGAGAGATATGTGTTCTTATGCTTGTAACCTCGGGCGCGCGCGAGGGTCTGAAGGCGTACTTAAGTATGTTTTTTGGACTCTGAGGTATCGGGTAGCTTCTGATAAGATACCGAAGTATCATCGCCTCGGTTTTCGTAAGGTCTATTCTGCTGTAGAAGTATTTCACACCGAGAAGGTCGCTTGAGGCATCAAAGCCAGCCAGGTAATACTGTCCGATCCTTGCACGATTGCTTTCGTTGGCGTGTTCAATGATTTTTTTCGCCAAGGCTGGAGTTAGCGACGGTTTTGTGAAAACGGCGTCAAACACATCCGGGTAAAAGTTCTCGTGATTAGAGTCAGTAAGTGCAAAGATTGGGAGATCGCTTTTATACGACTTTATTCTGTTAACATAGTCGTTTATGTCCGGAAAGTTTTCGGGATTAATAATAAGTACCGCGCGGTAAAGCCCTGACACCTCCGATAGTGCCTCATGTGGCGTTGCTGCATATGAAAGAATGCTCATATAATAGAAGGTATCAGAAATGCTTCTGGCCAGTTTTTTGCTTTGACTGATGATTAACAGCATCGTATTTTCTCTTTCCTTGTTGATATTTTGATTATACAATCGAAATCGTTTCTTGTCAACACCGAGGACTTGACACAGAGATAAAAAATGTGTATAATATACAAAAAGTTAACGATTGAAGGTATATTTATGAAAACTGTACTAATTACCGGCGGCTCAAGGGGAATAGGGCGCGCAATGGTGGAGCTTTTTTGCAGCAAGGGGTATTCCGTTGCCTTTACCTATAAAAATTCCGAAAAAGAGGCAATATCCTTGTCCGATGCTACCGGAGCGTATGCTATAAAGGCTGATTCCGCCTCCGAGGCTGACGTAATCAGAGCCGTTTCTTTGGCGCAAGAAAGGCTCGGGGGAATTGATTGCCTTATCAATAATGCCGGGGTGTCCTCATTCTCGCTCTTTACCGATCTCACATTAAAAGAATGGAATGAATGCATAGCGGTTAATTTGACAGGAGCCTTTCTCTATTCAAAGGCCGTAATTCCAGGAATGGTGGTGAAAAAGCAGGGCAGAATTATAAATATCACTTCAATGTGGGGAATAGTAGGCTCGTCCTGCGAGGTTCATTACTCCACTGCCAAGGCGGGACTTATCGGAATGACGAAGGCTCTTGCAAAAGAGCTTGGCCCCTCGGGAATTACCGTAAACGCCATCGCGCCCGGAGTGATCACGACCGATATGAACGCGTCGCTCTCAAAAGAGGATATTAACGCTCTTAAGGAGGAGACTCCTCTTATGAGAATAGGAATCCCTTCAGACGTAGCAGAGGCGGCTCTTTTCCTTGCGGGTGAGGGTGCGTCCTTCGTTACCGGAGAGGTTATGAACTTAAGCGGCGGCTTTATTGTGTAAATATTTTTTAAATTCTTTAAAATTACTTGCTTTTTTAAGAAGCATGTGATATAATACTTTAAGTCGTTGATTAACGACGTATTCGGTGTGTCGGATGGAGCCATACCAGTCGGGGCAGTAGCGGCGCCTTGTACCTGAAATCCGCTATAGCAGGGATCAATTCCCATCCCGAGGATTGCTTTTGTGTAGTCTGCACTGTTACTTTCTGTGTTGAGGAATGGGTCTTGCGCAACGTGAGGCTGTGAACCATGTCAGGTGGGGAACCAAGCAGCATTAAGCGGTTTATCGCGTGTGCCGCAGGGTAGCCTGTTCGGAGCAGGAATGGCGGTTACCGTATGTAAGAGTATTTTCGAAGGACGGGTGTATGGCTCTGTCCGACATACCGAAGTATTTGGCACGTTGGCGGCAGAATGTATGCTGTCGCGTGCTTTTCTTTTACTTGAAAGGAGGACCTCTGCGGTGTCTGAATACAGAGCATTATACAGAAAATGGCGTCCGAGTGATTTTGACGGCGTGTGTGGTCAGGACGGCATAACCGATATTCTTAAGTACGAGGTCGCAAATAACAGACTTTCCCATGCTTATCTTTTCTGCGGATCGAGAGGAACGGGTAAGACTAGCTGCGCCAAGATACTTGCAAAGGCTGTAAACTGCGAGAATCCCCAAAACGGGAACCCATGCAATTGCTGCGAGTCCTGTCGAAGCATTGATGCGGGAATAGCGACGGACGTAATAGAGATGGATGCGGCAAGTAATAACGGTATTAATGACGTCAGAGATATGCAGGATGAGATCGCGTTTACTCCCGCTTTGCTTAAATACAGAGTATACATCATCGACGAGGTTCATATGATGTCCGGTCAGGCATTTAACGCTTTGCTTAAGACTCTCGAGGAGCCACCTGAATACGTTATTTTTATTCTTGCCACTACAGAGTATCATAAGCTTCCGACTACTATCGTTTCAAGATGTCAGCGCTTTGATTTCAAGCGTATTGCAACCGACGTTATTATCGGCAGACTCCTTGAGATATCGAGGAACGAGGGGATTGATATCACCGACGATGCGGCGAGAATTATTGCCAGGGTTTCGAGAGGCGGTATGCGCGACGCAATAAGCCTTCTTGAGCTTTGTGCAGGTGCTAATACCAAGATAGACGAAGATCTTGTATTTGCCACCGTCGGAAGCGGTAATCGCGAGAGTGCTTTTAAAATTATTGAGGCGGTCGGAAGTGCTGATTACGAGACGGTTTATTCGGTAATAAACGATATCGTTATGAAAAGCGGCGATCTTTCTGTTTTTTGGCAGGAAATAATCGATGCTTACCGTGATATTATGATCGTTAAAAACAGTGACAGAGCTAAGATATATCTTGATCTCACCGACGCCGAGTATACCGCGCTTTCGTCTATTGCGTCGGGATATACTATGGCGCGTCTCTCCTATCACACCGTTATGCTTGAGGGAGCTTTGGCGGATATGCAAAGAGCAATTAATTCGAAGCGCGCTATCGCTGAGATAACTCTTACGAGAATGTGCGATAGCAGACTCTCAGCAACTAACGAGTCGCTTCTCCTGCGCATTGAGGAGCTTGAGAGAACGGTCAAGATGATGAAGCTCGGAGTTCCGGTCACGTCCTCTGCACCCATTGCAGAATCTGCAAAAAACTTAAATCCTGTAGAAAAAACAGAGCAGAACCCCGAAGAACCTAAAAAGGCGGAGGATAAAAAGGACGCTGCGCTGAATATTTACGGTGACTGGGGCGCTGTGTTAAAAAAGATCGCAGAGCTTAAGAGATCGCTTTCCGCAGGCTTTGCGGGCGCATCGGTTTATACCGACGGCTCTGGTAAATTCGTTTTCAGAATGAAGGGATTTTTCTGTGACAAACTTCGTTCCAGCGATACCGACCTTGCAATCGTCAGGGGCGTTTTAGCGGAATACGAGGGCAGGCCTCCCGCTGAGATTACTCTTGTTATAGAGAGCACTGACGGTCAGGTTAATAACAATATCACCGATTTAGAAGACTTATTTAAATAATTTTTGTTTTGGAGGATATATAAATGAAAGTAAGATTGCCCCAGGGAATGGGCGGCGGCCCTTCCAATATGCAGTCCATGCTTAAACAGGCGCAGAAGATGCAGGAGGAAATGGCAGAGAAGCAGGCCGAGCTTGAGGAACGGGAATACGATGTTGCTGCAGGCGGAGGAGTAGTGAACGTTAAGATCAACGGCAAGAAGGAGATCCTTTCCGTAAAGATCGATCCCGAGGTTATTGATCCCGATGATGCAGAGACCCTTGAGGATCTTATCGTTGCTGCTGTAAATGAGGCTATCAAGAAGGTTGAGGCGGTTTCCGCAGAGGAGATGCAGAAGATCACCGGCTCGATGAACCTTCCCGCAGGAATGTTCTAAGCTATGGCGGAATATATTGCTCCTATCCAAAGGCTTATCGACGAGTTTAGACGTCTTCCCGGCGTTGGCAGCAAGACTGCCGCAAGATACGCCTTTGCGATGCTTAATCTTACCGAGGAGGAGGCCGCGGGCTTTGCTGATGCGATAAACGGCGCCAAGCGCGACGTTTACAGATGTCCCGTTTGCTTCGGACTTTCCTCTTCTCCCGAGTCCTGCGAGATCTGCCGCAGTGAGTCTCGCGACAAGTCGATCATATGCGTGGTCGAAAGCCCCAAGGACGTTATGGTTATGGAGAAGGTGAGAGGCTATCGCGGCTGCTATCACGTTCTCGGGGGAGTTCTGTCTCCCATTGATAACGTCACTCCCGACGATCTTACCATAAGCGAGTTAATCTCCAGAGTAGAGTCGGGCGAGGTAGAGGAGGTCGTTATTGCCACAAACCCCACGCCTCACGGTGATACCACGGCGGCATATCTTGCAAGAGTGCTTGAGCCATACGGAATCAGTGTATCAAGGCTTGCTTACGGTATTCCTGTCGGAGGAGATATCGAATATGCCGACGAGGTTACTCTTTACCGTGCTATGGAAGGCAGAAGATACTTTAATAATTGATTTTTACAAAGGACGAGTCCGGTTGACTCGTCCTTTTTTATTTATATAGCCGCGCATTTGTATTTTAGTCTCAGATTATCCGCGATCATTGCGATAAATTCCGAATTTGTAGGCTTTCCGCGGCTGTTTTGTATAGTGTAACCGAAATAGGAGTTAAGTGTATCGATATCACCTCGGTCCCAGGCAACCTCTATCGCGTGTCTTATAGCTCTCTCAACCCTTGAGGTTGTTGTCTGATATCTCTTGGCAACGGTGGGGTAAAGAACCTTTGTTACCGAATTGATCACGTCGTTATCCTCAATAGTCATAAGTATTGCGGTTCTCAGATACTGATATCCTTTTATATGTGCCGGAACGCCTATCTGGTGAATGATCTTGGTGACCTGCGCCTCCATATCGCCGGAGGAAGAAATGGAGGATTTCATCTCGTTTTTTGATCTCATACGCATAAGCGAATCAATGTGACCGACAAGGGAAGTGTTATCGAATGGCTTCAAAAGACATATATCCGCACCTGCCTCGGAGGCCTCGACAAGCACGCTTTGCTTGTTGATAGGTGACATTAATATAAAGGAAGGCTTGTTTTTCAGCGAGCTTGCGAGAATATTGCGTATAATGCCTATACCGTCAACGCCCGAGAGCCAAAGGTCAAGGATTGCTATGTTATAAGAGCCACTCATCAGCTTGTCAATGGCGCTCTCGCCGTTTGATGCATCGTCAATGTGATGAAATCCGGATTTTGTCAAAAAATCGATAAGTCTTTTTCTTTCCTCTCCATTTTCGTCACAAAGTAGTATTTTTGCATTGTTTTCCATTTTTCTTTCTCCTTAATTTGATGATATATTGGTAAAAATTGGAAATTTTCACGAACAACATCATTTTATCATATAATAAAGAGAAAATCAAGGTGTAAAATTGCTAAAAAAATAGGGGTTAAAATGAAATCAAAATGGTAAAATTTACCAAAAAACAATGTCGAAGCAACAAAATCCGACACCGAAACAATATCAACGAGTTTTTTTGCATGGGTGGTGAGAGCAATATTGAATAAACTATTGAAAAACTTCGTATAATATGGAAAATATTTGATAAAACGCTTGAAATATTGAAAAGTTAATGATATAATATATTTGTGGAAAATGGCGATTTCTTCACTTTGTCAAAAAATTAATTTTATGTCCGGTTGATTATCGCTTTATAAATTTCCGTGACTAAAAAATTATTGCGGCATGATAAAAGCTGCGCCTATTTCAATTATTAATTTAAGGAGAATATATTGATGAACACAAACGTTACAAACAACAAGTTCGTTAACGAGTGGATCGCCGAGATGGCAGAGCTCGTAAAGCCTGAGAACATCGTTCTCATCGATGGCTCTGAGGAGCAGGCAGAAAAGCTTCGCGCTGAGGCTTGCAGCACAGGCGAGATGATCAAGCTCAATCAGGAGCTTCTTCCCGGATGCTATCTTCACAGAACCGCGATTAACGACGTTGCACGAGTAGAGGACAGAACCTTTATCTGTACCTCCAAGAAAGAGGATGCGGGTAACATTAACAACTGGATGGCTCCCGCTGAGTGCTATGAGAAGCTTTCAAAGCTTTATAACGGATCTTATAAGGGCAGAACTATGTACGTTATCCCTTATTCTATGTCGGTTGTAGGCTCTGATTTCGCTAAGTACGGCATTGAACTTACCGACTCTATCTACGTCGTTCTTAATATGCTTATTATGACCAGAGTAGGTCTCAACGTTCTTGAGGCTCTCGGCGACAGTGCTGATTTCATCAAGGGTCTCCACGCTCGCGCAGATATTGATGCGGAGAAGAGATACATCTGTCATTTCCCCGAGGACAACACCATCTGGTCTGTTAACTCCGGTTATGGCGGAAACGTTCTTCTCGGAAAGAAGTGCTTCGCTCTCCGTATTGCTTCCTACCTCGGCAGAAAGGAAGGCTGGATGGCTGAGCATATGCTTATCCTCGGCGTTGAATCTCCCGACGGAGATGTTAAGTACATAAGTGCTGCGTTCCCCTCTGCTTGCGGTAAGACCAATCTTGCTATGCTTATTCCCCCCGAAATATATAAGAGCAAGGGCTATAAGGTATGGTGCGTAGGCGATGACATCGCTTGGCTCCGCGTAGGTCAGGACGGCAGACTTTGGGCAGTAAACCCCGAGAACGGCTTCTTCGGCGTTGCTCCCGGTACTAATGAGAAGTCCAACCCCAACGCTCTTCATACCTCTATGAAGAACTGCATCTTCACCAACGTTTGCCATAATCTTGATGATAACACCGTTTGGTGGGAAGGCCTTAACGATAATCCTCCCGTAAACGCTCTTAACTGGAAGGGTGAGAAGTGGGATTACAAGAAGTATGACAAGGCTGATAAGGTTAACACCTCCGGCGCACATCCCAACTCCAGATTTACCGCAATGGCAGAGAATTGTCCTTGCATCTCCGATAAGTTCAACGATCCCGCAGGCGTTCCGATTTCTGCT
>SVTZ01000032.1 GCA_015063525.1 Oscillospiraceae bacterium
GACTGTCAATTACTCCCATTGCCTTCCTTACAATCGGAAGAGATGCAGAGATAAATCTCATACACGTCAACAACGGATCAACCGATGTTGACAGAATATCTTCTCTTATCGAACATTCACCGGAAATAATTGAGAGGATCAAAACTGTACTGTCATAAATTTCATCGTATATTTTTCTTCGTTTTTCCTAAGGATAATAAAAAAACGGATGTGAACGATGAACAAATATAACCCCAATATTTATATTGCAATACTATTGATGGCAGCACTGATTTTTTCGGCGATGACCATTTACGCTTTTGGCGAAAAGAAGTCCAAGGATATAAACGTCAGCGCGCGTTCTGCCACGCTTTATCAGCCCGAAACCGATACCTTTATCTATTCAAAGAACGCAGACGCACGACTGCCGATGGCAAGCACGACCAAGATAATGACTGCTCTGGTGGCACTTGAAAATTCAGATCCCCGTGAACTTGTAACCATTGACGAGAGGGCGGTTGGAACCGAAGGGTCATCAGCCTACCTTAGAGAGGGCGAGGTGCTGACTATGGAGGAGCTAACCTACGCCCTGCTCCTTCAAAGCGCAAACGACGCGGCCGTTGCCATTGCCTGTCACGTAGGCGGTTCTGTAGAGGGCTTTGCGGATATGATGAACACTCGTGCCGAGGAGCTTGGGCTTTCGGACACTCATTTCAAAAATCCTCACGGTCTAGATAACGAGGAACATTATACCACCGCGGCAGAGCTTGCAAAAATCGCGGCTGAGGCTCTGAAAAACGAGACCTTTAGGAAAATCACGTCTACTTACAAAAGGACCTTCTCCTCAGAGGAGCGAAGCCGTACCTACGTCAATCACAACAAGCTTCTTAAAATGTACGACGGTTGCATCGGTGTAAAGACGGGATTTACAAAGAAAAGCGGCAGATGTCTCGTTAGTGCGGCTGAAAGAGACGGACTTACCTTTATTTCGGTCACACTCGATGCGCCAAGCGATTGGAACGATCACAAGTGTATGCTTGATCTCGGCTTTGACACTTTAGAAAGGCTGACTTTGGCCGAGTTTAGAGATCATATCTACAAGATCCCCCTGCTCGACGGAGTATCCGAGAGCGTCATCGTATCAAATCCCGAGGGAGCAAGCCTTATTCTTGAAAAAAGCGAGCACAGGGTGGAAGAATATATAAAGCTAGTTCGATTTACCGTAGCTCCAGTCTCGGAGGGCGAGATTTTAGGTGAGATAATCTATACAGTTGACGGAAAAGAGGCGGCGAGAGTTCCGCTTGTTGCCAACGAGTCTGTAGAAAAGATAAAGGAAAAGGGATTTTTTGACAGAATACTTTCAATATTCAAGTAATACAACATTTGGAGAATACAATGGAAAAACAAAGACTTCAGAAATTCATAGCAGACGCGGGCCTTATGTCACGAAGGGCGGCGGAGGCCGAGATCGAGCGAGGTAACGTATCGGTAAATGGCCACGTTGCCACCCTCGGCATGAAGATCGACCCCGCCTCCGACGTGGTTGCCTATAAAGGCAAAAAAATAAGATACGAGAGAAAAAAATACACCTATATTATGCTGAACAAGCCGAGAGGATATCTTTCATCTACCGCCGACGACCGCGGCAGAAAGTGTGTTACCGATCTGCTTGACGGTATAAGCGCGAGGGTTTATCCCGTAGGCAGGCTCGATCTGATCTCCGAGGGTATGATACTGCTTACCGACGACGGCGAACTGAAAAACCGTCTCACACACCCCAGCCACACAATACCAAAGGTATATCGCGTTAAGGTAGGCGGAGCTGTAAGTCAGTCGCAGTACGATATTCTTACCTCGCCACTGGAGATCGACGGATACAAGATCAAGCCCGTTGACGTTGTTATCACAGACGAGGACGAAAGCGGAACGGTGCTTAAAATGACTCTCTTTGAGGGACGTAACAGACAGATTAGAAAGATGTGCGAGGCAGCCGAGCTGACCGTAAAGAGGCTATCCCGCGTTTCTATCGGAAACCTGAAGCTCGACGGCCTTCCCGTAGGAAAATGGAGATACCTTGAGCAAAGCGAGGTAGACTATCTATACAAAGCAACAAAGGAACATAAAAATGTTTAAAATAACTCCAATTCAAGAAAAAACGAGGCAGAAAGAAATCTGCGAGCTTTGCGGTGCAACCTTCCGCCCCGATGCCTTCGCCTATCAGATGTTTGATCTCGACAGCGGCGATATTATGGGAATGTCGCAGTTTGAGATCGGCGAGAGCGGTTACATATACGACATAAAGGAAGCCCCCGGACGAGATGATTTCGAAGCAATGTTCATTCTCTCAAGGCAGACTATGAACTTTATCGATCTCTGCGGAGCGCATACTTGTTATGCCGATAAATCTGCTGCCGGGAAACGCCTACTTTTAGCTATCGGATTTAAAGAAAAGGACGGCGAATATTTCTGCGATATGATGGGAATGTTCGACGGTAAATGCTCGGGACACGCAGTAGATCTTAATAAAAATTAAACATGGAAAAACGGAGGCCGTTTCAGGTCTCCGTTTATGTTTATTAACGCATTATTTCTCTAAAAAAATAAATATTTTATTCCACACTTCAACGTTCTGCTCGGTCATAGCGAGCCAATCATATTTCTTGATAAAGGCGGACTTTTGCTCGCTTTTAGCAAGTTTTCCCTTTCTTCTCTCCCTTATAAGCTCCTTGAAGAATCGCTCTTTGAAAGCAAAGGCATCGGCGGTGTATTGAGGACTGTGTCCGCTACCGTTCACTAACATAAACTCAACATTCGTTTTATCGACAAGTGCGTGGCTAAGTGCGTGGAAGTTTAATTTACAGCTGACTGTAGCATCATCCATCGAGTGAATGACGAGGACGGGACGGTCGGTATTCGAAAGAACCTCGATCGCATTGCTTTCGGCAAATCCGGGATTAGTGGATTTCTCAAGCTCAAAAAGCCCCTTCCTGAAGGGAGAAAAAATAAAAGGAATAGCCTGTTTTTGCATAGCGGGAATCGAGATAAAGCCGGACATTGCAACGATACTTTTCAAATTCGGATGATATGCAAGAATATTAAGCGCGGAGAACCCGCCCCAGCTATGACCAACGACCGATATTTGTCTCTCATCAAAGCCGCGCTCAGTTACAAGCGCCCTGATGCAATCATCAAGGTCGGAAAGCGATCCCGAAAGACCGTGAATATGCTCTCCCTCTGACATATTACAGCCGGTGTGGTCGTAGGAATAGACGAGGTAGCCTGCTTTGGCCAAAGCTTCAATTTCACGGAAGTAGGCGTTATGCCCGTTTCCCATACCGTGCTCAAAGATTATAAGCCTTTGGGGCTTCGGGTTTTCATAACAGTAGAAGCTGCCTCTGAGAAAGTGGCCTCTTTTACTTTTAAATGAAAACTCATCGGCAGAAAGCCCCTCAAAGTCCTTATGAGAAAAATAAAATATACTTCCGTCGGGATCGTGTCTTCTGAATAGTACATCTTTATACAGTTTTTCAGTCTGCCTTGAAATAAATCTCATTTTAATCCTTTCGGCGTTCTGCCAGAAGATCTACGTAGGTGTGATAGAACTCCTCGTAGCGTCCTTCGTCAAGGGCATCGCGTATCTTCTGCATCAAGTCGTTATAGAAATAAAGATTATGAAGCACGGCAAGGCGCATACCGAGTGCCTCTCTCGCCTTAAAGAGATGTCTGATATAGCTTCTCGAGTAATGACGGCAAGCAGGACAACCGCATTCCTCAGCGATGGGTCTTTCGTCCTCAGCGTACTTTTCGTTAAGTAGATTGATCTTACCATTCCAGGTGAAAAGGTTGCCGTGGCGTGCATTACGGCTGGGCATTACGCAGTCAAAGAAATCGACTCCGCGATAAACCGCCTCAACAATATTCTGCGGCGTGCCGACGCCCATAAGATATCTCGGCTTGTCCTCGGGCATATAGGGCTCGACGGTCTCGATAATGTGATACATAACGTCGGCACTTTCGCCTACCGCAAGGCCTCCGATGGCATAGCCGTCACACTCGATCTCACGGATCGCCTTCATATTTTCGATACGAAGATCCTCGTAGGTACCGCCCTGATTGATTCCAAAAAGCATCTGATGAGGGTTAACAGTTCCCTCCTCAGCGTTAAGTCTGTCCATCTCCGCGCGACATCTTTTGAGCCAGCGAATAGTTCTCTCGTGCGAGTTCTTTACGTACTGATAGGGCGCGGGATTCTCCACACACTCGTCAAAGGCCATAGCTATGGTAGAGCCGAGATGCGACTGAATTCTCATAGACTCCTCAGGTCCCATAAAAATGCGCTTACCGTCCATATGGGAATTAAAGGTTACTCCCTCCTCGGTTATCTTTCTCAGCTTTGCAAGCGAGAACACCTGAAATCCGCCCGAGTCGGTAAGAACGGGTCTGTCCCAGTTAAAGAACTTATGAAGGCCGCCCATACGATAGATGAGATCATCCCCCGGACGGATATGCAGGTGGTAGGTGTTGGAAAGCTCGACCTGACAGTTTACCTCCTTAAGATCCATCGTGGAAATTCCGCCCTTGATAGCGGCAGAGGTTCCAACGTTCATAAATACGGGAGTCTCGATAGTACCGTGAACAGTCTCAAATCTGCCGCGGCGAGCCTTTCCCTCGGTTTTAAGTAACGTAAATTTGCCCATTTATATAAATTTAACCTTTCGATATTACTTATTTAATACGCTCAAACTGACGGTCAAGCTCGGATTTTGTCAGCCTGTAGGCGATAGGTCTGCCGTGAGGACAAACGATGACGTCAGGTAGCTCAAGAACCTTACTTACGATCCACTCGGAAACCGATCTGTCGTAAATTCTGCCTCCTTTGATAGCGGCCTTGCAGGCGATCTGATAAAGAGCCTGCTCTCGGCGTATCTTTTCGGTAACAGCAGGATCGCCCTTGCCATCTATGATATCGTCAACCATCTTAACGAAGAGAGACTCAGCCTCCATACTGCCGACCG
Source organism: Oscillospiraceae bacterium (assembly GCA_015063525.1). GTDB lineage: Bacteria > Bacillota > Clostridia > Oscillospirales > CAG-272 > UBA1740. Next base: position 4,995 of record SVTZ01000032.1, read on the forward strand.
AGGAAGGAATCGAGGTAATGTCGGCGTGTCCGTCAGATACGCTGAATTCAAAACCGACCAGACTCAGCTCCTCTTTATACTCCTCGGCGCAAGCGCTCTCATCGGGCGAAAGAAGCACCGTTATTGGGAGAAGAAGCGCTTGAGAAGCAACTCTGCCGTCCCTCTCGGTAATTCGCTTTAAATCCTCGAAAATTACCCTCTCATGGGCAGCGTGCTTATCGATAACGAGCATCGCGCCCTCGTACTCAACCAGAAGATAGCAGTTAAAGGCCTCTCCGATAAATTTATAATCGGCAGGAGAGACTTGTTGACTTTCCACTGCTGGCTCTGCCACCTGCTTTGGTGCCTCGGGTATGTAATCCTCGGCCGCGCGGGCTTTAGAATAACGCTGAAGAAGCTCAAGCGAGCTTCTTGGCGTCATAACGTTTCCGCCCGAGTCCTTGTGCGAAAATCCATCGCCTGCGGAGCTTGCCGCCTTTATTGGTCTCGAGTAATCGGGTGAATAGGCAGCGGACTCTCTCGGCTTCGTAATAACCGGAGGAAGACCTACGCTCTTCGCGGTATTTGAGGACACCGCGGGGGCGGCGAAGGATATCTGCTTTCCCTTTGTATCCTCGCCTATCGGAACAAATGCGCCGTTATAATTTTTCTCCGCCTTTCCCTTCACGGAAAGCTCCATCTCGGGGCGGTATTCGTGATCCTCAATAGCGCGCTTTACGGTATAGTATATCGCCTCAAAAACAGGCTGCTCTGAGGCAAACTTGACCTCAAGCTTTGCCGGATGAACGTTAACGTCCACCATAGAGGGGTTCATATCGAGAAACAAAACACATGTGGGAAAGGCCTCGTGTGCGATATACGAGGTATAGGCCTTCTCAATAGCCGCCATAGCTGTCAGACTTTTGACGTATCTGCCGTTGATAAAGACGTTTTGATAGTTTCTGTTTTTCCTTACGTTATCGCTTCTGCCTATATAGCCGTGAACACGGACGCCATTAGCTGTTCCGTCAGCCTTAATAAGCTTTGAAGCAAAGTCCTTGCCGTAAACAGCGTATATAGTGTTAAGAAGATCCTTGTCCCCGGGAGTTTTGAATCGCTCCTCACCGTCTACAAGAAGCTGAATAGATATATCGGGACGGGAAAGCGCAACCTTCTCAACCAATGCCGCGCAGTTCATCGCCTCGGTGGAGTCCTTCTTTAAGAACTTGCGGCGTGCGGGAACGTTGAAAAACAAATTCTCCACAACTACCGTAGTTCCCTCCGCACAACCGACCTCGGAGATATCAAGGATCCTGCCGCCCTCGCTCACCAGCATAGAGCCTGTTTCAGCAGTCTCGGTCTTAGTGATTATCGTGACCGCGCTGACCGAGGAAATGGCCGCAAGAGCCTCGCCGCGGAAGCCAAGTGTGGTGATGCCCTCAAGATCCTCACGCCTACTGATCTTGCTGGTGGCGTGACGCTTAATGGCGATGGGAAGGTCATCCTTATCCATACCGCAGCCGTTATCCGACACACGGATAAGAGCAACTCCTCCGCGCTTGATCTCGGCAACTATGGAGGTAGCGCCCGAATCTATTGAATTTTCGATAAGCTCCTTAAGCACCGAGGAAGGCCTTTCGACCACCTCTCCTGCGGCGATAAGGTTAGCTATTTCAAAATCAAGTACGTTAATTTTTCCCATAAATTATTCCTTATTCAGAAAGGGTTTTCTTAAGCTCAAAGAGAAGATTCATAGCCTCGATGGGTGTCAGTGTATTGATGTCGGTGGCGCGTAGCCTATCGCAAACATCTCCCTCCTTAGATGCGGCAATACCGCTAAAGAGATCAAGGTCATTTTTCTCTACCCGGCTCTCTCTGACTGCTACGGGCTTGTCCGACTCAATCTCCGAGAGGATCTCCTTTGCGCGCTTAACGACCTCCGAGGGAACGCCGGCAAGCTTTGCAACCTCGATACCGTAGGAGTCGTCGGTGCCGCCGCGGACGATTTTACGAAGGAAGGTGATGGAGTCGCCGCGCTTCTTTGCGGCAATGTTGTAGTTGACTATTCCGTCAAGCTCATCCTCCATATCGGTAAGCTCGTGGTAATGGGTGGCAAAGAGTGTCTTTGCACCAATCTTTTTGGAATGTGTATACTCAACCACCGCGCGGGCGATGGACATACCGTCGTATGTGCTTGTGCCTCTTCCAACCTCGTCATATATAATAAGCGAGCGTTTAGTCGCGTTTTTAAGTATAGAGGCGACCTCGCTCATCTCGAGCATAAAGGTGGACTGACCCGATGCAAGATCATCAGACGCACCTACACGGGTGAACACCTTATCAACTATGCCAAGCCTTGCCTCCCTCGCGGGAACGAAGGAGCCGATCTGTGCCATAACAGTAATTATAGCTACCTGGCGCATATAGGTGGACTTACCTGCCATATTAGGGCCGGTAATTATCATTATCTTGTTCGAGGAGGTGTCAAGAGTGGTGTCGTTAGGCACAAAATAGGAGTCGCGAACAAATCTTTCAACCACGGGATGGCGTCCGTCCTTAATTACTATCTCGGTAGAAAGATCTACCTCGGGACAAACGTAGTTGTTTTTGCTTGCGACCTCGGCAAGAGAACGGTAAGCGTCAATGCCCGCAACAAGGAACGCTGACTTGCAAATACGCTCGCGATTGTCTGCCACGAAGGAGCGAAGGCTGTCGAAGATCTGATATTCAAGCGAAACAAGCTTCTCGTCGGCGCTGAAGATAGTGCTTTCCATCTCCTTTAGCTCCTGGGTGATATATCTCTCGCAGTTGGCAAGAGTCTGCTTTCTGACAAATCTGTCGGGAACCTGATCTATAAACGACTTGGAGACCTCGATATAGTAGCCGAAGACTCTGTTATAGGCAACCTTAAGGGTCTTAATGCCGGTGGCCTCCTTCTCACGCTGTTCGATAGTGGCCATAATGTCTGTACCCCCCTCCTTAATGGAGCGATAGTAGTCAACGTCGGCGTTGAAGCCCTTCTTTATCATTCCGCCCTCGCGCACGGTGAGAGGCGGATTCTCGTCTATTGCATTATCCAAAAGCTCAAAGACGTCGTCAAGGGTGTCAAGTGATTTAGTTATTTCTTTGAACGAGTTTGAAGGAAGTCCCGAAATCAGGGCTTTAATTTCAGGCAGTTGCTTAATGCTCTCGGAAATAGCTCTCAGATCTCTAGCATTTGCGGTGCCGTAAACCGCCTTTGCCGTAAGGCGCTCGATATCAAGCATACCCGAAAGGAGCTCTCCGAGCGTGTCTCTTGCACGTCTGTCGGCAAAGAGATCCTTTACAGCGCTCTGCCTATGGGAGATCTTTACCGGATCGATAAGCGGACGGAGAACCCAGGAGCGAAGAAGTCTTGCGCCCATCGCGGTCTTGGTTTTATCAAGAACCCAAAGAAGCGAGCCGCGCTTTTCCTTAGTGCGCATAGCCTCAACAAGCTCAAGGTTTCTTATGGTATTCAGATCAAGATCAAGATACTGCCCTCTCTCGTAAACATTGATGCCCTTGGCAAAGGCGATCTCGGTCTTCTGTGTTTCTGCTATGTATGCGAGAAGTGCGCCTGCAGCCATAAGAGTCTCGGACTCAGTAAGCTTGTCCGCATCTTCACCAAAGTGTCGTGTCGCAAGCTGTTTTGCCCTATCGTAAGCGAAAAGTCGGCTCATATTATCGGTAATAAGAGATGAAAATCTCTCGGTAGCAAAGCCGACTATATCACCGATCTCCTTGGCGGGGCGGTTAATTATGATCTCCGCGGGAGCATACGCGCCAATCTCGTTACGAATAAGCGCAATAAAATCCTTGCCCGAAACATAGGTTGCAGACACCTCACCGGTGGAAATATCCGCTGTTGCAATTCCTGCCGCAGCACCCGAGAGGCATATCGACATAAGGAAATTATTTCTGCCGTCAGAAAGAAGGGCGGCGTCGGTAACCGTTCCGGGGGTTACGACTCTGGTAACCTCACGCTTAACAAGCCCTGCAGACTCCTTGGGATCGCTGACCTGCTCGCATATAGCTACCTTAATTCCCCTCTCTACAAGCCTTCCGACGTAAACGTCGGCCTTATGGAAAGGAACGCCGCACATTGCAGCCCTCTTTCCCTCTCCACAATCGCGGCTGGTAAGGGTCAGCTCTAGCTCTCTTGATGCGATTAGCGCGTCCTCAAAGAAGCATTCGTAAAAGTCGCCGAGACGATACATAAGGATATGATCCTCATATTCCGCCTTAACATCAAGATATTGCTTCATCATCGGGGTGACGAAGGTGAGAGCGCTTCGTTTATCTAAAATAACTTGCTCTGCCATATGGCAAATTACCTCTTGCTTTTCTAAAATTTAGTGACAGCCCTTACAGGTGGAGCAATCGTGAGTGCAGTCCGAGGGACGCTCACCCGTGATACAATACTTTATTTCCGCGTTTACCTCCGCCATAAGAGCGTTCATAACCCTCTGCGCCTCGGCAAATTTGATATATTTCTCGTGAGAGCCGATCTCTGAGGAAAGCTGCTCTATCCTTGCGCGCAAGTCTGCGATAGCGCGCTGATCGGCCTCCGAGGGATCCTTTGCAAACTCCTGACCGAGAAGCATTCTCTCTGCCTCATATTCGTGCATCTTGTTCTGAAGCTCGGCGTCAGACTCAAACTCAGCCTTCGCTGCCTCAAGATTCTTTATTTCGTCACTCTTTGCTATCTCAAGACCGAGATCATGTGCAAGCTCAATAATTTTCGTCATTTATTATTCCTCACTTTTCTGCCTCGCCCAGAAGATGATAGGGGCAGGCCTTAGTTATTTTTACGTTTACGAATTCTCCGACATCAGTTTCGTCGGACTCAAAGTATACAAGTTTATTAGTAAGAGTTCTGCCCGAGAATATTCTCCTGTTTTCCTTAATTTCAAAGGAATCGGTAAGCACTCTCTGTATGCTTCCCTCGTACTTAAGATTTTTCTCAAGCGATAGCCTGTCCTGGTAGGCAAGAAGCTCGGCCATTCGCGCGTCCTTTATTTCCCTCTTCACCTCGCCGTCCATTTTAGCGGCCTTCGTTCCCTCTCTCGGGGAGAAGAGGAAGGCGTAGACGTTATCGAAGCCTATGAGCCGAAGCACTTCCATAGTGTCGGCAAAATCGCCTTCGGACTCACCGGGGAAGCCGATAATAACGTCGGTGGAGAGCGCAATTTCCGGAATACTCTTTTTTAGGGCGTTAGCAATTTCCAAATACGCTTCTCTCGTATAGGTTCGGTTCATCGCCTTCAGTACAGAGTTACTACCCGACTGAAGAGGCAAATGAAAGAAGGGCGCGACCTTCGGCGTATGTTTTCTCATAACCTCTATAAGCTGCACCGACGTGTCCTTCGGGTGGCTCGTCATAAATCTTATGATAAAATCGCCGTCAATATCGGCAATCGCCGAGAGAAGCTCGGGGAATGTCATATCCGATTTATAGGAATTTACATTTTGTCCAAGGAGTGTTATTTCTTTAACGCCCGAGGCGACGAGCTCTCGGCACTCATTAATAACATCCGAACTTCGGCGGCTGCGCTCCCTGCCTCTGACGTATGGAACGATGCAGTATGAGCAGAAGTTATTACATCCGTACATAATCGAGACCCAGGCGCGGTGCTTTTCCCTTCTGACGGACAGGGCGTTTTCGTATATATCACCCTCATCAGCGCCGAAGATGAAGGATCGCTTTCCGTCAAGAAGCTTTTTTGCAACAAGCTCGGGAAGACGATGCAACATATTGGGCTCAAGCGTGAAGCTAACGTAATGGAAATCCTTTTTTAACGTCTCGGCTCTGTGAGGCTCTGCAGCCATACAACCGACGACACCTACTAAAAGCTCGGTTTTTTTCTTTTTTAATGCCTTAAATCTTCCGATCAAAGAAAGGGCCTTTACCTCGGCGTGCTCTCTTATGGCACAGGTGTTCACTATAATAATATCGGCAGACTCGGGCGTTTCAGTCCTCTGATAGCCCATCTCTGCAAGAAGACCGAGTACGGTTTCGGTGTCGCGCTCGTTCTGCTGACAGCCAAAGGTAACCGCGTACACAAAGCGGCTCTCTCCTTCGTTAAGTTTTCTTACGAGGGAGATATATTCATTTGCTTTAGTTTCTTCAAGACTGTAGATCATATTATCTCCCTTCTAAGTATCAGTTACGCATTTTCTCTGCTATTTTCTCGTGTGAAAGTCCAACGTAGTCATAAAGATCACAGGGTCTCTCAGGAGAGGCAAAATTATCCTCTATGGCGGCTATTCTGTAATCTGTCTTAGCAAGATCAAGTCCGAGAGAAAGAAGCTCGCTACGAGTTATCTCTGCGGCACCGCCGTTCCTGATGCCTTCCTCGACGTATACCACACGCTTTGCAGAGGAGATAAGCTGCATTAACACCTCTGAGATCTTATCATACGGCTTAAGTGTCTCAACAAGAACAACACCGACAGTTTTGCCCTCAGCACGAAGAATTTCGGCCGCGCGAACAACCCTTTCAAGAATACTACCGTAGGTTATAAAAATATATTCCGGCGCATTTGAAGGCGTAAAGTCGGCGGAAAGCTTGCAAATATTGTCATCAGAAACAGATTTAAATGCAGAAAGAAGCTCGCTCTGCTCTGCGGAATTTGAATAGCGTATCGCACATGGCTTGTCGGTTTCACGAGCAAAGCGCATCATAGAACGAAGCGATGCGTAGCTCGCCGGAGCAAGCAGAATCATATCGGGTATGTGTGATATAAAAGAAACGTCAAAAATTCCGTGATGAGTAGCACCATCACTGATAGCAAGGCCCGCGCGGTCTATCATTATCCTAACCGGAAGTCCCTGCAATGCGATATCGTGAAGAAGGTTGTCATATCCCCTTTGCAAGAAGGTGGAATATATAGCAACAAAGGGCTTATATCCTCCTGCCGCAAGTCCTGCCGAGAAGGTCAGCGCGTGAGCCTCGGCAATCCCTACGTCAAAGTATCTATCGGGATATTTTTTGCCGAAGATGTCAAGGCCTGTGCCTATTCCCATAGCTGCGGTAACGGCAAGAATTTTCTCATCTCCCTCTGCAAGATCGATAAGCTCGTCGGCAAACGCACTATGAAATGTGCCGCGATCAGGCTTGTTGACAACGTTATGATAGTTGTCAGGAGATTCTTCTGCCGGTAAATATCCCTTGCCTTTCGTTGTTTTAATATGAATTACGCAGGTTTTGCCCATTGCCTTCGCATCGCTCATGGCGCGGCAGAGCTTATCATAATCGTGTCCGTCAATAGGCCCTATATAATAAAGGCCAAGCTCCTCAAAATAGTTGTGCTTGTAGAAAATACGCTTTAATGCATTTTTACCAAAAGCAAGGATCGATCTGACCGGCCTATGTATAAGAGGAATCCTGTCAATGGCGTTTTGAGTTTCACTTTTGAGTTTACGATAACTTCCTGATACTCTGACCCGCGAAAGGTACGACGCAAATGAGCCTTTATTCGAGGAAATTGACATTCCGTTTTCGTTGATAATTATAACGAGAGGAAGATCGGGTGAGCAATTATTAAGCGCCTCGTGAATCATTCCGCCCGTAAAAGCGCCGTCTCCCGTTACACAAACAGTGTGAGCAGATCTGCCCGACAGTGCGTCCGCCTCTGCAAGACCGAGGGACGCGGATATAGAGGTTGAGGAATGTCCTGCACCGAAGGGATCATGCTCGCTCTCACGAGTTAATGTAAAGCCGGAAAGGCCGCCGGGCATACGAAGCTTTTCAAATCCTTCCCTTCTGCCCGTAAGGAGTTTATGAACGTAGGACTGATGGCCGACGTCAAAGATGATGTGATCGGTGGGAGAATCAAAAACAGTGTGTATAGCCAGAGTCATCTCAACCGCGCCAAGATTTGACGCAAGATGACCTCCGCATCTCTCAACGTTTTCAATGAGAAACTCTCTGATTTCCGAGGAAAGTGCAGGAACGTCCGATTTATTTAGTTTTTTAAGATCCGACGGCGAGTTTATGCCGCTTAAAATCGGATATTTCATTCCATATCTCCCTTTTTCGTTAATTTCTGGTCGGTGATTTTCCGACTATCTTTACATATGCGCGATAGAAGGCCGAGTAATCGCCAAAGCCGACTTTGTAAGCCGCGCCCGAAGCAGTCTCGCCTGCTTCTATAAGCTGTCTTGCATACATTATACGCTTGTGATTAATATATGAATGAACCGAAATACCGCTATAACTCTTGAAGGCTCTGCAAAGATGATATTTGCTTACAAAGAATCTTCTTGCGAGTCGGTCGAGGCTAATATTTTTCGTAATGTTGTCATTTAAATACCTGACTACCTTTGCGCCAAGCTCGCCGTCGGTAAGGGTCATATTCTGACCTTCCTCGGCCGAGAGGAGAATTATTATCTCCGAAAGCAGCGCATTTACAAGCGCGCCCCTTTCTTTTTCAGGCAGAATGTCAGCGATCTCAAATCGCTCAAAGGCTGAAATGATTGCATCGGAAACCGATTTTGACGAATAATATCTCCCGCTCTCGCTCTCACCCTCGGATATCCTCTCAAGCATATCAAGAACCGCACCGGAAAGCGCGCTTTTGGAAAAGCATACGGTGTAGCCCTCAAACAAAGGCTCGTTTTCAAGGCTGACGCGGTGATATACCAGAGGTTTTATAAGTATCAGGGTGCGCGGGGAAAGAGCGACCTCCATGCCCTCGATCCTACAATGCCCCGACGCCGATAGCGTAAGCGTTATCTCGTATTTATCGTGGCAATGGTCGCCGCCAATAGATTCGGGGCGAAGGTCGCCCGCAAAATAGATCACGGTTATATCATCCGTATGTATACTATAGCTGTTCACAGCGCCTTCTCCCTTCATTTTTCTCTTTTCAATAATATTACATATTATTGTACCATATTCGAGCAATTTTTGCAAGCATTTTCTTTTTAAGAAATAAAATATTTTACGAGTAATATATATTTTAATGAAATATTGCAAATAGCCAAAGACAGAATTAGTTTTTCATTATTCTGCCTTAAATTATATGTCAGTTTCCTCGTTTGGATATTTGTAATAATATAATATGCCCTCAACTAGCATTTAGTCGATCTTGTATTAAAGCTTGCCTTTTCGCCGTAAAATTTCTTTTTTTCCTCATCACAATTAATAAAGTAAGATAAAATGTATTTGACAAACATTTCAAAATAATGTATAATTATTTAAGAAATAAAGTCACCCGTCGGGCGAGGAAAAGGATAAAATATGAATAAAAAAGAATTATTAAAGCTCTCACCCGGAGAGCTTGTGGATCTCGGCATCTGCCCTACCTGTTTTAATCGTGAGATGGACGGTGCGCTTTACGGTGACAACTCGGACAAGCTGATTTATAAGGATGCGGATATTGAGTGCTTTTTCGTCGGTAATCCAAGAGCGGTAGGACATATGTGTATTTCGACCATCGAGCATTATCACGATATGAGTGAAGCTCCCGATTTTATCAACGAAAAGATCATTAGATTTGCAAAAAAATTTATGATAATACTACGTGAGGTCTACGGGTGCGAGCGAGTCTATATGTGCACAATGTGCGACGGACTAAACAATCATTATCATATTCAGCTGATACCAAGATATGCCGATGAAAAACGCGGAAGCGGTAACTTCGTTAAGCCCAGAGGGGCTTATGTTTATGACAAAGACAAAGTAGTTAGGGTAAGAGCACTTATCAATAAACGCACTTTAGGCATATAATACATGGCAGAATTATCAAAAAGGAGTTTTTATGCTTAGAAGAGATAAATATCCGATACTAGAATTTGACGATGAAAAACATGCGATGATAAATCCCGAAACGTTTGGAAGGACTCACGGTGATTTAGGCTGCGAAAGCTTGGTTATCAGCTTCTTTAAGGAAGCTATTAATACCCTTCTTACTGAAGGTAAGATTAAGATACAAACGATCATCGAGGGTGAAAATGACGTTACACTATACAAATTTGTCGACGACGATGTGTTGCTTATGCACGGAACCATCGGCTGCGCGGCAATGGGCGGTTATCTTGACGAGCTGACAGGATGCGGAATAAGAAAGGTTATGTTCTGCGGTGGCGGTGGCGTGCTTGATAAAGCCATCGGCGTTGGTCAGCTTCTGGTCGTTGAGGGAGCGATACGCGACGAGGGCTTTTCCTACCACTACATAGAGCCGTCGAGAATTATTTCTTCGCAGGCAGACGTGCGTGAGAAGATATGCGATTATCTTGATGAAAACCGAATTCCCTACACTACCGGCATCGTCTGGACTACTGATGCCTTCTACAGAGAGACGAAAGAAAAAATTGCCCTACGCAAGAACGAGGGCGCGAGGATCGTGGAGATGGAGCAATCCGGCTGTCTTGCAGTTGCACAGTTCAGAGGAATTAAATACGGCGCGCTGATCTACGGTGGAGATGACGTTTCGGGAAGCGTTTGGGATTCAAGGCAGTGGCGCGACAGAGGCAGTATAAGATATTCAATGATTGAAATTTGCAAGGATATCGTAAAACTTATCTAACACTTTACAAGACTTATGTAACAAGAACCTATTAAGAAAGCAGACCGTGAAATGCGGTCTGCTTTTATCCTTTTTATGATTTGATATTGAATGTATAATGCTTATATGTAAGTGACGCCTTAAATAACATTTTTATTAACAAAATCTTCTCTTTGTTTCAAGATTTTTAAGCACCCTTACCGCAACACCAACAACGTGTACCTTGTCAACAACGATATCCTCAAGTTCAGGATTTTCGGGATGCAGAATATAACGGCTGTTTTTCAGATCACGATAGAAGCGCTTCAAGGTTGCGTTCCAGCCATCACCGAAGTCATCCTCAATCATAGCAACGACGATCTCACCATCCATAGCTGTGCTCTGCTTTCTGACATAGACGGTGTCACCGTCGCAAATATCTGCGTTTATCATAGAATCACCGCGAGCGATGAGACCAAAATATTCTCCATAGCCAAGCAGGCCGACATCGATAGGAATATATTCCTCAACATCCTCGATCGCAAGAATTGGCTGACCGCAGGAGATTGAGCCAAGAACCGGCATCATAGTATAATTAGAAGGAAGAGTTTGAGTGTCTGAAAGAACGGTCTGGTATCTGCCATACTTCTCGATAAGCCCATCGTCCATAAGGCGGTTCATATACTTGGAAACTGTGGATTTAGCCATACCGAGGGTATCACCTATTTCCTGGGTGGTAGGACAAACGCCGCGTTCCTTCATAAAGTCGTTAACGAAGTGATAAACCTCCATTTTTCTCTCGTCATTCTTAGGTCTCATAATAAATCTCCTTTATAATTTCGTGGGGGCGAACAGGAGTTCGTTAGCTTATTATAACATACGAACAGGAGTTTGTCAATAGCTTTTTTTCATATTTTGCCAAAAATCCTCGCCTACATCCTTGGTCATGGACGGGCGAGGATTATGTTTTATATTAGAAATAAAATTCGATCTCTTAACTTTCAATCTGTTTTCACGTTTTTTCCTCAACGGCAACTCTGTATTTAACAGTCCTTTCTTTTTAATCTCCAAAGCTATGTAACAACAAAACGCTCTGATCTTTTATCCTTTCTACGATAGATATATTCATCATCACCGCAACCTTGCAGCACAATTTCTTCATCGGTATAACGTTTGACACACCACATAAGGCTTTTACTGGTTTCAAGACGCTTTCCAAGCTCGCATTGCTCGGTCGGTATAGTTATATCTTTTTGTTTATATAAAAAGTTACAGGTAAAACCACACCACTCCTTACTGTTATCCTTATAATTACGTATTCTAAAAAACTGTCCGCC
>SVTZ01000033.1 GCA_015063525.1 Oscillospiraceae bacterium
ATACTGCCATCTGGGGGCAAGCGTCCATAAGGTCAACCTCCGTAGGCTCAACCTCAATGTACTCGGTGTTGAGACGGCAGATAACCTTCTTGTTTACAAAGTAGCCGTTCTCGTCAAGCTTTTCGTTAGCCTGAGCAACAACGTTGTTATCCTCTTCGTCCGCGGTGAGGTAAACCACCTCGTCGGTAACGCGGCCGGTCTTCTTATCAACGATTCTGTAGGGCGCCTTAAGGAAACCGTAGTCGCTGATCTTTGCGTAGGATGCAAGATAGGAGATAAGACCGATGTTAGGACCTTCGGGAGTTTCTACGGGACAGATACGTCCGTAGTGGGTATAGTGAACGTCACGGACCTCGAAGGACGCTCTGTCTCTTGAGAGACCGCCGGGACCAAGCGCAGAAAGACGGCGCTTGTGAGTAAGCTCGGCGAGAGGGTTGTTCTGGTCCATGAACTGGGAAAGAGGCGAAGAGCCGAAGAACTCACGGATAGCGGTAGCCACGGGGCGAGTGTTGATAAGCGCCTCGGGACGAAGGTCGTCTGCATCATGGGTAGCCATACGCTCCTTGATATTCTTGTCCATTCTGGACATACCAATCCTCAGCTGGTTCTGGAGAAGCTCACCTACGCAGCGCAGACGTCTGTTACCTAGATGGTCGATATCATCGGTAGAGCCGATGCCGTGAGTAAGGCAAAGAAGATAGTTGATCGAAGCAAAAATATCTTCCTTGGTAATGTGCTTGGGGCAGAGCTCGGTAAATCTTTCCTTAACGAGTCTCTTGATGTATCTCTCCTTAGCCTCGCCCTCGAAGCCCTCAGCCTCAGCAGCGGAGATGATCTCGGAGAGAATACCGAATCTTACCTTCTCGCCGGACTTTACGCCGCAGTCGGTAAGGTCGTAGCCGAGAACGAGCTCGGGACGGACGGTGTTATTGCCGAATACCTTTACCTCTCTGTCAAGCTCGGTCTTGACGATAACCTCGTTTACAAGGCTGTCCTCAATGGCAACAGAAAGCTCGCGGGTGATCTGCTCGCCTGCCTCGGCAACGATCTCACCGGTAAGAGGATTGATAACGGTCTCTGCAAGGGTCTTGCCCTCAATTCTTCTGGCAAGAGCAACCTTTCTGTTGTACTTATAACGTCCAACGGGAGCAAGGTCGTATCTCTTCGGGTCGAAGAACATATTATTTATAAGTATCTCGGCGGACTCAACGTGGGGAGGCTCGCCGGGACGGAGCTTCTTATATATCTCCTTAAGCGCCTCGTCGCGGTAGGAGGTGCCGTTTTCCTCAGCAAGGGCTGCGCACTCGTCCTTCATCATAGTGGCCTTAAGAGCCTCCTCGTTACCGAACATAGCTATGATGGCGTCGTCGTTATCCTCACCGGGAGCGCTGAGCGCGCGGATAAGCACGCTGATGGGAAGCTTGCGGTTTTTGTCGATCTTAACGTAGAAGATACCTGCCGCGTCGCTCTCATACTCAAGCCATGCGCCTCTGTAAGGAATTACGGTAGCGGTGAAATTATGCTTACCCTGCTTGTCAACCTCGTCTGCATAGTACATTCCGGGAGAACGCACCAGCTGAGAAACGATAACTCTCTCCGCGCCGTTGATAACGAAGGTCCCGTTATCGGTCATCAGAGGGAAGTCGCCGAGAAAGATCTGCGCGGTTTTCAGCTCGCCGGTCGCCTTATTAACGAGGCGGACGCCCACCTTCATGTGTGCATCGTAGGTTACAGATCTGTCCTTGCACTCCTCAACGGGGTATCTGGGAGTAGGATCGATGGAATAGTCGGTAAACTCAATGGACAGATTTCCCGTGTAATCAACGATCGGAGAAACGTCACGGAGAACCTCGTTAAGTCCCTCTCTGAGGAACCACTCGTACGAGTCCTTCTGCACCTCTATAAGATTCGGCATTTCCGTAGCTGCTTCGATCTTGGAAAAGCTCTGTCTTACCGTGGTGCCAAGTTTACGGGGTTTAAGCATCATAAAAAGAATCACTCCATTCTTCAAAATTTTACTAAGTCAGTCTCGCGCAGGGCGAAATTTTGCCATTTGGCCATTTTGCTTAATTTCTCTGGGAATTTTTAGTCATTTTGACGAGATAACCCTTAAAAAAGGGCAGAAATCCCCCATAGAAAAATAATATTATTACGCATTTTAATATTATATCACATTTTTTTTATTTGTCAAGCATTTTACTAATAATTTTTTCATAAATTTTCTTTGTTTGCTAATTATTGGCGAATATCCCTTGATAACCTTGGAAAAAAACGAGAAAAAGCAAAAAGCAGCGCCCCTTTTCCCTTCGGGGTGCTGCTTATAATATTAATGAAGCGATCCTTGCTCTCGCAGAGCTCTGTTTTTTGCCCTTATTGTTCGGATCGGAGCGTTCTGCCGGGAAAAATCAAGAGATTATCAGAGATATCAACGGCCAAACAATGGCGGGGAGGAATATTGCGGGAGTCAGATTTGCCGTCTTTACCTTGGTTGCGCCAAGCATATTTGTGCCGATAAGAATAATGATAAGCGATCCTGTCACTGACATATAAGAAATGCTGGCGGCGGGAAGCATATCCGAGAGGAACAGCCCCACCAGAGTCAGAAATCCCTGATAGACCAGAACGAATACCGACGATGCCGCACATCCCATACCGAGAGTGGAGGCCATAACGAAGCACATAATGCCGTCAATAACAGATTTTGCGATAAGAATATCAGGCTTGCCAATAGCATCCTGAAGGGCGCCGTTTACCGTCATTGCGCCGACGCAGAAAAGCAGACTGCAGGACACAAATCCCTTTGCAAATTTGCCGCGCTCTCCGTCCTTCACAAATTTTTTCTCAAGCAGATCGCCGAGGCGGTTTACCCACTTGTCAATATCGATAATCTCTCCGATAAGCGCACCGAGCGCAAGCGAGATTATCATAACCAGCACCTTCACGAGTCCGGCAGACAAAAACAAGCCATCAGAGACCGCGGGAGCCGACTCAAGCGCTCCGTCAATTCCAATGTAAATTACGCAGATCGCCATAGCAGAAACGATGGCGTCACTGATCTTTTTCGGCACGCCTTTTTTCACAAGCGTGCCAACTGTTCCGCAGACTAAAACCACAAAAAAGTTAACTATAGTTCCCAAAAATGGCATATTTACCTCCGTTTAATCCTCAAAATCGCGCTCGGTCTCCGACTCAAAGCGTACCGTATCGCAAAGCTGACCCGCAACGATATAATGATCGGTGAGCGTTATCTCGCAGTTCTTGAAAAGCGTAGCAAAAGCCTTAGTCAGATTAACGTCGTCTGCCGAAGGCTTAGTGGTGCCGAAGGGGTGGTTATGTGCTAATGCAACAGAGGCCGCAGACTCGGATATTGCCGTTTCCACAGCCTTCCTCGGAAGTATCTCCGACGAGCTTACCGTTCCCTCTCCAAGCAAATGACAGCCGGTGATCTTTCCCGACTCACCATAGGTCAGAAGATAGGTCTTTTCAACCGATTCGCCAAGGAAGAGCGCCTTAAGATATTCTGCGGTATCGGCCGCCGTATGAGATCTGCCAAAGGCAAAGCTGTCGGTTCTTCTTCTGGAGGTGACATAGGCTAAAAGCTTCAGATAAAAAGCGCACCTTTCACCGACGATGGCAGTCAGCTCTCTTGCCGATGCGGTAAGAATATTTTCAATAGTCCGGTATTTGGGTAATAAAAGCCTTGCCGCCTCATCGGCAGAGCTGCCGACGGCGTAATCGAGCAAATGTTTAAAGTAGTCTAGGTCTTTCAGATTGCATCCGCTGGCCTCGCCGATCTCACTGCCGCCTAGACAGTTCGTCTGTGACAGAGAGGAGACGCGTCGGGGCTGGTCGCAGAAGAGGCCTTTACTCTCGATAAATCCGTCAAGGGCGGGCATCTGCGATGCTCTTATGCCAAAATTCTTCAGTGAGCCGATGCCTGCATAGCACTCGCCCGAGATTATATAATGCTCTGCGTGGACGAAGCCTGCCATCATCAGAGCATCGGTGATCGCGTTATTGCTGGCCCTGTCTCCCTGTGTAGGATAAAAGGGTCCGAAGGGATGGTTATGGGCCGAGATAACGACCGCAGCGCGGCTGAGCACCGCCTCGTCGATAAAGGGCTTCGCCTTCACTCCGCCCGAATCGTAATCAAGATCGTAAAGCTTCTTCATACAGAGAAGGCGCATACTGCTATCGAGAAAGAGCGCGATGACCTGCCTTTCCTGCATACCCGAAAAATAGCTGACGAGATATTTTCCCACAGCGTCGTAGCTCGTAAGATCCTCTCCTCCGTCCGACAGTATCTCAGCGCCGATAATATCGCCGAGCTTTCCCACCTCGGTAAGGAAATCAGCGGTACGCTCGCCTACTCCGTTGACGTTTGTGAGAGCATCTCTGTCAGCCGTCAAGACGCCCTCAAGACTGCCGAAGGCCATGAGAAGCCTTTTTGAAACCGGGTTGGTGTCCTTGTACGGTATGGTCTGATAAAGGAGCATTTCAAGAAGCTCGTAGGTGTCGAAGATACGCTGTCCGTGGGCAATGAGCTTCGCCCTCATCCTGCCTCGGTGGCCGTCATGGATGCGGTTATCCTCTATGTAATTCTCCATAAGGCCTCCTTTCCAAGTCTCGAATGTCAGAATTAACCTCTATATGGTCCTTTTGTAAGAAACTCGGGAGAGATATCGGGATTTTTGCCGACGGGCTTTTTGATTTCAAGCATATTGATCTTCATACCCATCTCCGAGAAATTCTTCTCGTACTCGGTCATAATATTGCCCTCGTTCCAACCGGAGGCGTGAAGATCGCGGGTAACGACGGTGGGAGTAAGTCCCATAGCCTCGATCTCCTCAAGGGAAAAGTCAAAAAGTCCTGTGTTGTCGGTTTTAAAGCGAAGCACCCCACCGTCGCGGAGAAGATTAAGATACATAGCAAGATAGCGGCGGTGTGTCAGACGACGCTTTGCATATCCCTTCTTCGACCAAGGGTCGGAGAAATTAAGGAAGATGGCGTCGACAGTACCGGGCGCAAAAATATGCATAAGGTTGTCCGCGGTGTCAATCACAAAGCGGAGATTATCAAGCTCACCGTACTCGCCGGAGGCCGCCCTCTCTGCCGCAAGCACGACGCAATCGGTAACGCGCTCCATAGCAAAATAGCAGGCGTCAGCGTGGCGTTCTGCCATAGCACAGGCAAAGCCGCCCTTGCCGGCTCCTATTTCAAGGAAGACCTTATCACCCGCTCTGCCGAGCGTAGCCGCAGGATCGGTCATAACGTTATCCGTATGGAAAAGATACCTCGCTTGCGCCGCAAGTCTCGACTCGGAGTTCTTCTTTTTTCTCATTCTCATAATACTAAATATCTATCCTTTTGCTGGGTTTTTGTAGAATTTTGCAAATTTTTGTTTGCGCAAAGCGCATTTTGCCGCTTAATCGTCGTTCTTACTGAACTCCGAAAGGCGAAGCTCGGGATTATCCTCAAGAACCCAACGGATAGCCCACTCGCTGGTGAAGATGAGCAGATTTTTTCCCCTGAAGTCCTGCACCCACTTTGTATCGTGAGAGAGGCGGAGAGTCTTGGGGTCAAGGTTCTCGTTCTCGATCCAGCGGATCTGGCTATATCCCATATTAGTGCGGCGAAGGTCGCAGCCGTACTCATTCTTCAGTCTGTACTCAAGCACCTCGAACTGAAGCACGCCCACAACGCCAACGATAACCCTCTCAAGACCCGAATTTGGCTCGAAGAATATCTGTATTGCACCCTCCTGGGCGATCTGGTTCATACCCTTGGCGAACTGCTTACGCTTCATAGAGTCTACCTGCTCTACCATAGCAAAATGCTCGGGCGCAAAGGTGGGGATTCCCTCGAATTTTATCTTCTTGCCCTTCTCGCAGACGGTGTCGCCGATGGAGAAGATGCCCGGATCGAACACACCGATAATATCGCCTGCATAAGCCTCGTCGATAACCTCTCTCTCGGATGCCATCATCTGCTGAGGCTGGGAAAGGCGGAAGGCCTTGTTTCCCTGAACATGGTAATAATCCTTTCCGCGCTCAAACTTACCCGAGCATATACGCATAAAGGCAATTCTATCGCGGTGCGCCTTATTCATATTCGCCTGAATTTTAAAGACGAATGCGGAAAAATCGGGGTCGAAGGGATCTATTATCTCACCCTCTGCCACTCGGGGAAGGGGCGCGGTAGTCATTTTAAGGAAATGCTCAAGGAAGGGCTCAATGCCGAAATTGTTAAGAGCCGAGCCGAAGAATACGGGAGAAAGCTTCCCGTGACGCACCTTCTCAATATCAAAATCGCCGCCTGCTCCCTCAAGAAGCTCTATCTGCTCGCAGAATTCAATACGCTGATTCTCGCCAACGAGCTCGTCAAGTCTTGCCGTATCGGTAATATCAAGGTCAATGCCACGAATCCTGTCACGGCCTCTGTGCGAGTCGCCAAAGGAGAGCAACGTGCGCTTATCCCTATCATAAACGCCCTTGAACTTCTGTCCGCAGCCGATAGGCCAGTTCATCGGATACGTGCCGATGCCGAACTCACTTTCAAGCTCGTCCAGAAGGTCGAAGGGGTCGCGCGCCTCGCGGTCCATCTTGTTGATAAAGGTGAAGATGGGAATATCACGCATCGCGCAGACCTTGAAGAGCTTTCTCGTCTGAGGCTCGATACCCTTTGCTGCGTCGATAACCATTACCGCCGAGTCTGCCGCCATAAGCGTACGGTAGGTGTCCTCGGAGAAGTCCTGGTGTCCGGGTGTATCAAGGATATTGATGCAGTAGCCGTCATATTCAAACTGAAGCACCGACGAGGTGATGGAGATACCTCTCTGCTTCTCAAGCTCCATCCAGTCGGACACGGCGTGCTTATCGTTCTGCTTGCCCTTTACCGAGCCTGCGGACTGGATCGCACCTCCGTAAAGCAGGAATTTCTCGGTCAGAGTGGTCTTTCCCGCGTCGGGGTGAGAGATTATAGCAAAGGTTCTTCTTCTTTTAATTTCGCTTACAAAATCAGACATTTTCTTCCTTTCACGGACAGCCGAAGCTCCTCGGTTACATCGAACCGACATCGTCCTTCCGGCAAAACCGCATACTTCCCATTATAATTTTTATCGTAATATAATAACATATAATGCTATTTTTGTCAAGTGCAAAAATAAGAAATGAGAAACGAAGGGGAATTTAAAGCTTCAAAAAAATCACACCCTCGATGTCTGCCCGAAGGGCTTTGTATGAATGAATGTATGTTTTGGGTAGTAATACCTTTTCTTACCTGTCCTAACCTATACTTATCTTTCCTGACCTTACCTATACTTACCTTACCTAACCTATCCTTACCTGTGACAGCCAAAAGGTGTCAAAAACCCTTGGAATATCTACCATTTGAAAGCGCCCGGACTGTATTTAACTCGTCCTTGTGCTGTCCCGGAGCGTGTCTGTCCGACCTTATCCTGTTATGCAGAAGCCGATCGGAAATAAGCAAAGCTCCCGACAGGGGCTCTATAACGTAGTCTGCCTTTATCAAAGAGCCCGGTTGCTCACGCTTAACCTCACACCACCGCGGAAAGCTTTTCCACTTGTCCACATTTTTCGGTTTTAATTCTGCATTCTTCACTCTGCATTCTGCATTCATTTATAAGCACAAAGCTCAATGAAAAATCAAGCTTTTTTAACATTTTTTATGTTGACAATCGGCTCAAGTTTTTATATAATGAATGTGTAAAAAATATTCGGGAGCATAAAATGAATTTAAAGGCAGTATTTTTCGATCTTGACGGCACGCTTTTACCCATGAATCAGGATCTATTTATAGGCGCGTATCTTGGAGGGCTGGTGAAGCTGCTTGCGCCGAAGGGATACGACCCGAAGGCCGTTGCGTCCGCCTTGTGGGCAAGCACCGGCGCGATGATGACAAACGACGGAGCTAGGACCAACGAGGATGTCTTTTGGGACAATTTCTGCAAAATTCTCGGTAAAGGAATAAGAGACGAGGAGCCTTCGCTCCGCGAATTCTACGCCAACGATTTTCAAAAGGTCAAAGATGTTTGCGGATACACTCCGAAGGCAAGAGAGATTATCGACAGACTGCATAAGGCGGAAATTCCTCTCGTCCTTGCCACAAGCCCGCTTTTCCCCGCGGTGGCTACCGAGAGCCGTATACGTTGGGCAGGACTTGAGCCCGAGGACTTTATCCTCTACACCACCTACGAGAACAGCAGCTACTGCAAGCCGAACCTTAAGTACTACTCAGACCTGCTTAAAAAGCTTGGCCTTAAGGGCGAAGAGTGCCTGATGGTCGGAAACGACGTAGGTGAGGATATGATAGCCGAAGAGCTTGGTATGTCTACATTCCTAATTACCGACTGCCTTATTAACAAGGTTGAAAAGGATATTTCGAATTACAGACGCGGAGGCTTCGACGAGCTTTACGCATATATAGAGGAGATAATCAATGAGTAAGAGACTTTTTGCACTTATACTTGCGCTTCTGACCCTGTTTTTAACAGGCTGCAGCGCAGAAAACGCCGGCGGAGCTAAAAACGCCGGAGAAAACGGTAATAACGGCAATATAGAGCTCTCAGGCAACGAGGCGGTCTTCAAGGCTAAGGTAACCTCCACCGATAATCCGAGGCTTATCGAAGCCGAGATAGTTGACAGCGACGTAGCCTTCGGCATCTACTGGGTGCTGACAAGCGACGCGACAAGCTATTACGGCCCTGACGGCGATGAGATAGGCCGAGAGGACATCAGCGTTGGCGATACGATAGAGATCGTTTTCAGCGGTCAGGTGATGATGAGTTATCCTCCGCAGATTGCCGCAAAAAGGATATATAAGCACTAAATTAACGTGCAAAAGGACAACTTAGATTTACATTTTAGTAGATAAAGAAAGGAAAAAGCAGATGAAAACACAAAAGCTGCACATCATTCCCTACCCCAAAAAGGTTACTCTCGGTGACTCTGACGCACCCCTTACTTTTAAGGGAATAAGCACTACCGACAGAAGCCTTGCTGACCATATTTCCTCCTTTGTTTCACTTGTGGAGAGAATTCACGGCGTCAGCCTTCCCGAGGGCGAGGGTATCAAAATAGAGCTTGACGCGCACCTTGGTGCAGGAGAGTATCGACTTTCTGTAAGTGAGACCGGCGCTAATATTGCTGCAGGAGACGAAGACGGAGCAACCTACGCTCTCTCCACCCTCATTCAGCTCGCCACCCCCTGCGAGTGCGGCAATGGAATTTATCTCCCCAAGATTGAAATCGAAGACAAGCCTGACTGCGAATACCGCGCGCTGATGGTGGATCTGGCAAGAAAATGGCATCCCTTCGAGACCCTGCTCGGCTACGTTGACCTCTGCTACCTTTATAAAATAAAGTTCCTGCATCTTCACTTTATCGACACACAAAGCTATACTCTGCCGAGCCGCGCCTTCCCTAAAATGCCTACCGAGGATAGGCACTACAGCTTTGAGCAGATCGAGCTGCTTAACGAATATGCGAGGAAGAAGGGAGTGGAGATCATTCCCGAGATGGAGGTTCCCGGCCACGCGAAGTCTATGGTAATTGCCTACCCCGAGCTTTTCGCCGACACCCCCGTTGGAGAAGGCAAGGTTGACGACTACGCCCTCTTCTTCGCAGACATTAAAAGTAATATCATCTGCGTCGGCAAGCCCGGAATTATGGACACTCTACGCACACTTACTGAGGAGATAATCGCTATGTTCCCAGACTCTCGTTATCTGCATATCGGCGGCGATGAGGCGGCTATCGGTGAATGGGCAAACTGCCGCGACTGCACCGCGTATATGAAGGAAAACGGCATTGACGGTGTAAGGCCTCTTTACACCGAGTTTATCAAGCGTATGACCGATATGGTACTTGAGCTTGGCAAGACTCCCATCGTTTGGGAGGGCTTCCCGAAGGAAGGCTCGGAAACTATATCCAAGAAGGTTATCGTTACCGCCTGGGAGTCCTATTACCAGCTTGCACCCGACCTTATTGAGGGCGGTTTTAGAATCACAAACTCCTCCTGGCAGCCTCTATACACCGTTCCAAGGGGTCACAGAGTAGTTGAGTCCGGACGCTGGACACCCGAGGAGGTTCTTGACTGGAACATTTACACCTGGCGTAACTGGAACAAAAAGACCGCCGCTTACGAAAAGCCTATTATCATCGAGCCTACCGATCAGGTTCTCGGCGCAACATTCTGCGCTTGGGAGAACAACTACGAGGGCGAAATAGACGTTGTACGCGAAAATCTCGCCGCTATGAGCGAGAAGGTTTGGAATATAAATTCGGATATGACCCACGAGGAGCTAAGATCCTCGCTTGAGGCGCTTCTTCCGATGTCAAAGAAAATTACCGTATAAAATAAAACGGCACCGGAATATCCATTTCTCCGGTGCCATTTTTTATAACAAAACAAAGATTAATTAAGCTTTTCGTGGATTTTTTCTGCTATTTCTGTAATGTGTATCTGCTCCGACTTGCTTGCGGTGCGAAGCTTTTTTACCCTCGGCAGGCCCCAGACGTCAAAAAGCGCAGGGCCTATCCACTCGTCATTTTTTACCTCGGCAAAGAGGCCGTAGAGGATAGAAAGTGCGGCCTTCCTCGGCTTCATAAAGATCACCTTCATTGGGTGCTTGATGATTGCGAATATAAGCGGTGGATAGTGGTTGGTTATGCCTGTAAAGGTGATGCCGGGGTGGGCAACCGAAATGTCACCCTCGGAGAGTGAGAGGAGCGAGTAAGTAAGATATCTCTTCGCGTTTCCGTACACGAGGCTTGCCTGCCTTCTGGTTCTGAAATCGATATCGCCTTTGTCAATTTTCGAGTAATTATGTGCGATGCTTCCAACCGCGACTATTCTGCCGCCGCGCTCTCTTATGCCGGGCAACAGCCTTCTAACAAGATAGTAAGGGGAGACGAAGTTTATCTGATAGACATTGTCAAAGCCAATATCGGTGATGCATCTTGGTATGCTGTACGCGCCAGCATTTAGGACAAGGTAATCTATCTCCATACCCGAAAGGCTGTCAGCCGCCGATTTTACCGACTGAAAATCCGACATATCCGCCCTCAGGTGCGAAACGCGAAGGCTCGGATGCTTCTCCCTTAACTCATCGGCAAGCTTCAAGGATTTTTCGCTGTTGCGGTCGAGCAGTACAAGCTCTGCTCCAAGAGAAGCGAGATAAAAGCAAAGCTCCCTGCCAAGACCGCCGGTTGATCCGCTTATCACGACCCTCTTGCCTAAAAGAGAGGCCGTGTTTTTATTTATCCATTTAGAATTTTTCACTCTGCAACTCTCTAAAATTCGTTATTTTAGGTATATTTATTTTTCTTTTCCTACAGTGTTAACGAAGCGCATAAACGCTGCCTTGCCCTCGGGAGTTCTTTTAAACACGCCTGCGTCAAGGAGCACCTTAAGGAACACCTCTCCGACTTCATTTTCAATAATGGCTCTCGCGTTTTCTCTATTGAATTCGGGGTGATCGCGCATCACCTGCTCTGCCCAATCAGCGTGGGATTCAAGCGCAGGATTTTCGCGAAGATTATCGCCGCGAAGAAGTGATTCCTCAAGCTCTACCATCTCGGTGGCAAGTCTTGAAGGCAGCACGGCCAGACCCATCACCTCGATAAGTCCAATGTTCTCCTTCTTGATATGATGAAGCTCGGGCGCGGGGTGATAAAGTCCGAGAGGACGGTCATCTGTTGTAAGGTTGTTACGCAGGACAAGGTCGCAAACGAAGCTCTCACCCGACCTTCTCGCAATAGGAGTGACGGTGTTATGGGGCGTGCCGTCGGTCTCAGCGAATATCATAGCCTCGGGATCGCTGTAGCCTCTCCAAGCGGTAAGAATACTGTCAGCGCAAGCGGAAAGAGCCTGCTTATCCTCAGAGATAAGTCTTATGACCGACATAGGCCACTTAACTATTCCAGCCCTGACGGTGGTGAAGCCGTCTATCTCGATCTCGGTCTCTATAGGCGAGGTCTCCATAGCGAAGGTATATCTTCCGCCCTGAAAATGCTCGTGAGAAAGAATAGAGCCGCCTACTATGGGCAGATCGGCGTTTGAGCCGATAAAATAGTGCGGAAGGTATTCTACGATATCAAAAAGCTTGCCGAATACGGCGGAGTCGATCTTCATCGGAACGTGCGCGGTGTTGAAGGCGATGCAATGCTCGTTATAATAACCGTATGGCGAGTACTGAAGCGCCCATTTCTCGCCGCTGACCGTAATCGGTATGGGACAGAGATTTTGTCTTGCAGGATGACTGCTATGGCCTGCGAAGCCTGCGTTTTCAATACAAAGCTGGCATTTGGGGTAGGAGGACGACTTATTTGCGCCTGCCGCGGCAATATCGCGTGGATCCTTCTCCGGCTTAGAGCGATTAATGGTAATATCCAGCCTTCCGTACTCGCAATCGTAGGTCCACTTCAAATCCTTGGCAATTCTGCCTGCTCTTACGTAGTTTACGTCCTTGCTGAAGCGGTAATACCAATAGGTAGCGCACTCGGGGCTTTCCTCATACCTTGCCTCAAAGTCGGCTATTACCTCTCTAGGCATAGGCATAAGAAGACCCATAAGCTTGGTATCAAAAAGATCGCGGTTGCCTGCGGTGTCATTGATAATTCCCTTATTACAGGCATAGTCAATAAGCGGAGCAAGTATCTCGTCTATGGACTCCTCGCCCGAATCTGCCGAGCAGTCCTCCCAGTCGGACACCGACAGCGCATCCATAAATCTGTTGCGCACCACGTAGATATCCTCCGCGGTGATAAGGTTGGTCTTAATGCCGTAATCAATTAGCTTCTGTATTGCTTTGCATATCATAAATAGGTCCTCATTTCCCCTGAAATATATGAATATTATAACAAATGCAGATTGAAAATTCAAGCGGTTTTGCCTTTATTATTAAATATTTTAAAAGAATCCCGAGGACTTGGCAATTATGAGTCCCCGGGAACGTATTAATATACAAGATTTTGACACAAACCTTCATTTTTGACAGTTTTTTACGAATTTTTATGCGTGCTCTATGCATAGTTTATGCACAGCCACTTTTACCTATTCTTTTGTGCATTATGACAATGATTAACCGATTTTTTCTTTTGTTATCACAGCTTTTGTAAGATGTTTTTAGGCATTTTTTTACAAAGCAAGAGCAGACAACAAAGCACACCCCTTCTCAAAATTAAAGAAAATTAAAGAATTTAATGGAAATTATTTCCTTTTTTACAAATTCTGCAATTTTAATGTCAAAATTCGGAAATATATATTTTTCTTGCAAAAATTGAATTTATAATGTATAATTATGGTAATGATATTATATTCAAAGAAAAGGATAATGTGGTAATGAAATTATCTGATCATCAAAAAAATCATGAATTTCTTATCTGTGTGGACAGCGATGGATGCGCTATGGATACAATGGACGTCAAGCACTTTAGATGCTTTGGCCCCTGTATGGTCCGTGAATGGTCGCTTCAGGAGTGGGAGAAGGAAATTCTAGACCGCTGGAACGAAATCAACCTTTATACTATAACGCGCGGGATAAACCGCTTTAAAGGTCTCGCTATGGCTCTCTCTGAGATCAATAGAAAATATTGCCCCATTGAGGGAATTGAGGCGCTTGCAGAATGGGCGAACAACGCTCCCGAGTTGTCAAACAGCGCTCTTAACGAAATTATTTCCAAAAGACCCGACGAAGCAGTCTTTAAAAAGGCTCTTTCCTGGAGCATATCGGTAAACGAGGCTATAACAAGGCTTCCCGATGAAAGCAAGATACCCTTCCCTATGGCAAAGGAGGCGCTTGAGTTCGCGCACAAGTACGCCGACATCGCTATCGTTTCGAGCGCGAACCTTGACGCGGTGCTTGAGGAGTGGGAAATGCACGGACTTCTTGCCCACGTGGACGTTATAATGTCGCAAAACGACGGCAGCAAGGCATACTGCATCAGCGAGCTTCTCAAAAAAGGGTATGAAAAGGACAAGGTCCTTATGTGCGGAGACGCACCGGGCGATCTCTCAGCGGCAGAAAAGAACGGCGTGCATTTCTATCCTATTCTCGTACGCCAAGAATGTGCAAGCTGGCATGAATTTATTTCCGACGGATTTACACGGCTCATCGACGGCACTTATGCCGAGTACGGCGAGATAAAAAAGGCGCAATTCTACAAAAATCTCGGTGAATAAAACTATATATAATATAAATGAAGGAGTTTACACTATGATCGACCTCAAAGCGAAACCATATAATCTGTCCGAGGAGGATATTGCCTGGGTAAAGAACACCATAGCAGGTATGACCGACGAGGAGAAGGTTGGACAGCTGTTCTTCCAGCTTACCGCAAGTCAAGACGAGGAATACCTTAAGGAGCTTATGGAAAAGTACCATCTGGGCGGCTGCCGCTACAACGGTATGCCCGGCGAAAAGGTACTTGCTCAGAATAAAATTCTCCAAAAATACGCAAAGATCCCTGTATTTATCGCCTGCAACCCCGAGAAGGGCGGCGACGGCGTTTGCTCCGACGGAACAATGGTCGGCTCGGGCATCAAGGTAGGCGCTACAGGCAAAACCGAGTACGCAGAGGCAATGGGCCTTGTTTCGGGCGCACAGATCGCGGCAACGGGCTGTAATATGGCCTTCGCTCCCGTAGTTGACATTCTCTACAACCACGAGTGCGAGGAGGTCCTCTCACGTTCCTTCGGCAACGATCCCAAGAGAGTGGCTTCAATGGGTAAGGCGTATATGGATGGTCTGCATAAGACTCACGGAGTGGCAGCTACAGCAAAGCACTTCCCAGGCAACGGTCAGGACTACCGCGACGCGCACATCTCCAATAACATCAACAATTTCAACCATGACGAATGGATGGCTACCTACGGCCATGTTTACAAGACTCTCATCGATGGCGGTCTTGACGCTATTATGGGCGGCCACATCCTTATGCCCGAATTTATGAAGGATGTAAAGCCGGGCATCACCTACGAGGAGATGCTTCCCGCAACCCTCTGCTACGAGATCATGACTACACTGCTCCGCGGCGAGCTTGGCTTCAACGGTATGGTTGTTACCGACGCAAGCCACATGGTCGGTATGACCAATCAGATGAAGAGAAAGGAAATGCTCCCTCTCTCCATCAACGCAGGCTGTGATATGTTCCTCTTCTTCAATGATCCTGACGAGGACTATAACACCATGCTCGACGCATACAAGAACGGGGTGATTTCCGAGGAACGCATGGACGAGGCACTGAGCCGGATTCTCGGTCTTAAGGCCAAGATGGGTCTTAATAAGAAAACGAAGGAAGAGCTCTGCCCCGCCGGCGAAGAATTGCCAACTATACTTTACAATTCCGAGTTTAAGGAATATTCTCCCGCCATCAGCCGCGATGCGATCACTCTCGTAAAGAGCCTTGATAAGGACGTCCTTCCCCTCTCTCCCGAGAATACCAAGAGAATTATGATCGTACCCATCAAGGGCGCGGATAATCCTATGATGGCTCTTGCCCAGATGGCTATGGGTGGCGGTATTCAGAGAAAAACCCCCGCGCAAAAGCTTCAGGAAAGACTTCAGGAAAAAGGCTTTGACGTATTCATCTACGAGAGTCCCCTCGACAAGATCAAGGCAATGATGGCAAGAGGCGAAAAGCCCAGCCTTAACCTCTACTTTGCGGGCAAGAACTCTATCATGGATTTCGTCTCCGAGCAGGATCTGGTTATCTCGCTCTTTGACGTTATGAACGGCCACCCCGCCTTCGGCCTCTCTAAGGGCGGCGGAGAAATTCCCTGGTATGTTCACGAGCTTCCCGTTGTCGGCATAAGCGTAAACAAGCCTACAATGCTTGCCGATTGCCCGATGATCCGCACCTATATCAACGCCTACGACTCAAACGACGATACAATGGATGCCCTTGTTGACGCCCTCGTAACCGGTGATTTTCGCGGCAAGGACCCCATCGACTCATTCTGCGGTATGTGGGACACCAGAGTGTAATGCGTAGCATCACACGATGAAATAAATCCGCTTTGCAGGATTTCAAGTTGCCGAAGGCAAAATTTCATCAAAAAACGGACAGGATTTCCCTGTCCGTTTTCTTTTACCCTTTGTAAAGGTCGACCGCATAAAAGCTTAGACGATACCAAATTATGGGTTTACTTGATTGTAATAATCAAGCGCGGTTTGTATATTGAGGATATACGGTATAATTTCAGCTCTTGTGCAATTACGCGCAACCTTGATTTCCTGTCCATTGTTCATAATGTTGTAGAACGGCGCTGCATCGTAAAAGGCCTCTCTCAATCCCAGCAAGCCCGGTTTGCTTGCATTGGCGGGATTGTTAATAATATCGTAAACATTTTTTAGTATCCGATTATTATCAATATCATTGAAGATATCCTGGTCATTTGTTGACATTATTTCTTCAAGCGTCTTAAGCTTATCGTACTGGTCGCCCTGCTCCTGACCGACGAGGTAGGTGATACCGTTTGCGACTTCGTATCTCTCAGGAGATGCAATCCAGCTGTAAATGTCAAATGCACCCTGCATTCCGCCCGTCGATGTATCGTAGTCAATAATATCCGCTGTACCTTTGTAAAGCTGGCCAAGCTGATACCATGTATTGTCCGAATATCCCACTCCTCCGTTAGAGTAA
>SVTZ01000034.1 GCA_015063525.1 Oscillospiraceae bacterium
AGAGGGATATAGGGGGGAGAACCAAATGCCGTCGCATCCAAGCGATTTTATGTAGTCAAGCTTTTCATATACGCCGTAAAGGTCGCCCATTCCGTCGCCGTCACCGTCCTTAAAGGATCTGGGCCAGATCTGATAAAATACCATGTCCTTGTACCACATTGTCTTTTTGCTCATAACTATTCTCCTGAAAATCTTTTTATTAAACTAAGAGCCTTTTTCTATTAATCGGCTAATTCCATTGTAACGTGCGGAATTCCTTCCTCAAGAAAGATTGGCGAGGTGGTTTTAAATCCCAGTCTTTTGTAAAAGCCTTCGGCATGGCTTTGCGCGTGCAGTGTGATGGTCGTGCAGCCAAATTTCTGCTTTATTTCAGGTATTGACTCCCTCATAAGCATTGCGCCTAGGCCTATTCCGTGTGTTATAGAGAGAACTCTGCCGATTTTTACGTCCTCACTCTCGCGGTACGCGCGAAGATATGCCATTATCTTGCCATCTTGCTCGATAAAGCAGTGCAAGCTGTCGTAATCCACACCGTCAAAATCACGACAGACAATATTCTGTTCCATCAGGAATATTTCTTGTCGTGCCCTGACTATTTCATATACTTCCCGAGCCGTCAGCTCGTCGAAAAATTTGACCTTCAATTTCATTTCCAAAGTGATATTCTCCTTCGGTTTGTTAAGTTAAGCTTGTCTTAAGGTTTGAGCCTGCGGTTAGTACATTTTTCATCTATACTTGCCATAACATATTGTTTTGGTTTTTCACCAAACACATCACACCGCTTGCCTTTGTTATGTACGCATTTTACGCACTGCGACTCTTTCACGCATATATCGGGCGCGATGAATCCAAATCGAGCCTTTTTCTTTTCTTCTTCCATCATTCAAATGCCTTCTCGTTATTTATGTAAATTCCAATTGCAATATGTACCTTTTAGTGTGCATTGATCGCAATGCGGTTTTTCGGTACAAATTTTTCCATTGCCATCAGAGCAGAATAACCAAAAAATAGCATCTATCTTGCTTGCAGAGTAATTAGTTTGCGATACAATTTCGTTGATGATATTGATTGCTTCAATGTCACCTGCGATTTCGCGGGGAGAATAGCCCAACCGATTTTTACCCAAAATCCTTCGAATATGGGTATCAGGTTTTGTAGCATCAACGCCGACGTTTCTCAAATATTCCATCGCAAGCGCAAGCCCGAGTGTATTAAGCTTGTATTTTATGCTGTTTGCAAGCAGGTCTGCGATTTCAAGGGGTGAGCCGCTTGTAACAAAATTATCAAGAGATCCAAATTCTTTTTCTATGCGTTCTAATTTGCGAATGTTCGCATGGAGCGAATTCATTTGATTTTTGATATTTCGATTGCCGCATTTTATTGATTGAAGTCTATCGATAAACTCAGCCGCATTGGTTGCTAAAATCTTATCCTTGTCATACTCAAAAAATATTTCGTCGATTTTATCGATATTTTCTTCAATCTGTTGCCACGGGCGATTGTTGCTCAGTAAGGAATAGATAAGTCCGCGGATATGCTCCCTCATACAAAAATGTTTTCCGCTTGCCCTCTCCTCAATCCAAGTTAGATGAGTTAAGGAATCGAAAGTTATCTGTTTTTCGTGAAGCATTTTTTCTATTTCGGTAATAATTGATTTACTTTTGCTCATATCCTTCCTCCATTTCTCCGATATGTTATACCGTACTGCTGTAAAATGAACTTTTGAGTTGTGCTCGAAAGTAACATTTGTCCCTGCGTGAAATCAGGGCATTTTTTGATTTTGAACACCGATTTTGGTAGGGGACGGCGCCTTCGACGTCCCGAGAAGTCTCAAATATGCGTTACGGGCTGTCGTGGGCGCCAGCCCCTACGGTTTTACGGTCATTTTCGTGACAGACAAACGACACTATCGACGTGGTTCAAGGCTTAAAAATATCCCAAGATAAATCATCATCCGGTGTTTGGCAAGAGGATTGACTGATGCAGTAAGAGATCACTGTGGCTCTTTCTACTTGAGAAAACTTGGTTTTGTTAAACGAATAGCAAAAATGATATCCTAGAATACCAATGATGAGCCTGCCTATAAAAGAAGTGGAAACCTCTTTGCTCTTTACTCTTATGTACATTCCTTCTTTTTCTTCGTTGTCTACATAACGCACCGCGCTCCAAGGGATAAGTTTGACGTTGCAAACAATAACAAAGGCGAACAAGTACACAAACACAAGCGTGTTATGAATACCTTCCTCGTCAACTCGAAAAGCGGTATTTTTATGTACGGTAACCTGCTTGAGTAACGTGATAAAGGTAGCAACGTATGTACTGCAAACAAGGCAAAACATAAAACACATAAAACCTATTAAGAATGGATGCAAAGGCAAGCCGTCCTCGTCTACGATTTGATTGGTCACCAAAAGGAGCACGACGTACGAAGCCATAAAAACGATTCCGCCGAACAAGAAAATAAAAAACCAGATTTTCCAATTAAATTTCTTCTCAAACATTTTTATTTGCTCCTATTATTTTGTTGAGACAAACGACACTCTCGACGTGCCCGGTTAATGGGAACAAGTCGAATGGCGTCACTTTATCCCCCTCATAGCCATACTTCTTAAACACCACCATATCCCTCGCCAAAGTAGAAGGATTACAGGAAATATAAACCACGCGCTTCGGTGCAAGAGAAGCAATATGCTCTATAAGCTCCTCGGTTGTGCCGCCCCTTGGCGGGTCGAGAATAACTATATCTGGCTTTATTTTCTCGCCTCTTGCCTTTTCGGCAGGCTCGAGAATTTTCTTGGTATCCGACGCATCGCCCGCATAGAATGACGCGTTGAAAATGTGGTTTATTTCCGCATTAAATTTTGCACATTCCACAGCACTTTCCACGATCTCAACGCCGATCACCTCGCCGGCCTCGTCTGCCATCGAAAGCCCTATCGAGCCTGCTCCGCAGTAAAGGTCGAGAAGAAGGTCGCTTTTGGTCGGAGCGGCAAGCTCCTTTGCTTTTGCGTAGAGCAGCTCCGATGCATCGTGATTTACCTGATAAAAGGAAGGCGCGGTTATCTTTAGCGTAACACCGCCAAGGGTATCAAAAATATAATCTCTGCCGAAAAGTGTAATAAACCTATCGCCGAGAATGATATTTGTGTTTTCCGTGTTAACGTTCAAGAGAATTCCAACTATCTCGGGAAATTTTTCGCTCAAAATCGACACAAGCTCGTCTGCGTGGGGCAGGGAAGTGCCGTTCATTACCAGAGTCAAGAGAACCTCGCCGGAAATTTCGCCTCGTCTTAGATAAATGTGGCGAATTAATCCGTCGCCGCTTTCCTCGTCGTATACCGAAACCTTGTTCTTTTCAAAGAAACCGCGCAAAGCTTCAATTATTTTAGAAAAAACTTCGGGCGCAAGAGGGCAGTCTGCCGCCTCGGTCACACGATGGCTCTTTGGCGCGTAAAATCCGATAACGTACCCGCCGTTTTTGTCCATTGCAACAGGATATTGGGCCTTGTTTCTGTATCCTCGCTCGGTGGGAGAGCCGACGAGAGGCATAATCTCCACGTCAGAAAGCCCCGCCTTCTTAAAAATCTGCCTTACGGTCTCCTCTTTCAGACTCTTTTCATACTCGTAGGAAAGGCACTTGTAGGCACAGCTTTTGCAGACAGAGCTGTCGCATCTGCCCGTGACACGCTTTTCGGAATAAGAAATAAACTCCTCCGCGCGTCCGACAGAGTAGGATCCGCCGGCTTTAATTATCTTTATTTTCACCACGTCGCCCGGCACAGTACCCGAAACAAATACTACCTGTCCATCTACCCTTGCCACGCCAAATCCGAGGTTGGTTATATCGATTATCTCCGCCGAAAAGACATCGTTTTTCTTTAAAATCATCGTTAATTCCTTTGAAATGCCAACAAAAGTTGACAAAATTATATAAATTCTTCTTTAAATCCGTTTCTGTATTCCTTCGGAGTTACACCGAAAGCGTTCTTGAATGTCTTCGCAAAATATGAGGCATCGGTAAATCCGCACTCCTCGGCGATCTCGGATGCGCTCTTTTCGGTCAGTTCGAGAAGCATTTTCGCCCTCTTGAGACGGTAGCTGATAATGTATTGCCGAAGCGTTATACCCTTTCTCTCCTTTAGCATACGGCTGACGTAGAATGGGTGATAGCCGAAGATCGCACCGATCTCGGTGTTGGAGATCTCGTCGGCAACGTTCTCGCGAATGTAGTTGTCAAGCTCCTCAACCATTCTGGCAGGCAGAGCCTTTTCATCTGCGGTTTCAATTATTTTAAGCAGTATCAGCTTGAACATAGCCGATAGCTGCGCTCTGTAATGACCCTCTGCAGAAGTAAATATGTTTGCCATTCTCAGAAAGACGTCGCGATCCGCTTCCATATCCGGTAGCAGAATGTGCTTTGAAAGAGCATCGTCAAGGCCGTCTCTGTGGCAGAGAGCCTCGTTAAACTCGGCAGTTGGAACTGGCGAGAGTCTCTCTTCGGGCTCAGGCATTGCATCCGTTGGGTCGAAGGTCACCACTACCGCGCGAAGGTACTTGCTTTTCAGCTTGTAGGGCACACCTGCGGGAATGTAGATCAGATTTCCGGGCGAAAGATGTCCGAGCTTTTCTCCTTCCACTATCGCGGTAAGCTCACCCGAAACAATATATATAACACGGCAATCGTAGCCTACGCACTCCTCAGTGCGATTTATTTTTTCGTAAAGCGATACCGACCGTATAATCGGGTTAAGTCTCGTATAGTCCATCTTTCTTTCCCTTTCTATGTTCCTCGCGCCTCGCCGACATTAGCGGCACTGTGCGCATATAACTTTCCACATTAATTTTACCACGCCCGCGCATTAAAATCAACCGTAAAATTACAAATCATAGAAAAAACAGGTAAAAAATAAACAAAAAACCTTAAAAATACCCATTATTTTGGAAAAACAAAATTTTTTCAAAAAACTTTTTAAAAACACCTTGACAAAACCGCGAAAAGGTAGTATAATAGACAAGCTGAACAAAATAAGGCCCGTTGGTCAAGCGGTTAAGACATCAGCCTCTCACGCTGAAAACATGGGTTCGATTCCCGTACGGGTCACCAAATAAGAACGCAGAATAGGATACAAGAAAATGTTCCGATTCTGCGTTTTTTATTGCTTTTTAGGGTCATTTTTGCTCTTTCAAGTCATAAAAGCATATTTTTAATAGAAGAAGCCCATCCTCAAAGAGCTTTTGCGCTTTCGGTGGATGGACTCTTTTTGCTTTTGTTAAAATTATGGGTATTCGTTAAAATTATGATATTATATAGCGAAAAATATTACGGCGATGTGCTTCTGCAAAAGACGTACATCGCTGATTTTTTACAGGAAAGCAAGTTCCCAACCAAGGGGAGTGTGAGTGTTATCTGCTTAAAGACCATCACGAAGCGATTATTCCACGAGAAATGCAAGGTTAATACTTAAACCTAGGATGATTTACGCTTTAAACGCCTGAAAACTATTGCATTTTAAATAAAAATACGCTATACTATAATTGGATAATTATAGAAGGGGGTAACCGAAATGAAATGTCCTAAATGTGGTAAAGAAATGGAACAGGGATATTTTTATGGTCAAAGAGCTTTATGGAGCAAAAATGGAGACAAGTTTACAATTCTTAAAGGTAAAGATGATGTAAAGCTATTTGCTTCAGGGTCTCCCGCTTATAAGTGTGAACATTGCCATAAAATCGTTGTAGTG
Source organism: Oscillospiraceae bacterium (assembly GCA_015063525.1). GTDB lineage: Bacteria > Bacillota > Clostridia > Oscillospirales > CAG-272 > UBA1740. The sequence goes on from SVTZ01000034.1 coordinate 5,742, forward strand.
ATTGATTATTAAACAAATTTTATTTTGACTCTATTTTGACGAAAAAATTTTACTTGTAAGGAGGAAATAATATGAAAAGAATTATTACTTTACTGCTTTGCGTCATTGTTTTAATGACACTAGCGGGATGCTCTTCAAACAAGTTAGAAAAGCCTGAAACCAACCTTGAATTTTGGATTGGCGAAAATGTAGATTATGTGGATTTTTCCCAATATCAAGAACATTATAGGTATGGTTTTATGGGTAGCGGTCGCCAATACTATGGAACCGGCTATGTTCCCACAACTGATGAAGATGGCAAACAACTCGATCCCGAGTATTGCGTTATTTATACTGTTGCACCATTTCCCTATTATACAAGCAAAAAATGTCATATTACTGAAATTTATATTAGCGATCCTGATGTTACTGTCTATGGACTTACTATCAATTCATCAAACGAAGATATACAAGAAATAATGACAAGCAACGGTTTCGAGTCTGTTGAGATTGGAAATATGGGATATAAAGAATGGGTAAAGGGAAAATATCATGTTCGTTTTTTCGATGGATATATGGGAATAAAAGTTGATGTAAGAAATTTTTGGAAAATTCAATTTTAATCCTAAAAAAAGCAATGGTTTTGTTTATACTATCGTTACAATTTCAATTCTGTAGATGTGAATTATTTGAAGAAGTATTCTGATTTGTATATATCAGCAAAACAAGCGTATATCATAGCGCAGCAAGCTGAAAAGACAGGCTCGGATTCGACAGGCGAGGAAAATGTAATTAAATTATATCATACCGCTTGCAAGAAATACATCGAATTAAAAAGGCATTATTGCAAAAACAAAAGAGAAATCAACAGGGTAATACGAATGACTAAAGGTTTGTTTATTGCAAATGTAGTATCATTTGTGTTCTCTACTATCGTATCAATATTAAGTCTTTTATTTACATAACAAATACAAAATAGGACTGCCGCAAAAAAATGTTCGCTTGCGACAGTCCTTTCTTTTTCTATTTATTTTTCTTATCTATGTCTGCATCAATATTGTGCATCAGGTCATACGCCGACGCCTTGCTGAGGGAGGTTTCGCTTGGCAGGATACTGGCTGTTATATATTCTGGCGTAAAGACCGCCCTTCTCGAGCAGGTCGGCGTGCCTGCCTTGCTCTACTATTTTGCCGTTATCAACGACCAAAATGGTATCCGCGTTTTCTATTGTTGATAGTCTGTGCGCGATGACAAAGGCTGTGCGCCCCTTCATCAGCTTATCCATAGTTTCCTGGATAAGAAGCTCGGCGCGGGTGTCAACGTTGCTGGTCGCCTCGTCGAGAATAAGAATAGGCCTGTTTGATAGGTATGCTCTCGCAATAGTAAGCAGCTGTTTCTGTCCCTGGCTAATATTGGTGCTGTCCTCGTTTATCTGTGTGTCGTATCCGTCGGAAAGAGCACCGATAAAGCTGTCGATATGGGCTTGCCTCGCGGCGGCCATAACCTCATCGCGAGTGGCATTTTCCTTGCCGTAAGCGATATTGTCGTAGACACTGCCGGAGAAGAGCATCGTGTCTTGAAGTACCATACCGAAAATTTTTCTTACATCCGATCGATTCATAGTCGTAATATCATGTCCGTCAACAAGTACCTCGCCTGAAATCGGATCGTAAAAACGCATCAAAATGTTAACTATAGTTGTCTTTCCGCCGCCTGTAGGGCCGACAATAGCTACTTTTTCACCCGGACGAACCTGCAAATTCAAATGTTCAATCAGCGGTTTATCCTCTTTGTAGGAGAAGCAAACGTCGCGGAAGATGACCTCACCGCGCACATCCGTTCCCTCGCCTTCAGCAGGCTCTGTCATCTCCTCTCCGTCAAGGTATTCGTATACGCGTCTTGCGGATGCAACGGTGGACTGAATCATACTCATTCCATTTGCAATAGACTCAAGAGGGCCGGAGAACAGCTTGGTATACATTATAAAAGCTACCATAGCTCCAACGTCGACCCGTCCCTCAATAACGAGATATGCTCCGATAACGCATATTGCAATATACGATAGGTTATTTATAAAGCCGACGATAGGTCCAACCGTTCTCGAGACGAAATACCCCTTTTCTGCAAGACGGGCGTATCTTTTAGTGGTTGCCTCATACTTTTGATTTTGCGTCTTTTCGATAGAGAAGATTTTTACAGCATCAAAGCATGCGAGGTTTTCCTCGCAGATAGAGTAGAGCCTTCCCGATGCCTCGCGGGATTTGTTAAAGTGCTTTTCGCTTCTTGAAGCCAGGGCTGCCGAGATCACCAGCGAAAGAGGCACGAAAACAATGACAGCCATTGCCATTGTAGGCTCTGCGGTGAAGATTATCACCGATATCATCACGAGCTTGATAACGCCGTTAATGATCACGCCGAAAATGTCGTGAACAGATCCTCCCATAATTGAAACGTCGTTGGTCATTCGGGAAATGATTTCGCCGTTTGGCGTAGTATCAACGGTTTTTATCGGTATTTTTGCGATTTTCTCGCTCATCTTTACCCTTATCTTACAAGTAAAAAAGCTGCTGACGGAGTAATTCATAACTGCCGTTGTCAGCACTCCCAGCAGGGCAGAAATAATGTAAACCAAAGCGAGTATAATTACGTCCTTTCCAAAGGACGTAAGCTCAATCGCACCGCCGCCCTCGATTACCGAATAAATACGGTTGGTAAGATCTCCGAGAATTTCAGGAGCCTTCATTGCCAGAAAGGCCGAGCCGATGCTCAATACGGTTGCCAGAGCCAGCCAATGAGTAATGCTGAGCGAATCCTTCATTATGCGGAGAAGAACACGTCCGGAGCTTAGGCCATTTTGGGATTCCTTATTTTTCATAAGAGTCCTCCTTTCCCCGTCTGCCGAGCTGTGACTCGGCTATTTCTCGGTATATGGGGCAGGATATCATAAGACTGTCGTGAGTTCCCTCGCCGATGATGCGTCCTCCATCCAGGACGTAAATGCGGTCTGCGCTCATAGCCGTGCTTATTCGCTGCGTTGAAACGATGCGGCTCTTACCCGCGAGCCTTTCGCGATAGTTTTCCCTTATCTCGCTCTCGGTGAGGAGGTCTAAAGCGCTGAAGCTGTCGTCAAAGACGTAGACGTCGGCGTTTTTAATAACCGTACGCGCCATATTTAACCTTTGACGTTGTCCTCCGCTGACGTTTTGCCCCATTCCGACGAGCAAATAGTCAAGTCCCTCCTCGTGTGAGTTAAGAAAATCCTCCATTTTCGAAATCCTCAGTGCTTCGCGTATCTCCTCATCGGTAGCGTTGGGATCTCCCGTTTTAATATTGTCGCGCAGAGTTCCCTCGAATATCTGCGCCTTTTGCATTGCGACCGAAAAGCGTGAACGGATATCAGCCTTCTTTATTTGACGGTAATTTCTTCCTCCGAGAATAATCTCGCCCTCCGTCGGCTCGAAAAGTCCGGTAAGAAGCCTTATCAGCGTGGTCTTTCCGCTTCCGGTTCCGCCGATCAGGGCAATATTCTCGCCTTCCCTAACGGTAATGGATACATTCCTGAGAACCGCTTCCTTCGTATCGGGATATATAAAAGAAAGATCTCGTATTTCAATGTCATATCCTTCGGGCAATAGTGATTTCTCGTCGGAAAGGGTCTCCTCGTCGTTCATTGTATGTATTTCGTTGATACGTCTAATTGAAACCTTGACCTTTGGAAGCCAGGCGAGGGTCCATGAAATGTTTATAAGCGCACTTGAAATAAGCGCAATATACTGTAGAACGGCGATAACGTCGCCTGTGGAATGAAGCGTTCCGCCGTCTGCACGTATACTGCTGAAATATACCACTGCAACGGTAGCAAGATTAAGCAGCAGCATTGCGACGGGATCGACCATTCCCCCTCGCGTGTTGGCGCGGATCATATATTTTGACATTTCCTCAGTGGCAAATTTCGCCCGTCCGTGCTCGCGTTTCTCATTGTTAAAGGCGCGTACCACGCGAAGTCCCGAGAGCCTTTCGCGAACGATCTTATTTTGTAGATCGACGTACTTATCAGACTTGTCCCACATATCGTAAAGCGGTCGCATAATTATCAGCACGAGGATAAGCACCGGCGGAATTGAAAGCATAAATACCGCAGCCAGCACGTGATCTGCCAGAAACGCCAGCACGGTAGATCCTATAAACAATATAGGAACGGTAAACAGCGTGTATGGCAGGCTTGTGACTGCGCCCTCCACATTCCATATATCGTCGGTCGCTCTTGTAAGGAGGCCTGATGGGCCTATTCTTGAATAATCGGAGTAAGACAGGGAATTGATCTTTTCGAAAGTCCTTTGGCAAAGTTCGGAGGTAAAGCGGGCGCTTACCGAAGTATTGAGCTTTACCGAGATCAGATTTCCTGCCGCCGATAAGATTGCCAGAAGCAGCATTATTGCCGCGTATTTCCATACGGCGGTAAGGCTTTCTCCGGCAATTCCTTTCTCAACGATCTCGCTCATTACGAATGGCATAAGCAGCGAGGCCATCATACCGAAGGCGTCTACAAGAGCGACCAGAGAGAGCCTTTTTCGGTATGGTTTTAATAGCTGTAGTAGTTCTTTCATTTTGGGATTCCTCCCTCGCCCGAGGACGAAAAGCATAAGGCACCCAAAGGCGTCGCAAAGCGTCCTCGGGTGCCTCAAAAAAAGAAAAACTCCCGAGACGCACTCTGCGCCAACGGGAGCAAATCGGCAGAAATGCCGGAATTATGCTCTTAAGTCCTCGGAGGCGAGTACGATAACTTTGTTGATTACGTTGTTGATGTTAGTGCGGTTTGTCATTGTATTGTCCTCCTTTCCTTAAAATTTATTACGAAAGCATTGTAGCACAACAATTTACAAATGTCAATAGTTTTTTGAAAGCAAAAGGGATATCTTTAAACACCTATGCTTTTTGTTATAACTTTTAGCGCTTTTTGACAAAAATCATATTGTTTCTTTAGTAATATTTTCATATAAATTAATTGTTTTTTCTTTAATCGCTTGCTTTTTGTAAACGAGTGTGCTATTCTATATTTATTAGCAAAAAATTTACATATTGGAGGCTCTTATGGAATTTCAATGGATACTCTTGGCATTGTTCCTGGTTGCGGTAATATCAGGCATGTCAAAGGCACTGTCCAAGTCGATGCTTAAAAATACTTTAAGACTCGGTTCGGTGGTAGTTGCTTTCTTAATTACGTTTGTTATGCAGCTTTGCGGTGTTTTTCAGAACGTCGTAACAGAAATAATAAACCTTATCAACCTTGCTTCGATGATGCCGGGCCTTGAGGGCGCGGCAGATCTTATCGGCGGTCTTGCAAGCACTCTTGTCAGCCCCATATTCTTCATCATCGTTTTCTTCCCGATCCTTTGGATTATTCGCATCGTTGTTCACTTCGTTGTTAAGGGCATCGAAAAGGCGAATGAGAAAAAGGCCGATGCAATCGAGCAATCCGCCGTTGAGTCGGCTCCCGTAAACGAGGAGAAGGCAGAGGCTGAGGCAGTCGAAGAAAATACCGAGGCGGCAGAGGAAAATGCAGATGCAGCTGAAGAGAGCGCTGCTCTTTCCGCCGAAGAGGGAGCTGAACTTACCGAAAAGGAGGAGGCACCTTCCGAGGATCAGCCTGCTGAGGCAGACGAGACTCCCGCAGAGGAGAAGGCAGAGGTCGCGGCTGTGACCGAGGAAAAGCCTAAGAAGGAAAAGAAAGAAAAGAAGAAAAAGAAGAGCGCTATTTATCCCGAGTGCGCTTGGAAGAGAGCTGTCTCTATTGCCTCCGGTGCAATAAGCAGCCTGCTCGTTCTTGCAGTTTTTATGATGCCATTCTTCTACCTTATGAGCGTGGTTTCCTCGGCTACCGATGCCATTGAGGGCTCGGATGCGGACGATAGCCAGATCTACAAGGTTGTCGACGTAGTTGATGAATACATAGTTGACCCATATGAGGAAAGCTTCTTCGCAGGCTTCTATAACACCGTAGGCGTTTCAAAGCTTATGAATTACACCACCAGAGCAGGCGGTAAGATTGTTCTTGACAACGGCACTGTCGTATATGCCGACGACGTTTTGAAGGGACTTGTCTCCAACGGTGTAAGCGTTGCTGCGCAGATCACCTCTGCGAAGTCCGAGTGCACTACCGTAAAGGAAAATATTGATGAGATCATCAACGATCCTATGATCTCCTCGATCCTTGCCGATGTTGTTATGATGCTTCTTGATGATATGGAGACCGAGGAGCCCGCAGAGGACGACCTTATCGGCGGCATCGTGGCGAACTTCACCGATTATTATAAGAATGCCGATAAGGAGACGATTTCTCAGGACCTTCAGACGGTCGGCGGAGCGATCGGCGTGCTTGCCGAGGAGAGAGTTCTCGCTGCGCTTATTTCGGGAAATGCCGATTTTGAGTCCATGCTCTCGGATGAGGAGACTCTCGGCGACGTTGTCGAGGCAATTTCGGGTCTTTCGGTATTCGGTCCTACGCTTGAGGATGCTTTCGGCCTCGGTATAGAGCTTCTTGGCGAAACTCTTCATATTCCCGAGGATGATGCGGCAGTTTACGGCGTCTTTATGGAAGACCTCCTTGACGGAATGGTTAAGGATAAAAATACCGCTTTTGACCTTAATACTATTAACGGTTACGTTAAGTATTGCGCAAGCAAGGGTAAGGTTGTCAGCGGCATCAATGGATATGCGATGTTCCTTGACTACACCAAGCATTGGACAAAGGTTCAGTCTGCCTTTGCACACGCATCCGAGGATAAATCCTACGGTTACTTCACAATTATTATTAACGGTGAGTGTTATGTTTACGACCATACCAAGGGCGAAATTCACCACTTCACTGAGAGCAATCCTGAAATATATGAGGCATACAAGAACAAGGTTTCTCCTCAGGCAAGTATTATAAATTATCTTGCTCTTACTTCCTCTACCAAGAAGCTTACTGCTGACGACCTTTATGATAGACTCGAAAAATACGCGGCTTCAAACTATGCAGATGCAAGAGGCATTGAGCTTGCTAACAGAATTCTCGCGAAGGACGGCTTCACCACCAATGCGGTAACTGTGGAGAAGATGCTTGATGCAACCAATTTCAGCGATTGGACTGCGGAAGAAAAGGCAAAGGACGGCCGTCTGTGCGTAGCAATTATCACCGATCTTCTCGGCCTTATGGATACCATTGGTAATCTTGATACCGAGGATGGTCTTGACGCTGCTTATGGCTTAGTAGATCAATTTGTTGTACTTGGAAATACAATGGATATTATGGGTGAGACCAGCTGTATAAACAAGCTTCCGGTGCTTCTTATCGAGGGTCTTGTTAAGAGCGAAATGCTTTCCGACTTCATTTCTCCTTCTACAGCGTTCCAGTGCGTTGAGATAGTAGAAAGTAATGAGGACCTCACCTATTCCGGCAGTATGGTTCAGATTTCCGGCCTCATTGAGACGGGTCTCAGCATATTTGGAGGTGTAGCTAAATAATGAAATTTTTAATTAAACTTGCAACATTCGTTGTATGCGCGGGCATTCTTGCTTTTGGCGGATATCAGACCGTAATAGAAAGCAATATTGAAGAAATGGTAAGCGCATTTGAAGTAGCGCTTGAGAGCACTCCCGAGCTTCCGGGAGGAACTACTAATCCCGGTAATCCCGGCAATTCGGGTAACTCCGGCAACTCCGGTAACCACAAACCCGATTTTTCGATATCCATTCCCTCGGGAAGCGATGCTACCCTTAATCCCGGTACTTCTATTAAGGTAGACGCGGTTAATGAAGACCTTTCGAATACCGTTCACAAAAACATTGACGTGGCAGCAGGTACCGGCAAGGAGGCAGATCTCCTTACCGTTTACGACATCGCTCTCGTTCTTGACGGTGCATCCGTTCAGCCCGGAGGTGACGTAGTAGTTACTCTCCCCGCACCCGAGAATACGGATGGTTATGAGAGCCTTCAGGTTGTTTATATTGATGATAACGGCAACGTTACCGTTTGCGAGACAACCGTTAATGCTGACGGAACTGTCAGCTTCGTTACCGATCACTTCAGCCGTTATGCCATTATAGGTGTAAAGGCAGCAGCTCATAAGCACAGATTTATAGAAGGTAAGTGCGAGTGCGGTGAGGTTAATCCCGACTACGTTCCTCCCCACGTACACAACTTCGTAGATGGTGAATGCAAGTGCGGCGAGTCCGATCCCACCTACGTTCCTCCTCATACCCATAGATTCATCGAGGGTAAGTGCGAGTGTGGCGAAATCAACCCCAACTACGTTCCCGAAACTCCTGAGCATCAGCATAGCTTTGTAGAGGGTGTTTGTAGCTGCGGTGAGTCCGATCCTAACTACGTTCCTCCTCATAAGCACAGATTTATAGAAGGTAAGTGCGAGTGCGGTGAGGTTAATCCCGACTACGTTCCTCCTCACGTACATAAGTACGTAGACGGTGTTTGTGACTGCGGTGAGGCGAATCCCGATTACGTTCCTCACCAGCATAACTTTGTTGAGGGTGTTTGTGACTGCGGCGAGTCTGATCCTAACTATAAAGCTCCCGGTCTTTCAACCGAGGAAGCAAAGAATGCACTTGACGGTCTGTACGGAAACTATGACGAAGCTTACGACGAGTTTAACAAAGAGGTCTTCGTTGGTATGATTGCAGGTGCTGTCGGTGAGACAGGCAATAATTCCGGCAACGATTCGGGTAATCCCGATCAGGGCGGCGAGGATATCACTCCTCCCGAACAGGATCCCGAGGAAGAAGAGGAAATTGAAAACGATTTCGACGCTACCTTTGACGATACCACATACGATCCTAACGATACAACCGAAGAGGATACTTCCGTAAGCAACGAGTCCAGTAGCATTGTAACAAGCGTTGCAGGTACCTTCTACGAGAATTTCACACAGGGAATTAAGGATAACCAGGCAGCAAACGCTGATGCTGATGAAGAAACGAAGCAGGCGGCAAGAGAGGAGTTCGTAAAGACCGAATCCGAGGCTGTAGCAGGTCTTGTTAATATAGTGGCGAAGCCCGAGGAGACCACCGATGAGCAGTTGGTTGAGTCGATTGAAGCGGTTCTTAAGTCTGACGTATGTATGAAGACCGTAACCGATTCTGTTGAAAAGGACGAGGAATTCACTACGACCGTTCAGGAAGCGACTCAGAATATTGACGAAGAAACCAAGGCGCAGATTCAGGAAAGGATTGAATCCTCGCTTGAAGATTTCCGTTCTTCCGAGAATTACGATGCGGCGAACGAAAGAAATTACACCGACCTTGCTGAACTCTTCGGCATCACTCTTGAAAACGCCTGATATACATCGGAGATCATTAACTTCAGCGAATAAAAAAGCAATAACTAAATGCGGTCGAATCAAATCGGCCGCATTTTTAAAATGCTTTTCGTTTTTTTATATCCTCCATATAGGCAAACTGCAACACCCCTTTGTTTGCACCTGTACGTTTGTCAATGATGTGAGACCAAAAAGTTAAAAAAGAAATTAGATGTTAGAATAATGCTCTGCGAGGTGAATGGATGAGGTGTGGAGCGTAGCGG
>SVTZ01000035.1 GCA_015063525.1 Oscillospiraceae bacterium
GGACACCGGCCTGTTCATCAAGAACCTTGAGAACGTTCAGGGTGACGAGAGAGATATAATAATCTTCTCCATTGGATACGCTCCCAATGAGACCGGACGCGTTTACGCTAACTTCGGCTCGCTTTCGGCAGAGGGCGGAGAAAACAGGCTTAACGTTGCCATTACGAGAGCAAAGAGCAAAATAATCGTGGTTACAAGCATCGAGCCCGAGGATCTGAAGGTTGACGCTTCGAAGAACCAGGGTCCCAGACTCCTCAGAGACTACCTTGCATACGTCAGATCGGTATCCGACGGCGACAAGGCGAATGCAGGCGCGATCCTTGCGGGCATTTGTCCCACTGAGGGCAGCTCCGAGAACAAGATACTCTCCTCCGGCCCAAGCATCGAGGAGCAGATGAAGGAGAAGCTTGAGAAGCTCGGCTACAAGGTTGACATCGGTCTTGGAAACAGGAACAGCCGTATCTCGCTTGCGATATACGACGACAGCTGTGACAAGTACCTTCTCGGTGTTGAGCTTGAAAAGGACGCCTTTGCGGCCTCATCGTCGGCGATGGAAAGAGACGTGTACAAGCCTAAGTTCCTTGAGGGACGAGGCTGGACTATTATGCGTGTATGGAGCCGTGACTGGTGGCTCTCTCCCGGCAAGGTAGTGCGCTCGATCGTAAACGCGGCCGAGAAGAACCGCACAGAGGGTAAGCCCCCGAAGCCTTCGGCAAAGAATGCGGCCGAGGAGACAAGCGAGGCATAAATACATCTCCTTTTGCATAGCTTTTCCATTTTGTTAATGAAAAAGGCGGTAAAAGGTCTTGAATTGTTCAAATTTTAGCTGTATAATATTGTAAGTAAATAAAAAAACATAGGAGATAGACCAATGAATTATTTAGCATTTCTTCTTGACACCGCGGCTGACGGTTCGTCAACCCCCGCAGCAGGACTTGGCGGAGGAATGGGCATTACCTGGATCATTATGATCCTTATGCTCGTCGGTATGTGGTGGTTCACCTCCCGTTCCCAAAAGAAGAAGGACAAGGAAGCGCAGGATATGCGTGACAGCCTTCAGGTCGGCGACGAGGTTACTACCATCGGCGGTATTATCGGTAAGGTCGTATCCATCAAGGAGGAGACCTTCGTTCTCGAGACCACTAAGGAAAAGACTCACATCAGATTCCTTAAGGGTGCTATCAGAAGCGTTGACGTTAGAATAGCTGATGTTACCGCGGCTGCAGCCGAGCCCAAGGAAGCTCCCGCGGAGGAAAAGACTGCCGAAGAGACCAAGAAAAAATTCAGCTTCTTCAAGAAGAACAAGTAAAAAAGGCATAAAATGAAAGACCCCCGAATAGGCTTTAGTATAGCTTGTTCGGAGGTTTTTTCTTATGAGTAAAGGTAGAAAATATACCGGCGGCGGGGCGGTCGGATTTCTTATATGCCTCGGATTTTCTGCGGCGGCGCTTTGCCTTACGTCCTTCGCCGGTGCGCTTGTGGCGGCGGGAAGCGAGGACCCAACCGGTATGGTCGGCATCTGCTCTCTTGCAGCTATGATAGTCGCTGCCATCGCATCGGGTATTTTTACGGCGAGATTTAAAGCGAGCGCAGGCCTCGGCTACTATGCCCTCGCGGCGCTGACGGTGGTGCTCGTTATGCTTCTTATTAACGTGATAATCAGCGCAGGGCGGGTGTCGGGCGCGTCATTTATGAACTACGGCTGTTATATGGGCAGCTACCTTCTCGCCTCCTATCTTGGGCGAAAAAAGGAAGGCCCGAGAAGGCACCGTCCCTCTCACTCCTAAAGGGAGCATATTGCATTTGAAAAGCAAAAAAATGCGGCGTCAAAGGCTCCCTGCTGGTAAAACAGTAATTCGCAGTTTTCTTGGAACAGGCATGATTTCGGTCATGCCTGTTCTGCTTTTGTCAGTACATTCACGGGAATAAAGGTGATGATGTCATAGAAAATATGAATTTTTTGCATTCTCTTACCCTCCATCATGTTAATTTACCATTTTTATGTTATTGCCGATTATGGTAATTAGGCAAGCAGCCAATCCGCAATATCGACAATCCTTACGCCCTCGTACTGATACTCATCGTGTCGAGTGCGGGTAATTACCATCTTGGGATAGGCATCCTTGATTTGAAGTAACGGCGAAACTTCACGTTCAAAGGTCTTGTCATCGCTGATATTGTCAGAAACCTGTATATAAATCTTCTCGTTGCGCTTGATGGCAACAAAGTCGATCTCTTTCTTGTAGAGTACACCGACATAGACCTCATACCCTCTGCGGAGCAGTTCTATTGCAACTACATTTTCAAGGATTCTGCCATAGTCCATGTTTTTTGTTCCGAGCTTGGCATAGCGGAAAGTATGGTCGCTCAGATAATACTTGTCGTTGCTGGAAAGATACTTTTTACCTTTGATGTCGTATCTGCGGACTTTGTAAAAGGCGAAAGCGTTGCACAAATACTGAATATACGAGCTGATGGTAACATGGTTGACCTTTTCCTTTAATCCGCTGAATGTGTTTGTGATGTTTCGTGCCGAGGTCAGATTTGAGATATTATCCATAAGGAAATCCACAAGTCTATCCATCAACTGCATATTGCGGATTTTATATTTTTTGCGAATATCACGGACAATCAAGGTATTGAAAACGTCAGCAATGTAATCATACTTGGCTTCTTGATCCTTATAGAGATAGGAGCCAGCCATACCGCCCTCAATCATATACTTATCAACGGCAGCATACTTGTCGCTGTAACCAAAATACTGCATATATTCGCTGAATGAGAACGGGAATACCTTGATTTCAAATGTTCTTCCTGTAAACAGCGTAGCAAGGTCAGAACTCAAAAGGAAAGCCTTTGAGCCGGTGATATAAATATCAAACTTTTCGGATGCGTGCAGACCGTTGATTGCTTTTTCAAAGTCAGTACACATCTGGACTTCATCAATCAAAACAAAGTTTTCTTTGCCTACCACATACTGCGAATTAATATAGTCGTATAAAGGTCTGTATTCAAGCAGATGGTCAAACTCCGGCAAGTTGAAGTTGATCCCGATGATATTGTGGTCGGGCACGTTCTGTTCGATATGGTTCTTAAATGCTTCGAGCAGCTTGGATTTGCCGCTGCGTCGAACCCCCGTGATTACCTTAATATCCGGAGTGCCGATTACACTCACAAGTTTTTCTAAATATTGATTTCGAGTAATAAGTTTCATAGCACATCACCTCTCATATAGTATTATACCACTAATTCTTACCATTTTCAATAGTTTTTTAAAATTGGTAAATAGAAATTTTAAACGCACAAAAACAAACGACACCCAACCGAAGTTGAATGTCGTCTGTTTTGTTGTCCAATCCTGTTTGACAGATGCCGATTTCGTAATTTCTTCAAATTACTGTCTTATCGGCACACGGGAAAGCCGCTTTTTTATTAAAGATATTTTTTCAGTCTTTCGATATAGTAAGGTAAAGCCTCCTCAAAGTTTACTCCGTAGGTGCGGCGGTCCTCGTCGGCCATAGTCAGCTTAATGCACTCAAGGGTGTAGTCAACTGCTACGGTCAAAGCACTCTCAACCGAGTGGCCGCGCATCATTGCGCCGAGGGTTGCAGAGGCGAAAATATCGCCGGTGCCGTGGTAGGCAACGTCCATTTTTTCATTGAAATAGGAGAAGAAGCTGTCGGTTGTGCTATCGTAAAGGTAGGTGCCAAGCTTCGTCGGATCAAAGGAAATTCCCGTCAGGGCAGCGCGCTTTGCACCAAGGGCGCACAGCTTCCTCAGTACGTCCTTGATATACTCCTCGTCGTATTCCTCGGTATAAGGAATGTCAAGCATAAATGCCGCCTCGGTAAGATTGGGAATAATCAGGTCGGCCTTACCGCAAAGCTCCGCCATAGCTCTGGCAAAATCCTTCGTAAAGCCCTTATAGAGCTTACCGTTATCGGCCATCGCGGGATCGATTACTACGGCGCATTTATCGGTTTTGTGCCTATCGATCATCTGCGAGACAAGCTCAAGCTGGCGGAAAGAGCCGAGATAGCCGGTGTAGATAGCGTCAAAATCGATATCCAGCTCCGAAAATGTCTCGGAGATCTTCTCTATCTCGCCGGTCAGGTCGCAGAAGGTGAACTTAGGAAAGGCGGTGTGTGTTGAAAGGACTGCCGTGGGAAGCACGCCGGTCTCCACTCCCGCAGCGGAAATAATGGGCAAAGCTACGGTAAGGCTGCATCTTCCAACACAGGATATGTCCTGCACAGTTATAATTCTTTTCATTTTGTTTTCCTTTCTTTATGTATATTAATTATTTTTTATTTTAATGTGAGCGCCGACGGCCGAAAGCTTTTCCTCAAGATCGGCATATCCGCGCAAAATTATATCGGCGGAGCTGATAACACTCTCCCCTTCCGCAAGCAAAGCGAGCATCAGGCAGGAAAAGCCGCCGCGAAGGTCGGGCGCATTACATACGGCAGGTAGAGGTCTCGATGGGTAGACTATGGCACGAGAGCCGAAAACGGCAGAGTCAACGCCGAAGGAGGAAAGCGGCTTAAGGTAGCCGAAGCGCGTGGGCCAGACGGTATCCTCTATCTCACCGCCCGAAAATCGCGCCATAAGCGGAGCAAATATCGGCTGAAGATCGGTGGGAAATCCGGGATAAGGCTCGGCTGTGATCTTAAAGCGACGGCTTTTGCCCTCAAGCCTTGCCCTTATACAATCCCCGCGGATATCTATTTCAGCACCCAGCAAGCGAAGGGCGTCGAGCACCGCAGACATATCCTCCGTAGGACAGCCGCGCACCGAAAGGTCGCCTCCGAGAATAAGAGAAGCCACAAGATAGCTGCCCGCCTCAACGTAGTCGCCTATTACCCGTATTTTACCGCCGTGAAGCCGTCTGCCCTTAACAAATATCTCTCTATCCTGCCGCTTAATATCCGCACCGCAGGAGTTAAGAAATGCGATAAGCGCGTCAATATGAGGCTCGACGGCACAGCCGCCGATACGGCTCTCTCCCTTTGCAGAGGCTGCTAAGAGAATGGCATTTACCGTCGCGCCCACAGAGGGCAAGGAAAGGTCGATATTTGCGCCGCAAAGTCCGTCCGAAGCAAGACTTCCCCGACGAAGCTGTGCACCAAAGCTTTTGCAGGCTGAAAGGTGCAGGTCAATAGGTCTTGATGCAAAGGCACAGCCTCCGAAGGGCATAAGGTCGCACCGACCGAAGCGTGAAAGGCAGGAGCCGAGAAGATAGGTAGACGCACGAATTGATGAGACAAGCCTCTCGCTCGGCGTGACGTAGGTAAGACTCGACGTGTCGATATAGGTGACATCGCCCGATCTGCGTACCGCAGCCCCCATCTCCCGAAGGATAGAGAGTGCGCTTCTCACGTCGCCGATATCAGGAAGATTTTCTATCTCGGAAACGCCTTTTGTTAAAATGCAGGAGAAAATTATAGGCAGAGCAGCATTTTTCGATCCACTGACGGTTATTTCTCCGTTAAGAGGACTGCCGCCCAAAACGGTTATTTTCTTCATAAGCTCCCCCAAAGAAATGGAATGATACCATATTATTCGGGAGAGAAAATTTAGTTACTTTCTTGCATTTTCATAAGCGAGAACAAGATGGACCACACGGCTGTAGCTTACCGTTCCGTCGGGCGTTCCGCTTGAGTTAAGATATAGATTATTTATCCACTCGGAGATATCCTCTATAATAGTATCTCCGTACTTCTCTGTCACGGCGTTTGCCGCGCGAATATCCGTCCTTGCAAGAGGGGAAAGCTCCCCGTTTATTGCGTAATATGCCTCCTTATCCGTCTTATAAAGAGCCGAGGAGAAGTAGCCGTACATATTTAAAAGTCCGCTGTAACGGAGGCAATCGTCCCCCGAGGCGGTGGTTATCAGATAGGCAACAAAATTCGCCTCGTTCTCACGGAGAATGCCCCGCTGATGGCTCATTTCGTGGGCGGTGGTAAATATGGTTACGTATGCGGGATACTGTGTATTTACGTTGGCCTCGCCGGTCGGGTAGGTGTAAATTCCGGTGATGCCGAGATAGGACATAGCAAAGCTGAATCTGACTCCCTTTGCCCGGCTGGCAAAGCCTCTGTCAAGGCCGTATTCCTCGGCAAGAGCGTCATAGGAATCGCATACAAGCGCGCTTATCTCGTCATAGGAATACCCGGGGTCGAATAAGCCCGACTCATCTCTCGGCATATCCTCGGCAATAAGGTTTATCTCATCGCGAAGGCTAACGAGCGTTTCCGAAAGATTTTCCTTCGTCACCTCGGTCTCGCAAAGTCCCATCTTCTCGGATATGGGAGAGGTGTTGTGTGCAATACCGAGGGCCAGAAGATGTCCCGAATAGATAAGCAGAACAAAGGCTGCAATATTTATAATAAATCGTACCCTTCCCTCTCGGTCGGCAAAGACTCGTATCGCCTTCCTTATGACGAAGAAGAGGATAATGGGAAGGCAAAGAATTAAAAGCTCGATAAGCGAAAATGGGAAAATATCTCCTATTCCCGCCATAAATATGCGAAAGGCTCTGGAGACGGTGGAATTTACCCTATCAGCAAAGGCTGCCGACAGGTCGGTTGCAAAATACACCGCGCCGATAATGATAAAGAGCAGTACCGATAAGACGGCAAAGGGGGAAATAAGCTTTTTTCTGTCCTTTTTCACGTGGGTTTCCTTTCGTTGGCTTTATGTAGCTTTTAGTCATTATTACCGTAGAGAATGTCAAGGTTGCGCTCTACGGTCTTGCGCCCTCGCCAGGCGAAGGCGCGCCCCTTAAACTCATCGTCACTCATCGAGTCAAGCAGCTCGCGGGTAAGGCAACAAATGCGCTCACGGTAGAAGAACTCTACGGGAGTTTTATTTGGGCTTTTGTTATGCGGGCAGGCGGTTTGACAAAGGTCACAGCCCCATGCGGTGTTTTGCTTTCGCATAAGGTCGCATTCCTCGTCGGTCAGCTCACCCTTGCGCTGAGTTATTGCGGATAGGCAATCGCTCCCCTCGCCCCGGAGAATTCCGGTAGGACAGGCCTTAAGGCAGGCACCACAGCCCTCACATCTTCGGTATTCCTCGGGAGACTCAGCGCCGATCAGCTTGGGGTCGATATCGGTCACCACGTCTCCGATAAAGACGAAGGAGCCGTATTTTTCGTTAATAATAAGTCCGTTGTCGCCGAGAATTCCGAGACCGCCGATAAGTGCGGCGTGTCGCTCGTCTATCGGGCTGTGATCGCCGTAGCCGCGAAGGTGAGACGAGGGAAATTTCTCCCGAAGAAGCACCGCAAGTCCGTCGTTTATCTCCTTTATGGCAAGGTGATAGTCAAGCGAGGCCGCGTAAAGCGAAATATTCTCGGTCGGCCCCGAATAGTATGGCAAGAGATAGATGATAATGCTCCTCGGGGCAAAGCTCTCGCGCTCAATAATACGGCGGTTCGTCTCTCTTAGGTCCGCGTAGTCAAGGACGGCAAAATACTCGATGCCGATATTGGAAAAATATTTCTTTAGCGCCTTTTTCATTATCTTCACTTCCTTTTGAGAAGATTATACATCATACAAATGCAAAATGCAAGATATTTCTTGACTTTATTTATTTATAATGATATAATAATACAGTTAAATCCCTAAAAAGGAGCGCATTGCTTATGAGTATATTCAACGAGGGTCTGCTTACCAAAATGGTAAACGAGTACCAGCTTTTTAATGAAATATGGCAATATTATGCCACTCTTATATTCTTCGTACTGCTTTCGATAGCAGTCTCCTATCTTCTCGGAAGTGTTAGCTCGGCAATTATCGTGTCGAAGCTGCTTTATAAGGAGGATATCCGCACCCACGGAAGCGGAAACGCAGGTCTTACCAATATGCTCCGCACCTACGGTCTCGGGGCGGCGGCTCTGACGCTCATCGGCGATATGCTGAAGACTGCGCTGGCGATATTCTTCACCGCCTTCCTTCTCGGTATTTCCTATAACAACGGAATAAGCCTTAACGACGGCTACTGCTATATGGCAGGTCTGTTTGCCGTGCTTGGCCACGTTTTCCCGGTGTTCTACGGCTTCAAGGGCGGTAAGGGCGTTCTCGTCACCGCGACTATGGCGCTTATCCTTACTCCTATCCCCGCCTTAATACTGATTTTGCTATTTGCTATCATAGTTTTCATCTCTCGCTACGTTTCTCTCGGCTCGGTTTGCGTCGCGATACTCTATCCCATTACTCTGCAGGGCTACGTTGCCTTCGTATTCGGCGGTCAGCCCCTTCCCGGAATTATGGCACTCTGCACTATAATTCTCGCCATATTTATAGTATGGTGCCACAGAGGAAATCTTAAGCGCATCTCCGACAGGACCGAGAGAAAGATATCTATCGGCGGAAAGAAGAATGCCGATGAAGAATAAAAGGGACTTTTTAAGCCTTACCGAGTCCGCCTTTAAGAAAGAGACGCTGAAAAGACTCGTGCTTTCAAGACCGCGCGATGGCGAGATCAGCAAGATATCCTGCCGTCTCGTCGCCCACAGAGGAAGGCGTATGCTGGCGATGGAATATTCCCTGCCGGGCAACACCGTCTCACATAAGAATATCGGCGCGGACGAGCTTTACAAGGAGCTTTTACCCCTGCTTGAAAACTACCGTCAGGCAAACCTTA
This sequence comes from Oscillospiraceae bacterium, assembly GCA_015063525.1. Classification (GTDB taxonomy): domain Bacteria; phylum Bacillota; class Clostridia; order Oscillospirales; family CAG-272; genus UBA1740. The sequence continues at coordinate 8,650 of SVTZ01000035.1, forward strand.
TCACCACTATCGGCGACGCGGAGTATAAGGCATCTAAGGGCAGCGACGTCTTGCTCGGCGCGGACAAGCTGAGAAGAAAGCTTGAGGGCGAGAGGCCCGAGTTCGAGTCGGCAATCGAGGCTCTTGACAAGAAAAAGAACTACATTCTCTCGGGAAACGAGGAATTTTTAAAAAGACTTGGCATCAGCTCTGCCGACGGACGCGTCCACGATAAAAAGCAGGGCAAGTTCAGACAGATCAACCGCTTCCTTGAGCATATCGAGGATATCTATCCAGCCCTCCCCGCCGAGGGAGAGATCAAAATATACGACCTCTGCTGCGGTAAGAGCTATCTCAGCTTTGCTGTTTACCACTACCTTACCGAGATTAAGGGACGTGCGGTTTATCTTTACGGCGCAGATTTGAAGCGCGACGTTATTCTCTGGTGCGACTCGCTTGCAAGGGAGCTTGGCTATACCGGAATGCGCTTTGAGGTCGGCGATATTGCGAAAATAGTGCCAAGCGAGAGGCCGGATATGGTGATCTCGCTTCACGCCTGCGATATTGCCACCGACATCGTGCTTAACGCGGCGATGCGGCTTGACGCAAAGATAATCCTCTCCACACCCTGTTGTCACAGATATCTTAACGGCAAGGTAAAGGCCAAGGAATTAAAATTCGTCACTGATTATCCGCATATACAAAACAAGCTCTGCGAGGCTATCACCGACGCGCTTCGTCTCGCAAGGCTCAGGGCAGGCGGCTACAGCGTTTCGGCTCTCGAGCTGACCGATCCCGAGAACACCCCGAAGAACACCCTTCTTCGCGGAGTGAAAAATGAAAAAATGGGAGAAAAAGAAAGGCAGAAGGCGAAGGCGGAGTATGACGCTATGCTCCGCTTCGTTCTTGGCGATGGCGCTGAGAGCTACCTTTCGGAGATAGAATAAATGACTGAAATAACCAGATCCCCCGAGGAGACCGAGGCGGTGGGAGCAGCCCTTGCAAGGCGGCTTGAGGAGGCAGGGATCACCCGCGCCTTTATCGCTATGCGAGGCGAGATGGGTGTTGGCAAGACAGCCTTCACCCGCGGCTTTGCCTCCCACTTCGGTATTTCGGGAGTGAAGAGCCCCACCTACACCATCGTAAACGAGTACCAAGGCCGTGTGAGACTTTTCCACTTTGATATGTACAGAATAACCGACGGCGACGATCTCTACTCCATCGGCTACGACGAATACGTTGAGGCTGACGGCTACTGTATCGCCGAGTGGTCGGAGAATATTGAAAATGAAATTCCCACGGACGCGATCTTCGTGACGATATCGAGAATTGAAGGCGACGCCGAGGGAAGAAGGATCGACATAGACTATGAAAATACTTGCATTTGACGGAACGGCCAAGGCGGCAACCGTTGCGGTAAGCGACGGTGAAAGACTGCTTGGCTACTGCACGATCGACAACGGACTTACCCAGAGCGAGCTGCTTTTACCGATGGCGGAGGATCTCTTAAGATCTCTTAAGCTCTCCCTCTCGGATATGGAGCTTTTTGCCACGGCGGTTGGCCCAGGCTCATTTACCGGAGTGCGCATAGGCGTCTCTCTCGTAAAGGGTCTTGCCTTCGGCAGAGATATTCCCTGCGTGGGCGTGTCCACTCTTGAGGCGCTGGCGGAGAATTTAGTGCCTCTTCGCGGAATTCTGATTCCCTGCATGGACGCAAGACGCGGTCAGGTCTACTCCGCAACCTTCCGCTGTGACGGCAGGAATATCGAGAGACTGACTCCCGACAGAGCGATTGCACTCTCTGCCCTTGCCGAGGAGCTTTGGGCCTTTGAGGGCGAGAGCATCTACCTTTCGGGCGACGGCTACGCGGTTGCAAAAGCGGCGCTTGAGGCTTCGGGAATTACGCTTTGCGAGACGCCCGAGCTTTTAATCCTTGAAAACGCGGCAAGCGTTGCAAGGGTGGCAAAAAGAAAATACGAAGGCGGCGAGTGGGTAAGCGACACCGAGCTGTCCCCCGTCTATTTAAGAATGCCCCAGGCCGAGCGCGAGAGGCTTGAGCATGAGGCTGAAAAGAAAAAGGAGACGAAATGATGAAAAAAATTTACATCGGCGCTGACAGCGCGGGATTTGCACTTAAGGAAAAAATGAAGGAGCATCTTGCCTCCCGGGGCTATGATGTAAGCGACTGCGGCTGTTTTAGCGACGCCTCCTGCCATTACCCCGAGTTCGCGTCGAAGGTCTGCGAGAGCGTGCAGGCAGACGGCGAGTCCTTCGGAATTCTTATCTGCGGAACGGGAATCGGAATGTCTATGTGTGCAAACAAGCACCGAGGAATTCGCGCGGCGGTATGCTCTGACACATATTCGGCGAAAATGACCAGGTGTCACAACGACGCAAACGTTCTCTGCATCGGCGCGAGAGTTATCGGCGAGTGTCTTGCCTTCGAGATAACAGACGCCTTCCTCGGCGCGGAGTTTGAGGGCGGCCGCCACGCTGTGCGCGTCGCTATGATGAACGATATCGAAAACAAGTAATTAAAGAGACGAGAAGCGCTCGATGCCCTGCCCTTCGCTGAGGCACTTGGAGTGCTCGTAAATATAACTCCATACGTCGGCGGTGAGCCCTCTGCCAAATTCCAGAATACACGGAAATTCGGTGGGCTCGCCGCCCTTTCCGTATTCCTCTATTGAGAGATAGTATCTGCCGTCCGACTCGTAGACGTCGCTTACGAGAGGAGTATCGCCCGAGAGCGCCTTCACCGCCCTTGATGCGCGTATCAGATCGTCGAGGCAATCGAAGACGTAAATACTCCTCTTCTTCTGAAGCATAGATATTCTGTTTGATCTTGAGACCAGCCTTGCGGAGGACTCGGGCAGAATTCCAAGCTTCGTGACGAAGATCTCGCAGCCGCCCGATGCCGTCGGATAGAGCTGTATCAGCACCTTATCGCCCGCTGGATCGAAGCCGACCTCACTCTTTGCCATATCTAGTATACGCCAGAAGCTTCGGCGCATGCCTGCGCCCGACAGAGAGGCAGAGCCTTCGTCAAGCTTATGTTTTTTCGTCTCCTCACTATCTAGGACTATCTTTATTTTCGACTCTCCGATAAGCAGAAATTCCACCCGATACACCGCCTGACTTTTTTCTTTCATTATATAAGGCGAGACGGTAAATTGCTACTGTAAACGTCAGGGTGATTTTTCGTATTTTAGTAAACCTACTGAAAAGACGGGCGAAATTCAGACAAAAATATTTTTTGTTTTTCCACTTGTGTTAATTAAAAAACTGTGGTATAATAATCTATGCGGTGAGTTCGAGACCTTCCTCACCGAGTCTTTTGACGAAAAAAACAAAACTAAAGGAAAAACAAATGAAAAAAGAAAACCTTTCCCTCTATACCGCCAGAGGTGCGATAATCGCGGCTCTGTACGTGGTGCTCACCATGCTCGCCTCGGTTATGGGACTTTCAAGCGGAATGTTTCAGTTCAGATTTTCAGAGGCGCTGTGTATCCTTCCCATCTTTCTCCCCGAGGCTCTGCCGGGACTCTTTATCGGCTGTCTTATATCCAATTTATTGGCCGGCGGAGTGATTTGGGATATTATTTTCGGCAGTATTGCAACGCTTATCGGCGCTATTGGAGCTAGGCTGCTGAGAAATCTTCCCGAGAGAGTAAAATGGGTTGCAACCCTGCCCACTCTGCTCGCAAATATGATCATCGTTCCCTATGTGCTGATATACGCCTACGGCGTTCCCGACTCCTATTTCTTCCTTATGTTTACGGTAGGCGTCGGCGAGGCTGTCTGCGCCTGCATCGGCGGAAGCGGACTTTACTACTTAATGAAAAAAACCGAAAAGCAGTGGCTTAAATAGAGCTTCTAAAAGTAGGCAGTTTCGGAAAAACGTTTAAAAAGTCTCACTAAAGGATGCTCGGCCATATGCGATCATCCTTTTATTTTTTGGGAGGACTAAAATGTCAAATTTCGATTCAAATGACAGAAAATACCTTTTGGAGCTTGGCAAGCAATATCCCTCGAGAGATGCGGCGGCAGCCGAGATAATCAGGCTTAACGGTCTGCTAAATCTGCCCAAGGGCACCGAGCATTTTATGAGCGATATTCACGGCGAGTGGGAGGCCTTCTCTCATATACGCCGCAATGCCTCTGGCGTTATAAGAAACAAGGTCAGGCAGCTCTTTGACAGCGAGATTAACGAGAGCGAGCAAGCCGAGCTTGCAAGCCTTATATACTACCCGAGTGAAAAGCTTGACGCGGCGAAAGATCGCGAGGAGGATATTTCTCTCTGGTACGCGATTACTATAGACCGACTGCTTAAAGTCTGCCGTCTCGTTGGAAGCAAGTATACAAGAGAGGTCGTGCGAGAGCATCTGCACGAGGGTGCGGGAGAATTTGTTTACGTCATTGAGGAGCTTCTCAGCGACGGCGATGACGAGAAGAAATCGCTCTACTGCGAGAGCCTTGTTAAGGCGGCGGTAAGAATTGGCGCGGCAGAGGATATTATAAAGGGCATCTGCAAGGCGATAAAGAGCCTCGTTATAGACCACCTGCACATCGTAGGCGATATTTTCGACCGCGGACCGAGAGCAGACAAGATTCTCGACGAGCTGATGAAAGAAAGATCCATCGACATTCAGTGGGGCAACCACGACGCGCTCTGGATGGGTGCGGCGGCAGGCTCGCGTGTGTGTATTGCGACGGTGCTTAACAACTCCATCACCTACAAAAATATTGACGTTATAGAGATAGGCTACGGTATTTCCTTAAGGCCACTCGCCCTCTTTGCCGAGGAGGTTTACGGCGGCTGCGATATCTCAGCCTTCAGCCCCAAGGGCGAGTCGGGCGGTAATTTCTACGGCGGTGCTGACGACACTCTCGTAGCGCAGATGCACAAGGCAATAAGCATCATTCAGTTCAAGCTTGAGGGTCAGGCGATAATGCGTAATCCCGGATTTATGATGAATGAGCGGCTTATTTTAGGGCAGATCGACAAAAAGCGAAGCACGGTCAGCATAGGCGGTAAGGAATACGCTCTTCGCGATTCCTCATTCCCAACTCTTGACGAGAATAATCCTTACGAGCTTACCGAGGAGGAGCACGCGGTTATGGAATATCTGCGCGTTGCCTTTATGCGCTCGGAGAGACTGAACAGACAGATCCGCTTTATCTTTGACAAGGGCGGAATGTATAAAATTTATAATAACAACCTGCTCTATCACGGCTGTATTCCTATGGACGAGGACGGAGAGTTCCTTTCGCTTCCCGCTGCAGAGGGAAAAAGCGGCCGCGCACTTATGGATCACTGCGACAAAATGGCGAGAGTCGGATATTTTGCAAGGGTCGGCAGTGAGGAAAGGCAGGCGGGCAAGGACTTCCTTTGGTTCCTTTGGTGCGGCAAGGACTCTCCCCTATGCGCGAGAAAGAAAATAGCCACCTTTGAAAGACTTCTTATTGAGGACAAGGACTCCTGGGTCGAGCCTAAGAACGCATACTACAAGTCCTGGGACGACGAGAGGATCGCCGTCAAAATCCTTAAGGAGTTCGGGCTTCCGGACATCGGATCGCATATTATAAACGGTCATCTTCCCGTTCATAAGGGCGAAAATCCCATTAAGGCAAACGGACGGATTCTCGTTATCGACGGCGGCTTCTGCAAGGCTTATCACGACTCTACCGGTATCGGCGGATATACGCTGATCTACAACGCCGACGGTATGCGCCTTCAGGCACACGAGCCCTTCTTCGACAGAGCCGACGCCATCAAGAATAACGCCGATATCGTCTCCGAGACGATAATCTTCGAGCACAAGGCCGACAAAATGCGTATCCGCGAGACCTACCGAGGCAGCGAGATCCGCGAGAGGATCGCCGACCTGATGCTTCTTATGCAGGAGTATGAAAACGGATCAATTAAATAACGGCAAAAGTATAGGGCTGTTGCAAAACGCAACAGCCCTTTTTTTTAATTTCTAATTTCGAATTCCGAATTTCAAATTTTATATTTATTAATCACAGCTTCGGCAACCATAAGTCCGTCTCTTGCGGATGAGACGATTCCGCCGGCGTAGCCTGCGCCCTCGCCCGTCGGGTAAAGGCCCGAGATGCCAACCGCCTCGTAATTTTCATCGCGAAGCACGCGAATCGGAGAGGTCGTCCTGGTCTCGGGACCCGTCATAGCCGCATCGGGATAATAGAATCCCGGCATCCAGTTATCAAAGTCGGGGATCGCTTCCTTGAGTGAGTTTGTAATAAATTTCGGCATATATTCCTCGGCAGAAGCATTTTCAACGCCGAGAGCATAGGAAGGCTTTACCGAGCCGAGACGTGCGGGCTCGCCCTTCATAAATGCATCCATAGAGGTAGCAGGAGCTTTATAGGAATTACCCGCTACGGCAAAGGCGGTATGCTCAATCTTCCTCTGCAAGTCAATACCGGAAAGGGGATCGTCAGAGCCAAAATCTGCGGGCGTTACCGAGACCAAGAAGGCGGCGTTTGAGTTATCGGCATTTCGTGCATATTCGCTCATACCGT
>SVTZ01000036.1 GCA_015063525.1 Oscillospiraceae bacterium
TATGCTCGCGCTTTGCACCCTTAAGCATCTTGTCCTCTCCGGTGTCGCCGTCGCTTGAGAGATGGCCTACGTCGGTAATGTTCATAACTCGGGTAACCTCATTGCCCGAGTAGCGCAAATATTTTTCAAGCACGTCCTCCATAGTATAAGTACGGAGATTTCCTATGTGCGCAAAATGATAAACCGTAGGACCGCAGGTATACATAGATACCTTGCCCGCCTCTCTCGGTATAAATTCCTCTCTTTTTCTTGTTGCGGAGTTGTATAAAAGCATTTTTTCTTCCTTTCTCGCCGATGGCACTAGGCCTTTTATTGAAAGCGCTTTTTGTAAGATTTTTCACCCTTCTGTCAAAAGCGCATAATTAGTCGGATATCATTTTAACAGAAATTAAAATATTTGTCAAGGATTTTAGAGAAATACTTTTAAAAATTTTTAAAGATGTTAAGCGCGCGGGCAAAAGAATAAAAATATTTTGCTTTTTTTGAGATTTGCTATTGTAATCGAGCGAAAAATTTGTTATTATATATCTGTAAAAATATATTGCCACATCGCGGAGGTTTTACATAAATGAGCGAAAACAACAATAAAAATAAATTCTCTACCCTGAAGGGAATTCACAAGGCCGTACCCATTATACTCGTCGCCTTGGCGGCGTTTATAGTCGTTTGCCTTATCACGCCAAGCGGCGCGGTGGGAGGCGCAATCAGCGCCCTGCTCCGCGGCTTATTCTCCTTCGGGGCGTATATAATTCCTGTATTGCTTATAATTCACGCGATTTGCTACGCGGAAGATCTTCAGAGCAAGAAGCTGATTACTAAGGTTATTTTTTCAACCGTCCTTGTGATAAGCGTTTCCTGCATTGAATACGCAATCTTCAGCTGGAATAACGTCACCTTCTCACCCGCCCTCTGCTTCGTAGAGATGAATGGCGGCGGATTTATCGGCGGTGTTCTCGGATTTGTTCTCGCAAAGCTGTTTGGAAACGTTGGCGCTATCATCGTTTCTCTGGCGGTCATCGCAGTATTTGGTATCTTTATCTTTGCAGAGAAGGCCGGCTCGCTCGGCAAGGCTGCGACAACCGTTGCAAAGGGCGTGAAGGCTCTTATCGGTATTGCAAAGGATAAGAAGAAGGAAAGCGACGAAAAGAAAAAGCAGCTCGCGGAGGATGCGGCTCAGCTGAGACGCGAGGCGGCGAGCGAGGAGCTTATCGACGACGATTTCTTCACTGTAAGAGGCGGTACCGCAAATATAAAGGTAAAACAGCTCGGAATTGACGAGGAGGCTATGCCCCACGGCACATCACCTCTCACCGATCCTGCGAAGCGTCCTGTTTTCGAGGAGCATGAGGTCATAGTCGTTGACGACAGAGAGGAGCGCAGACGCAGAAGAAGCGAAAAGCCCCTTGACCTTTCCTATGGAAAGATGGAGGAAGAGCCTGAGCAAAAGGCCGCGCCCGAGCAGACCGAGGAGAAGAAGAACGAATATTCAAAAGCCTTCTTTGGTCTTGACGACAGCGCGGACAACGTATTTACAAAGGACTTCGATCCCTTCGATTTTGCGACCAGCGAAAAGGCCTCGGCTAAATTTGCAAGCAGAGTTTCCACAAACTCTGCCGTTACTGAGGAGCTCGACGAGTTCACCGTATATGAGATGAAGGCAAACCATATTCCCACGGAACGCGAAAAGAGGCTTGCCGAGCTTGAGCGCCGTAAGAAGGAGTGGATGTATAAGAAGCAGAAGGAGTCGGGCGAGGTTGATAAGCCTGCTCCCGAAAAGACTCCCGAGCCCGAGACCGTCAGCGCGCGTCCACTCTTTGAGTCGGTTTCCGACCCTGCTATGAGAGCAAGCGATATTTCCTCCTCTAACGACAGAGGCTTTGGCTTCGGTTTCGGCTTTGGCGGCTCTTCTAACAGACCTGCCGAAAGCCCTGTCATGTCTCAGCCTACCCCCGCACCTGCTCCTGCGCCCGTACAGACTCTCGAGTCGGTGAGCTCCCCTGCACCCAAGGCAGAAACCATTCCCGAGCCTATACCTGCTCCTGCGCCCACGCCCGCACCTGCGAGCGTTAATGCATACAGCAGTTATTCCAACACTAAAACCACCTATACTCAGCCTATCAAGACGGTTGAGTTCACCATAACCAAGGAGCCGAAAGCTGTTCCCGAGGCACCCGTAGAGAGCGCACCGATCAGCGTAAGCTACGACAAGCCCAGTCACAAGGAGGAGTCGAGCGAGGACGTTGCGATTCTTATTGCGGAAAAAATAGCAAGAAGTAATCCCGCCTACGCGAGAAGCGCAAACGATCTTAAGACCTACACTAAGGTAGTTTCCTCTCCCGATGACGAGCTCTACCGTCAGCTTCAGGGCCTTCCAAAGGAGGAACCTGCGGCAGAAACCGTTCCCGTTACCGAGACGTCTTTCGTGCCGGAGACTGCCGAGACAGTTCCCTATCCGACTTCCGAGGAATCGCAGAGCCCTGCAAGCGAGCTTGTCTTTGAACCCGAGGCCCAGCTAAGTGATAGCACTCAGACTCTTGAGTTCAGCTTTGGAGAGCCCGAAAAGGAGATCACTCCTCCCGAGAGCACTCCAAAGGCAACCTATGCAAGGGCGGCGGAGTTCGCATCAGCTCTCGTTAATGAGCCTGCCTCTCCCGTATTCAGGCCCTACTCCCCCTCTGCCACACTTCAGACGGAGTCCGTAGCTACTCCTTCGGAGGATACGCTCAGAGTTGAGCGCAATATGCTACCTCCCACTCCCGTGACTCCCTCTTACGCTCCCGTAGCACCCCGCGTTGAAAACCGTCCTGCACCTATTGTTGAAGCTGCGCCGGTTGATGAGCCTGATCCTACAGTTCGGTATTCCCCTGCCCCTGCGGCAGATAACGCTCCTGCAAGGAGCTACGCTTCCACCGTTCAGTTCACACTTACTCCCGAGGCACAGGCCGAGGCGAGCGTTCCCCTTTTCAGCATAGTTGAGGAAGGCGGCTCCGACGAGAGCGAGGCCTCTGAGACCGCTGAGACCGCAGAAATTCAGTGGACATCCGTAGACGAAAAGGCCGGTGGAGAAGACGTGGTTTTTGAAACCGAAGAAGCGGACGACATTCTTGACTTCGACTCCGAGGAGGAGATCGAAGCAGAGCCCGAGGAGGATGCCGAGGACGCTCAGGAGATCCCTCCGGAAAAGCAAAACCCCGACGTTATAAAGATGCGCGAAATGTTCCCATTCCTTGCTTCTCTCGACCAACAGAGAGCTGAGCAGGCGCAAAGCAAGGCCGAGCCCATCAAGGCAGAGCCTATCGTAGCTGACCCCCAAAACAGCGAGGCAGACGACGTCCCTTTTGACGATCCCGTAGAGAAAAAGCCCGCCTTCGAGCCTATCGTAAGGTCGGCAAGCTCCACTTCCCTTGTTCCCGCAAAGGAAAAGAAGCCCGCACAAAGCAAAAAACCGGATTACTCGGGATACCAATTCCCCTCTCTCGACCTTCTTGCCAAGGAGGAGTCGGCTTATGACGAGAACATTCAGGCTGAAATTCAGGAAAACGCGGACAAGCTTATCGAGACGCTCGCTTCCTTCAACGTCACCGCCTCTATCAAGGGCGTGGACAGAGGTCCTAGAATCACCAGATACGAGGTCGTTCCCGCAAAGGGCGTTAAGGTAAGCGCGATCATGAACCTTCAGGACGATATTGCCCTTAACCTTGCGGCGGGTGCTATCCGTATGGAAGCGCCTATTCCCGGAAAGAGCGCGGTTGGTATTGAGATCCCCAACAAGAAGTCCTCCATCGTAAGACTCCGCGATCTTCTCGAGACTGCCGATTTCCAGACCTCAAAGTCTAAGACCTTCGTCTGTATCGGCCGTGACGTTGCGGGTCAGCCGGTATTCGGCGATATCGCAAAGATGCCCCACCTTCTTATCGCCGGCGCAACCGGTATGGGTAAGTCGGTATGCATCAACTCCCTGCTTATCAGCGTGCTTTACAAGGCGAGACCCGACGAGGTCAAGCTTATTATGATCGACCCAAAGCAGGTCGAGTTTACAATGTACAATGGCATTCCTCACCTTCTCGTTCCCGTCGTCTCCGACCCCAAGCAGGCGGCAGGCGCGCTTATGTGGGCGGTTGAGGAAATGGAGCGCAGATATAATCTGCTAAATCCTCTCTGCGTGCGTAATATTGAGGCGTATAACGAAAAGGTTACCCAGGATCCCTCTCTCGGCGATCCTCTGCCCAAGATCATTATCGTAATTGACGAGTTTGCCGACCTTATGCTTCAGGTTAAGGATCCCGTCGAGACCCTCGTTATGCGTATCGCCCAGAAGGCGAGAGCTGCGGGCATCTACCTTGTTATCGGTACTCAGCGTCCCTCGGTAAACGTTATTACAGGCGTTATCAAGGCAAATGTTCCTTCACGTATATCCTGTAAGGTTATGTCAAACGTCGACTCCAAAACCGTCCTTGACTCGGCGGGTGCGGAAAAGCTTCTTGACAAGGGCGATTCACTTTACGCTCCCGCAGGCTCTCCCAAGCCTCACAGAGTTCAGTGCGCCTTTGTTGCGGACGGTGAGGTTGAGTCCATAATGAATCATCTCCGTCAATTCAGCAATGGCGAGAGCTATGACTCCACCGTTATGGAGGAGATCGAGCGTGCGGCTCAAAGATGCAATAAGAAGGGCGGCGGAAACGATCACGACGACTCCGACTCCGATGCAGATCCGAGTGGCGAGGGCTATCTCAACAACCGCCAGTTCCTTGACGCGGTTGAGGTTGCAGTCAATACAAGAAAGATATCTACCTCTCTCATTCAAAGAAAGCTTTCCATCGGCTATGGCAAAGCGGCAAAGTTTATCGACGTAATGGAGGATATGGGCATCGTTGGCGAGGCCAACGGTCAGAGGCCCAGAGAGGTTCTTCTCACTCCCGACGAGTGGCGCGAGAAGCTGGCGAGAGCATCGCTCGATTAATTGCGTGCTTTTATAAACAAAGGAATTCGTGCCGTAGAAATATGGCACGAATTTCAAAATATTACAGAAGGATACTTATATGATAATCGTACTTTTAGCAGACGGCTTTGAGGAGCTTGAGGCCCTCACTCCCGTTGATATATTAAGACGCGCAGGCCATAACGTAAAGACCGTAGGCATAGGTGGAAAAATTCCCGTCGGCTCTCACGGTATACCTGTGGTATGCGACTCACTGCCCGAGGATATCGACCTCTCAAAGGTCGATATGGCCATATTCCCCGGCGGAATGCCCGGCTCGCTTAATCTTGACGCATCGCCCTACACCGATAAGGTGATCGAGGCTGTGACGGAGAACGGCGGTCGGCTTGCGGCTATTTGCGCGGCTCCGCTTGTATTTGGCAGACGTGGTCTGCTTAAGGGTAAGCGTGCAACCTGCTTTCCCGGCTTTGAAGGCGAGCTTGTCGGCGCTTTAGTCACAGACTCAGCGGTAGTGACCGACGGAAATATAACAACAGCAAGAGATTTTAGAGCCGCTATGGAATTCGGCGACGAGCTGGCAAACCTTTTAAAATAAAAACGGAGCCCGACTATGAAAATATACGAAGGACAGGAAAAATACATATTTATCAGCTACGCGCACAAGGATTCACCCACGGTGCTCCCGATTATTGAGGAGCTTGACGAGGCGGGATTTCGCGTGTGGTACGACGGCGGTATTGCCGCGGGAACAGAGTGGCCCGAATACGTTGCCGATCACCTCGTCAGAGCTGAGGTCGTTCTCATTTTCGTATCTGATCACGCCCTGATGTCGCAGAACTGTATCCGAGAGATAAACTATGCCGTATCGAAGAAAAAGAAGATGCTCGCTATTCATCTGGAAGAGAACATAGCCATGACTCCAGGCATTGAAATGCAGCTCGGAAGTCTGCAAAATATGTTTTACCGACGCTTTATCGACAGAAGCAGCTTTGTTGCGAAGCTCATCGACGCGGAGATAGTGAAATCCTGCAATCCCGATTACATTAACAACGAGGAAGACGGTATTGAGGAAGAAGTCTCGGACGGCCTGTCGGCCTTTTTCGGCGCGGAAAAGGTGAAGAAGCAAATGCACCGCGAAGCGGTGGGAGACTATGCAGATACGATTCCGATTAAAATTTACAAAGGCAGTGTCAGCGACGAGGATCAGGCGCGTATCAGAAATAACGCGAGAATTCTCAACCGAATTCTTCACGATCTGAAGCTCCGCGCACTCGTATACGAGGTTTCGGTTGGCCCTCGCGTAACTACATATTCGATCAATCCCGATTCCTCATTAAGGCCCGTCTTGCTTGAGAAATTTAAAGCGGATATTGCCCTTTCTCTCTCGCTTTCTCCCCAAAATATCAGACTTATAACTCCGATGATAGGAGCGCAGAAAATCGCGGTTGAAATCGTAAATTCCAGCCAGACGGTAGTTAGACTTGACGAGCTTATGGAGGAGGCGGGACTTCGCGAGAGAATGAGCATTGAGGAGCGTGCCGACACATCTATCTGCCTTGGCAGAACGCCCGAAGGCGATGCAATGTTCGTAGACCTTGCAAGGCTTCCCCACCTTCTGATAGGAGGTATACCCGCGACGGGAAAAACCACCCTGCTCCACTCCATAATAGTGAGCGTTATTACACGCGTTCCGGCGGAGAAAATCAAATTTATACTCGTAGACTTAAAGTCAATAGAATTCAGCGTTTACGACGATATGCCGCATCTACTCGTTCCTGTTATAAAGAACGCCGATGACGCGGCGAAGGCCCTGCGTTGGCTTTGCGACGAGATGGAGCGAAGATACGTAGAATTTGCAAAGCTCAAGGTCAGAAACGTCGACGATTACAACGCAAAGGCGGCAGAGACCGATATTATGCCCAAGCTCGTGCTTATAATAGACGACTACACCGACCTTCTTTACAACCACAAGTCCGAGATTGAGAGAAGCACAACGAGACTTTCCGCAAAATCGAGGGCGGCAGGTATTCACCTTATCCTCTCAACTCAGAGACCTGAAAACTCTACCACAAACGGTATACTCAAGGCAAATATTGCCACTAGAATGGCCTTTAAGACCAATAACGATATTGAGTCAAGAACGATTATCGATACAGCAGGCGCACCTCTGTTATTAAGCTTTGGAGACGCGCTTTATTCTTTCGTAGCCTCTCCCTCGCCGGTGAGAGTACACACCCCCTTTGTTTCCTACGAAACGCTTGAGGGTATAACGGCTCATTTAATCAAAAGGAACGGCAAGGCGGTATACGATAAATCTGCCTATGCTGCAATTTCAATGACCGCAGAGAGAGTATCGAAGGATAAGCCTCTTGAAGGCGATGAGCTTCTTGCCGAAGCGGCAAGGCTGGCAGTTGCCCAAGGATCCATGACGGTTGCCCTGTTACAGCGGAAGCTCTCTATCGGCTATAACAAAGCGGCAGAGCTGATGGACAAGATGACCGAAATGGGAGTTCTTACTGAGTACGAGGGAAGCAAAGCCCGCCGTGTTATGATCAGCCTCGACGAGTGGGAAAAGAAATTCAATAAAGGAACAACCAAGTAACTATGAACGAAAAAATAAAGCATATTACCTACAGATGCCCCGAGTGCGGTATTGCAACGGTCGGTATCTTCGAAGGCGTGACTAAGGTAAGCGACCTGCTTCGCTTAAGATGCGAATGCAGCGGCTCCTCCCTCGATATAAAGAGAGAAAAAGAGGAGAAGCTTCGCCTTAGTGTCCCCTGCCTTTACTGCAAAAGCAGCCACGGCTATCTTATCTCCTCTGATATTGCAAAAAGAGAAAGGGCAACCACTCTCAGCTGCCCTTTTTCTGGTATGGATATTGCATTTATCGGATCCGAGGCCGAGCTCGGTGTCGAGCTTGAGCGCACTGCGGACGAGCTTAATTCTCTTATGAAGGCGCTGGAGGCTGAGGAGCTCTCGGACATTCAGCCTCAGGATATGACCGAGGCCGAGTTGCTTCCCGACCCCGCGGTTTACGACACCCTTCGCTTTGTCCTCAAGGATCTGGAGGCCGAGGGAGGTGTAAAATGCCCCTGCGGCGACGGAAGCTACGATCTGAGGTTTATCGAAGGCGGCATTCAAGCCTATTGCGAAAAATGCGGAGCTAGCTATAATTTTCGCGCCACAACTCCCACTCTCGCCGAGGAGTACCTAAATATCGACGGGATCGAGCTGCGATAATTTCAAAGAAAAGTTAAAGACGGTTAAAGAAGACCGTAATAGCTTAAAATACCGCGGTAAATTCCTGTAGCGAAGAGATAGGGCGAATTTGCTAAAAGGTCTGCGTCGTAGGGATTGCTGATAAAGCCCATTTCCACAAGCACAGCGGGCATTTCAGTCTCCTTTAAGACGTATAGTCCTGGGCGGTAGACTATTCCCCTGTTGCGAAGCCCTGTTGTCAATGTCAGTTGCTCGAGTATCTGAGAGGCAAGGTTATTTGCCACCGTAGCGCCCGGGCCGTATACCAGAGCCTCGTTGCCGCTTGCGTTAGTGTTCTCCGCGGCGTTATTGTGCAGTGAAAGAAATATATCGGCGTCCCAATCATCCGCCTCCTCTACTCTTTCCACAAGACTTGAGGAGTTGCTCGTTCCTCGTATGGTTTCAGGCGTTGGGCGTGATAGTCTCGGGGTAAACTCCGGATTGGTCAGAAGGAGATTATACAGCCTTCTGCCTATCTCGTAAGTAAGATCCTGCTCGTAATATCCGTTGCCCTCGGCACCGGTGTTGAAGCCGCTGGGGTTGTGGCCTTGATCGATGTATATTTTTATCGGCATATTGATCCTCCGTTTTAAGATGATTTAGGTGCTTGGCTCTCGCAGCCAAGTGTGGACTTTGCAAGAGAGATAGGTGCATAAAGCACTGAAAATTCATTCTTTAGATCCGGTTTGTTTTATTCTCTCCTGCCTAGTATTTCCTTTTTTAGTTTATGCAAAGGAATGATAATTGTTTATGAGTGAAATGAGAAGAATGCTCAGCTTTGTAAGGCGGGCAGTTGACGATTACGATATGATAGAAGAGGGCGACAGGATCGCAGTAGGCATCTCCGGAGGCAAGGATTCACTTACCCTGCTTGAGACACTGGCGGAGATGCGACGCTTCTACCCCAAACGCTATGAGGTGGTGGCAATCACGGTCGATATGGGTTTTGAAGGATCGGATTTTTCAGAGGTGGATGAATTCTGCCGCAGAATAAACGTCAAATATGTAATAGAACATACCAACATAGCTAAAATCGTTTTTGATATCCGAAAGGAGCCGAACCCCTGCTCGCTGTGCGCAAAGCTGCGTCGCGGGTCGCTTCACTCGGCGGCTCAGGAGCAAGGCTGCAATAAAGTTGCTCTCGGCCATCACTTTGACGACGCTGTGGAAACTTTTATGATGAATATGTTCTTTGAGGGACGGCTCGGCTGCTTCTCGCCCAAGTCATATTTATCTAACCGTAAGCTCGGACTTATCCGTCCCCTGCTCTACGCAACCGAAAAGGACGTGCAGTATTTTACTAACAGACGAAAGCTCCCCGTAGTCAAGAGCCTCTGTCCCGAGGATCACGCGACCGAAAGGGAGAATATGAAAAAGATCCTCTCGGAGCTTGAAAAAAATAACAAGGGCTTAAGGCACCGCATATTCAACGCTATGTGCAAGGGAGAGATCGACGGCTTTAAGCTAACGAAAAAGTGACCGATAAACTCGGTCACTTTTTTATTTACAGGGAATTATTTTCCAAAAATGATTACTTAAGAGTTACGGTAGCAGAACGTCCGTCAAACACATATCTCTCGCTTGTTGTGTTTGAATATCCCTCAACAGCCTCATCAAGAGCAACGGTCCACTCGCCCTCCTCAAGATTGAAGCTTACTCGTCCTCTTGCGTTAGTAGTCTTTACAGAGGTGTAGAAGCCCTTGGAGGAAACAAGCCTGATCTTTACGTTTGCAACACCCTTTCCGCTTTCGTCAAGAACGTCAACGACGTATGTAACGATCTTCGCCTGAGGCGTTTGCTCAACGTCGGGCACCATATCGTAACCACACTTATCGCAATAGTCATCATAATCGTTGTCGGTGTGATTTGCAAGCATAACCTTTACGTCCTTATGCTCGCAGGTAGCTGCGTGCCAGTGCTGGTTTTCGTCATAAAGCCACGTTTCATCATAGGTATGCTCACATACCTCTCCCTCTCCGTCGCCGGTGCCGCCGCCATCACCGGTTCCTTCTCCGCCCAGAATGCCGGAAATGAACTCGCAGGATGAAAGGATCAAGCAAAAAGAGGTGAGCATCGCCAATGTGAGAAGCAAGGCCAATATTTTTTTGAACATAATATATACCTCCAAAATAAATTCATATAATCGTATCGTCTCCTCTACGCACAAGGATAACTTTACTAGTTAATTATACCATTATCCCCTTTCTTTTTCAAGAGTTTTCTGTCATTTTTTAAAAGTTTGTTGGTTTGTTACAAATAAGGAAGCCAAAATATGATTAAATGTTCTAAAAAATACGCTCCCGAGGATAAACTCGGGAGCGTAAATGTATTATTCTGTAATCTTTGTAAGGCGTATGGTCGCAACGCCGTCTTCAAAATCGTAGTACCGATCGGGATCCTCAACGCTGTAACCGTTGGGGGCGCCGTTCGTAAGCTGAGCGTGGAAATCGCCCTCTTGGAAGTCGTAGAAGCCCTCGCCGTTTTCATCCGTAGTTACGGGGATCTTGCATAAGCCGGCGGAGTCGCACATCTGAACCTTTACTCCCGCGACAGGATTTCCGTCCTGATCAACGACCTTGATAACAAAGGGCGCGCGCTTTGTTAAAGTAATAGTAAGCTTCCCCTCGGAATCGAAGCTCTGCTCTACGTTAAGCTTGTCATACTCGTAAGCCTCGGGAATCTCTGTAACCTTTACAGTAAGCTCCTTGTCGGTCTTATAAGAAGCCTTACCCTCTACATCGGTGGGAAAAGGAATCGCAGCAGCGCCCTTAGGGCTAAAGGTTAGCTTCGCGCCTCTTACCGGATTGCCCTCGTTGTCAACAACGGTTACAGTGTAATTAATCTTTACGGGCTCGCCGTTGCCTTCTCCGCCGCCCTCGTTACCCTCGTCGTCGCCATTGCAAGCGAATAGACATACAGAAGCAGTCAGAAGCATTGCAAGAATAAGAATAGATGATAATATTTTCTTCATTGTTTTTCCTCCGATAATTTTTCGTTTTTATTATATCATACATTTCCGCCTTTTTCAAGCGTAAAATTACAAATTAACCGATGATATTATTAAAAAGTAAAAAGCTCCCGTGAAATGAAGAAATATTTACTAAATAAAATCACCTGAAGAATGAAGGTGGCTCTCCGTAATGCTTTTTGAAGGCCTTGGAGAAGGAATACTGATCCGAGTATCCAAGCTCCTGTGCAATCTCCGCCATAGTTCTCTCGCGCTCACGAAGAAGCTCAACGGCAAGGCGCATTCTGCATTCGATAAGATATTTTTTAGGAGGCATACCCGTTATCGATCTGAAGCGAGTGATAAAGTGCTTCTCCGAGATGCCGAATTTCGCCGCTACCTCCTTGACTGACACTCCATCGGCAAAATGCTCGCTCATATATTCGATTGCTGATTGCATATCGGTTGAGTCGGCTCTCTTATCTCGTTTTTGGAAAAGAATACACCCCCCCTCCCTGACGGCTAAAAGCATATTGGTAATAAAGGACAAAAATGCAGCATAAGCATTGATGCCCGGATGCTTTGTGTTTTTTGCATTTTGAATATACTTGCTGCAGAATCTGCTGCTAGCCGAGGCCACACTCTCGCCCGACAAGATGCCCGAAACGCCGTCCCGGGTAGGTATATTCCCCGAGCATCCAAGCTCAAGGTTAAAGAAAACATATACGAACTCACAGCCCTCATCGCTCCAAGCAGTATATATGTCGCCGGGCGAAAATAGTATAACGTCGCCTTCTTTTGCAAGATATTCGGTTCCGCCGATACTGATGTGTATCCTTCCTCGTCTTACGCACCAGACCGTGTTATATAGCTTTGTTTTGGTTTCGCGCCAGTTCTCGGTATGAAAAACGTATTGACCGTTAACGATTTTCAGCGATATACCGCCCAGTATCTCATCAAAAATATCCATTACTACCTCTCAAATTTAAGCTTCAAGGTTAATTTTACGTTATTCTTTGCAAAATGTCAATAGGTAGCGTACTTTTTGACAATAAAGCGAGCATATTAACCATTGAAAAGCTCGCCTCCCTTGCATATAATGTAAGAAAAACTTAATTACTTACGGAGGACTTGTGTATGTACAGATTGTTCAACACTCATAAAGTGAGGCGGGTTAGCGAGGCGGGAGGCCTTTGGGATTTTCGCACCCAAACAGAAAGCTATGAAGGCAAGCTTGCCGTTCCCTCCTGCTGGGAGATTATACCCTCTCTTGCTGCCTATAAGGGTAAGGCGGAGTATAGAAGAAAATTTACTCTTGGCGGCAACGTTCGCCTTGTTTTCAAGGGCGTCAGTCACACCGCCCGTGTATTCGTTGACGGAGAGCCCGTCTGTGAGCATTACAATGCCTATACCGAGTTCCACGCTGACCTCTCGCTTCCCTACGGAGAGCACGAAATAACGGTAGAGGTCGATAATTCCTATTCCGAGGCATCAGCACTCCACGTAGAAAACGACTATTACACCTATGGCGGCATCACACGTCCGCTTCTTATCGAGGAGCTGGGAGATGCTGTTATAAATTACGTACACTTCACGCCAAAAAAGACAGCGGAAGGCTGGTCTGCAAGCATCAGTGCTGAGATAGAGAGCAAAGCTGCGCATGATGCCACCTACACTCTTAGATATACCTTAGCCGGCAAAACCTATACTGCCGGAAATATTATCCTACCCGCAGGGCAGACCGTGACCGTTTCCGGCGAATATAATTTTGACGGAGTCACTCCTTACACAGTGAATGATCCAAGGCTATACACCATTTACGCCGAGCTTTGCCTCGAAGATAAAACGGTTGACGATCTGATAGACAGGGTCGGCTTTCGCGAGATAAAGGTTGAAGGCAAAAAGCTCCTCCTTAACGGTGAGCCTTTGCGTCTTATGGGCTTCAACCGCCACGAGGACTTTAATTCTCTTGGAAGCTCTGTACCGCTTCAGGCGATGATGCGCGACCTCGCCCTTATCAAGGAAACGGGAGCGAACAGCATCAGAACCTGCCATTACCCGAACAACGAGCTCTTCCTCGACCTTTGCGACGAGATGGGTATTCTCGTATGGGAGGAGGCTCACGCAAGAGGTCTCGATGAAAAGCAGATGGCAAATCCTAATTTTCTCCCCCAGAGCCTTAAGTGTATCGACGAGATGATCGCTTGTCACTATAATCACCCATGCATATTCTGTTGGGGAATACTTAATGAATGCTCCAGCGACACCGACTATGGCAGATCCTGCTACAAGGCACTGTTTGACCGAATTCTCGCCCTGGACAAGACCCGCCCGAGAACCTTCGCATCGAACAAGCATTTCAAGGACATTTGCCTTGATTTAGAAGAAATCGTTTCGGTGAATTTTTACTCCGGTTGGTATGATTTCCCCGATCTTTCCGCCGCGGACAAGATGACAGCAAGTCTTCTGCAATATGCAAACGATCACGGCGGCGGTGATAAGCCCTTCATAGTCAGCGAGATAGGAGCAGGCGCGATATATGGCTATCGCACCGAATCTGCTTGTAAGTGGAGCGAGGATCGCCAGGCGCAAATAATCGACGAGCAGTTATCTGCAGTTCTCGCAAATGAGGATGTTACGGGAGTGTTTATCTGGCAATTCTGTGACGTGCGTGTGGACGAGAGCTGGTTCTACGGCCGCCCAAGGTCGATGAATAACAAGGGTATAGTCGACGAATACCGGCGCAAAAAGCTTAGCTTTGATGTTGTAAAGCGCCACTTCTGCAAAAAATAAGAAGGAAATTCTTATAAATGAAACATTTTCTCTTTAAAATACAAGCCTATTAAACGAAAAGATCGCCTCGAATTTGTCGAGGCGATCTCATTTTTTGCGTTTATAGTAATTTATCCAAACAAACCTTTGAAGAAGTTAATTATAGACTTGAAGAAGTCAGCTATTATCTGCCAGAAGCTTCTCGATTGCTGGGGCTCGTCGGTAGGCTCATCGGTAGGCTTATCGGTAGGCTCATCGGTAGGCTCATCGGTGGGCTCGTCGGGAGCTTCAGGGTCAGCCTCGCCGCAGACAGTACAGCTTCCGTCAACATAATTATGTCCCTTTGCAGGATCACCGGCATCTATCTTCTCAAAGCCGCAGGTCTTGCAGACGGTTCTAATATATCCCGCCTCGGTACATGTTGCCTTTACAACCTCCCTTTCATTATCGTGACCGAGAGAATTAAGCGCAACCATATACTCGTCGCCGCAGCCGGTGCAGGTCATAACGTCGTTACCGCCCATAGTGCAGGTGGGAACTTGGGATTTTTCCTCATTTCTCTGATGGTTATGCCCCGTTGCCTCGGTTTCATCAGCAACGTAGCTGTCACCGCAGTGACAGGTGTAGGTTGTATAACCGCCCGCGGTACAGGTGGGCGCGGTTACGGTCGTAGTGTAACTGTGTCCCTTTGCATCAACTCTGTCAGCAACGTAGTTGTCACCGCAGTGACAGGTGTAGGTTGTATAACCGCCCGCGGTGCAGGTGGGCGCGGTTACGGTCGTAGTGTAACTGTGTCCCTTTGCATCAACTCTGTCAGCAACGTAGCTGTCACCGCAGTGACAGGTGTAGGTTGTATAACCG
>SVTZ01000037.1 GCA_015063525.1 Oscillospiraceae bacterium
TGCCGTAAAGGTGGCTATAGCATTCGTGAAGGCAATCGAAGAAGCCATCACGGTATTTCTCTATGTACTTTTTCTTCGACATATCGGTGCTTGCGATATGAAGCTTATTAAGCTCTAGGGCGCGTTTTGCAACTCGGGAGAGCATCTCGTTGCGCTTTTCGGGCTTTTTCAGCTCATATTCGAGCCAATCAACGTCCTTTCTAAAGCCTGCAGACTCTATAAGAGCACCGTAATACTCATAGTTATACTGCTCCTCGAAGGTTGAATTTTCCTCAAAGCCCTCAACTAGAAGGCCCTCGCGGTCAAGATCGGTAAAGCCAAGTGGGCCGACCATCTCGCCCATACCCTTTTTCCTTCCCCACTTCTCAACCGAGGAAAAAAGAGCCTTAGCAACCTCCGGATCGTTTACGCTATCAAATCTGCTAAATCGCACCTGACTTGCGTTATGCTCGGAGTTGTATTTTTTCTGCAAAATTCCGTGTATTCGTCCTACGGTTTTACCATCCCTCTCAGCAAGGTAAAAGACCGATTCTGCGTCCTCGGTATTACCGCCGGACTTCAAAAGCTTCTTCTCATCGGAGTAAAGCGGAGGAACGAAATAAGGACAGTCCTTGTAAAGACGGAGAGGAAATTCTATAAATTCCTTGATATCCTTCCCTGTTTTTACCTCTTTGATATCAACCATATCAATCCTCCAAAGGCTCGTCGTCGCGTCGGAGGAAGGCAAGGCCGTAGCCTGCAAGCCAAGGACCGTTATGGCTTCCGCTTACAGGAGACATAATAACCGCCTCGTGATTTGTTTGCACACCGTATTTAGGCTCGATATCCTTAAGCGTCTCGATAAGCAACGGGCCGGTATAAACGTGCCAGAGAAGATAATCCTCGGGGGAACGGTCGCCGATCTTTTCCTTAATAAGCTCACAGCTACGAGCGAGAGCCTTTTTCTGTGTGCGTACGCTTTCAAGAGCAACACATTCGCCTGCTTCATTGAAAGTGAGGACGGGACAAAAGTTAAGTATCTGGCCCATCAGCGCCTTTCCGCCTTTAAGACGGCCGTTGTAGATAAGGTAATCAAGCTTGCCGTCAACGCCGAGGAATACCTGGCGCTTCATCATCCAATCTATCTCCTTAAGGATCTGCTCGCTTGACATTCCCTTCTGTGCAAACTCCGCCGCCTTAATGGCAAGGAAGCCCTCGCCAAAGCAGGTGATTTTAGTATCAACGACGTGTATCTTCAGCCTATCCTCATACTCCTTTGCAAGAAGGCAGATTTTGTTATAAGTGCCGCCGAGTCCTGAGGAGATGGCAAAGACGATCACCTCGTCACAGCCCTCGTTAACAGCATTTTCAAAGGAAGCCATAACATCCTCGGTGTCAGGCATTGCGGTAGAGGGTAGATTGTTCTTAGGATCCTCAAGGGTCTCAAGATACTTGTAGAAATCCACGGGGTCAAGATCAAGTCCCTCCTTGTACTCCTTTCCGCCGTAGATAACGTAAATACGGATTATTTCTATTCCGAGATTTTTATACCTTTCCGGTGCGTAGTCGATACAGCCGGTGGAGGTACACATAATTTTTATCTTGCTCATTTGATTTTCCCCTATATTTTATTTTTCTCTATATCGAACATAGCCTTATTCGAAGCCATATTTACAAACATACCCGCAATGCTGACTATAGCGGTCTCGCCTGCGTTTCCTCTCGCCTTGATAACCGGCTTCGCTATTCCGAGAATATTGCCGCCACCGAGCGAGCCAATATCGTACACGCCCATAAGGTGGAAGGCAAGCTTTTTAACCTCGTCACTTTCGGTGCGGTGGGCGTATTTCATAATATCTGTAATAATTCTCGTGGCAGTTCCCTCAGTAACCTTCATTACCTGATTGCCTGCAAATCCGTCGCAGACAAGCACATCGCAATCGCCCGAGAGAGCGTTGCTGCCCTCAATATTACCAACGAAATTAAGGCTCTCGTCGGCCTCAAGTATAGGAAAGGTCTCTTTAACAAGCTTATTTCCCTTTGACGACTCGGCACCGTTTGACAGAAGGCCTATCTTTGGACTTTCTATAGCGTAGGTCTCACGCATAAATTCCGAGCCGAGGCGCGCAAAGTGATGAAGCATCTGAGGAGTGCAATCAATGGTCGCGCCGGTATCAACAAGGCAGGTAAAGCCTCCGTTTGCCGCCGGAAGAACTGCCGCAAGCGCGGGTCGAACTCGCTCCTTGCCCGAGAGATAGCGCATAGCACCGGTAAGAAGAACTCCCGTGTTGCCCGCGGTAACGAGACCGAAAAGGTCATCCCTCTCGGCAAGGGTGGAAAGTCCCTTTAGCATCGAGGACTCAGTCTTATGGAAAATGGCGTCTGCAGGTGAGTCGTAATTGGTAATCTCACCCGGTGCATCAAGTATCTCCACTCGGTCCATAGGCATACCGAGGACCTGGCACTCTGTCTTGATAAGAAGCTCGTCGCCTACCAGAAGCACTGAAAGCTCGGGATACTTTTGGAGAGCAAGCGACGCGCCCCTTATTATGGTTGACGGGCCCTTATCCGAGCCCTTGGTGTCAATAACGATCTTAATCATTTATGTAACTCCTATTCTATCGCGATAAGATAATCGTAGACCTCCTGGCCACCCTCGTATACATTAAGCTCCAGGTCAGGATATTCCTCCTTCAGCCTATCAGTGATGGCAACACGGCGGTCAGCATCCACCTCTTTGCCGACAAAGAGAGTCATTATCTCAAAGAAATCAACGTCTGCCCCCTCAATAAAACCAATAAGAGCCTCCTCTGCAGTAGGTGCGGTCAGGGCGATCCTGCCGCCGCTGAGGGCCATATAATCGCCCTCGCTGATATGCTTACCGTCTACTGACACCTCTCGCACGGCTCTCGTTATCTCGCCGTCAATCACCGCCTCGGCGGCCGATTCTGCGTTGCTGACGATGACATCAATATCGGTCATTCCGGGATTTATTACCGAAAGCGCCGAGAAGCCCTGGATCAGGTTTTGTGTCTTAACGACTCTCACCGACGAATCGGTATAAAGCTCTGCGGCCTGGCTGGCTGAAAGGAAAATATTCTTATTATTCGGAAGGACGATGATATTATCTGCGTTACATTTCTTAAACGCCTCGATAAATTCGCCGGTCGAGGGATTTGCCGTCTGACCGCCCTCTATAACTACGTCTGCGCCCATTTCGGTAAACAGGGCAGCAATTCCGTCTCCGCAGGCAACGGTTACAACCGAGTATTTCTTTCTTGTCTTCGGCTTTTCTTTGTTTTTCACGGTCTCCCCAGAGTGTCCGAGAGACATATTCTCTATCTTAACAGTAAGGAATTCGCCGTATTTCTGCATACTCGCCAACACCTCACCGGGAGTGAAGGTGTGAACGTGAACCTTGACTATATCATCCTGCTTATAGGCAACGATGCTCTCGCCGCCGAGTTCTCTCAGTTCCGAGAGAATGATATTTATATCGAACCCATCGAGATCGACCTTCGCGCTCATAAGGCGGAGAAGGAACTCAGTGCAATATCCAAATTCAAGTATGCTGTCACGGGTGAAGCGATCGATATCCACCACGGTGGCCTTCGGTGTCGTCGTCTGACGATGCTCGGGCAGCTGCTCGCCCGTAAGCGCGCCGTACATTCCCTCGGCCATGCAGAGATAGCCTGCTCCTCCCGAGTCAACAACCTCAGCCTCCGCAAGGGCGGGAAGCAGGTCGGGAGTCGATGCAAGCGAACGGCGCGCCTGCTCAACGTGAAGTCGGAAGAATTCCTCAACGGTAGAATTTTCGTTAATATTCTTAACGGCATACTCGGTGCTCTCTCTGAAAACGGTGAGTATCGTTCCCTCGGTGGGATTTTGCACCGCCGCATAAGAGGTCCTTATACCGTTTTTATATGCATCGGCAAGTCCAAGCACATCCACTTCGTCACAGCTTTTCAAATACTCGTTTATTCCAGCGAATATCTGAGAGAGAATAACGCCGGAATTGCCTCTTGCCGAAAGAAGCGCCGCACGTGCAAACTTTGCCGATATCTCGCCAATACTGCTCGGTATATCCTCGCCAATAGCAGAAAGTCCTCCGTCAACGGTGCTTGACATGTTCGTTCCCGTGTCGCCGTCGGCAACAGGAAATACGTTCAGCTTATTAAGCTCGCCTGCCTGCTCGGCAAGTCTTGCCGCACCGTAGATCAACATTTCGGCATACTGTTTTCCGTCTATCTTATATGTGCTCACTTTAGTCCTCCAAAGACAGTTATGTTACTATACGGACAAATTATATTAAATATTTAGCAACTAAATGTCAATTAAATATCAACTTTTGTTGAAAAAAGGGCGTCGGTCGCAATTGACCGACGCCCTTAATATCTTAATACTTTATTCTTCAAGAATTACTACAAAGCGGCTTCCGCCGCCATCAGCATTTTCTGCCCAGATTTTTCCTCCGGAAATCAGGAGAATTCGTTTTACAAGAGGAAGTCCGAGACCGTGTCCCTCCTGCTTTCTCGAATTATCGTGCTGATAGAATTTGTCGAAGATACGTTTTTTTGCATCTTCCGGAATTCCGGGTCCCTCATCCTCAATAACAAAGGTTATCTGCCCCGACTTCTTGATAAGGCTTAGCTTCACGAGCCCGCCCTCGGGGCTGAACTTTACGGCGTTACTGATAAGGTTGTCCCAGACATGTCGCATAAGTCCCTCGTTGCCAAGATACTTTACGCTGTCAAGCTCGACGTCAAACTGAATATTCTTCTTTATCCATTCGGACTCCATCGCCAAAAGCGACTCTCGGATCTGTTCGTCAAGACGGTAGGTCTGCTGATTGGTCTCTATAGACTGATTTTCCAGCTTTGAGAGAAGGAGAATATTTCCAACGAGACCGGAAAGGCGACCGGTATTATAAAGTATTTTTTCAATGTATTCCTGCTGATTCAGATCAAGGTTATCGCTTCCTTGAAGAAGGGTGGAATAGCCCTCTATTGCAGCTATTGGAGTCTTAAACTCATGAGAGACATCAGAGGTGAAATCCTTACGGAGCATCTCGGTGGAGCTGATCTCGTTCACCATAAGATTAAAGCCGGAATAGACCTCCTGTATCTCTCTTGACGAGGAGCTTTCGGTAAGCCTTACCTCAAAATTGCCGTCGGCAACCTTCTCCATCGCCCCCCGAAGGTTATCTATAGGCTTGAATATCCATTTTGACGTAAAGAAGGAAAATGCGAGACCGAGAACAAGCGAAACCGCGCTTATAAGAAGCGAAAGTTCGGTATTATCAAACTCAATGCCCCATATTCTGAGGAACTGCGCCACTCCGTATCCGAGCCAAATGTTTACGAATCCACCAATGGCAACTACTAAAAAAAGCCGCCATTTAAGGCTGAAGCCTTCTTTTTTCTGATGGCGTATCTGGTCAAAGGCCTCTCGCACTTTTACGACGTAGCCTGACTTTTCCTCTGCGGAAGAATTGTTTTTTCTCATAGCTTTATTACCTTATATCCCACACCGCGCATAGTAACTATCTTAAAATCGTTATTATCGCGAAATCTCTCTCTAAGTCTGCCTATATGTACGTCAACGGTGTGGGTATCACTCTCGTTATCATAGCCCCATATATCGTCCATAAGCTGGTGACGGGTAAATATTTTTCCCGGCGATGCAGCCATTTTATAAAGAAGCATAAACTCCTTTTGAGGTAAAATAACGCTTTCACTCTCGGTGGTAACGGTAAGCGAATCTATTTCCATAACCGTGTTTCCTATAACCTGCCTGCGCTCGCTTATCATCTGAGCGCGGCGAAGAAGGGCTTGCACACGCAGAACCATCTCATTTACGTTTACCGGCTTTACCATATAGTCGTCGGTCCCCGAAAGGAAGCCGCGGCGCATATCCTCAAAGCTATCCTTTGCGGTGATCATAAGCACCGGCGTGGTGTTTCCCGTATCACGAAGGGTTCGCACGAGCTCATAGCCGTCCATCTCAGGCATCATAATATCCGAAATTATCAGGTCGAAGAAATCGTTATCCATAGCCGAGATAGCCTCTCTTCCATTAGCAACGCCCTTGACAGAATAGCCGTTTTTTATTAAAACGTGGGAAAACAGTTGGCGAAGCTCCCTGTCGTCCTCGGCAATAAGAATTTTAAGCATTTCTGTCCCTCTCAAAATAAATATTTATTAATTATATTTTAAACCGAAACGATAAAATTGTCAATAAAGGAATTGTCAATTTTTGTTTAACAAAGTAAATCCCCTCGGCGTGATGCCGAGGGGGCATAAATATTAAATTATTCTCCGGAGTAATCAACTACTATGGAGTAGAGATAATCGCTTCCGGTATTACCAAAGGTCAAGGTAAGAGTTACGATACCTGATGCTATGTTTGTATAAACGTAGGGATCGGACGTAGCAACTACATCAACTGTTGTTGTACCATCAGACAGAGTGTACTGCGAACCGTTGTATGCCTTGATGCTTACGGTAGCGTTTGCATTTACTTTAAGCGAGAGATAACCGTTCTTTACCTGTGAGTTGTCTGCGTTCCATGTGCTGACGGTAATGTTTGAATGATCGATGCCATTTACAGTTTCAAAGTTTCCTTCTGTTCCGTATGTGATTGTGGTGTTTTTACTTATGATGGAGGTGTCAACATCTGCCGCCTCATAAACTACGGTGATTATTGAGCTCTTTCCGCCCCACGAAACTATTACGTCGTAGCTTCCTGCTGCAGCATTGTTAACTGCGGATGAGTCAATGGTGTAATCCGAAACGGTAACAACCGAATTGTCAGAGTAATAAGCCTTAACTACAAGACCTTCAAGAGAAAGCTCATCGCCCACGGTATAGTTGATTTTAACACCCTCACCCTTGATCTCGCTAAGAGTTGCCTCTGCGGGGGCTTCACTGTTAGGGTCGATAATGATGTAATGAAGATATACCTGACCGATCGCAAGGAAGGTTATCTCGGTATCCTCCGCATAATAACGGCTATATGTTTCTGATGCCACGGTTCCAACTCCATTAAGCGTGTAATTTCCATATCCACTGTGGGTTTTAATTACCACGAGAGTTCCTGCCTTAACGCTGAATGTAAGCTTTGCGCCCGCGTTGATCTGAGTATCGGAGGCTCTTGCCTCTACCTTTCCTGCAGTGGCATCAATAGCGATATCGCCGAAGGTTCCGGTTGTACCGTTAAGCTTTTGATTATATATATAGGAAATACCGGATGTTCCTTCAGTACCATTGAAATAGTAATAGGTTCTGTCATCAAGAACGATCTCGGTAACTGCGGGATCCCAAGGATCAAGATAGCTTACGCCGCCGTTGATCTTGCCAAAGATGGTTGCGATGTCGGTATAGCGAGCCGCTTCCTCTGCTGTGAGCATTCTCATACCTGCAACGGCCTCGGTGATTGCACCTGCACCGGTATTGCCGTACTCAACGAACTGAACGGTCTCATCGGTTGGATGGATCTTGTTCATAGAAATGTAACGCTCGTTCTTGTTAACGTTAGGATCATATCCGGAAACGGATATATGTCCACCAAGCTCGGAGTTGATAATTGCAACTGCCGCATATGCGCCCCATGTACGGCCGATAGCGGTCTTACCTGCGCTGACGCCCTCATCGGCGGTGAACTTACAGCCTTCAAAGATAGCACCGTAAACAATAGCATCGCCCGCGCCCTTGTTAGAGCCCTTGAAGGCTGTGATGTAGCCAGCTGTACCCTTGTCGTCCTTTTCGGTGTCGATTACGTGGATGGTACAGTTCTTGAAGAGTGTGGTATTGTTAGTACCGAAGATAAAGTCGGTGTAGCCGGAAATAAATACGTTCTCAAAATACTGACGGCCGGTGAACAGCTCAACCGTATCCTGTATACCAAGGAGCGCGGAGTCCTTCATAATGAAGCGGTCTGCCTGAACGAGAAGCGCAAGGCCTCTCTCAATGCCGAGACCTGCCTCATCCATTCTCTCCTGACTGTTCCAGTAGTTGGAGATGGTAATGCCCTCAATGGTAACGCCGGTAGCGGTATCTCTTACTGCAACAGTCTGGGTGGAGTCGGTAACCTGAGAGAATCCGCCTGCATCCTTGATGCCGTAGATGGAATTCCACTCGATGGTAACCTTATCAGCACCAACACCCTTGATATGAAGGTTGGGAATGGTGATTTCAAGCTTTTCGGTATAGAGACCTGCTTCGATAATCATTATCTTGCGCTTGCCGGCCTCTGCCTTTGCAAGGAAGTCGAGAGCCTGCTGAACGGTGGTAAACATATTGTAGCCGTTTTCTACTGCGCCGACAATGCCGTCGTAGCTTTGGTCTACCTTAACCTGATATGCGTCCTCTACGATAGAGGGCTCGGTATCTACAACGTAGATCTCGGCATTCGCGGATACACTTTCCGTACCGAAGATATAGAAAACATTAACGAGCTTTTCGCCCGCGGTAGAGAGATCGACCTCGCCTACCTGATAATTTTCTACCCTAAAACTCTTTGTAGCTTCGCCAAGAGTGCCGTTTACGGTAACAGAGAGACCCGTAAGATTAAGAGTCTCGCCTACTGCGTAAACCTCCTTGAAGCTCTTGTTAATATACATACCGTTACCTGCTACGCTTTGACCTTCCTGTACGGTCATGTCATAGTCAATGGTAATGCTTGTAGGAAGATACACGTTAATGATATAGCTGATGGGTGCATAGTCCTTGTAACTAATCTTTACGGCGTAAGCGCCGGACTGAGCCATGTTAACGGCAGAGATATCAATAGTAACGTCCTCAATAGCGAGAGGCGCGGTATTGCCGTTTGCAAATGTTGCTTTAAGAACAAGGCCCGAGAGATCAAGCTGCTGACCGCATAGATAATCAACGATGCCCTGCGAGGCGATCTCGAAGCCGTTTTCCTCCGACTTTTCAACTATACACCAAAGTCCGATTGCGTGAAGGTCTACTGTACCTGAAACACGGTTGATCTTCCAATCTCCCTCAGTAACGGGGATCTCGAGCTTAATCATAGGATCGCTTTCAGACTTACCAGGGAACTCGATTTCACTAACCGTTCCATCGGGAGCCGTTACCTTAATGTACTGCGTCTGAGCACTGCTCGATCCGTTTCTTACGTAAACATAAAGTATACCGGTTCCGGGAACCGATGCGGTTACTGTGCTAGCGTCATCTCCAAGCTTAACCGAATCGGGAAGGCCTAATATCTCCCCTGTTTCAGGATCGGTGTAGCTCTTATTTCTATTTCTGATTTCAGAGCCTGCGGAGATGGTAAATCTGCCGTTTATTAAATCCTGATCAAGAGTTCCAACTTCAAGATCTCCGATATTGAGGAAGCCCTCAAGCTTCTCATAATTAGGATCTACTGCACCGCAATTACAGATATGCGTTTTCTCATCAAATGAGCAGGAGCCCATAGAAACGCCGCATACGTCACAGTTGTGATCGTTATCATCCTCTGCGTCCTGGCACTGAGAAACCTCCGCGCCGCAGTAAGCGCAGATGTGGCTGCCATCAGCTGCCTTGTGCACACCCATTTCAGCGCTGCAAATATCGCACTTGTGGTCGGTGTTTTCGTCTATGCAATCGCTTGCCGCCTTGTCGCAGTAAGCACAGATGTGACTGCCCTCAGCTGCCTTGTGCTCGCCCATTTCAATCTCGCAGGCGTCGCACTTATGATTCTTATCCTCATCAACGTGAGTGCAGGGCTTGTCGGTGGGATCATCGATAGGATCGTCGGGGATGTCGGTTTTTTCAATTTCTGCGCCGCAGTTGTCGCATACATAGTCTGCATTTGCATCAACGTGTTCGGTGCAGGGGTCTTCATTGTCGCCCCAGGGAAGCCATTCGCAGGATGCGAAAGCAAACATAGAAAAAATAAGAAGTATTGCTAAAAGAAACATTGTTTTTTTCATTTGTTTTCTCCTTATATATAAATTTTAGTTTGCGCGCTGACTGAATTTTGAGAGCTGTTTATGCTCCCTGGGAGATACCGGTGATCTCGAACTCAACGTCGGTGAATTCAACCTCGGTGCCGCGGTTTGCAAACATACCAACATACATGTAATCATTGTCCTTTGCGAAGAAGTCAAAATCGTAATGAGTGGTAGAAACGGTCTTGCCACCGCAGGTTACGGTAACGGTTACAGACTGACCAACGCGCTCAATAGACATTGTATAAACGTCGCCTACCGCATAGAGAGCCGAGCCGAAGGACTGCCCCTTTGCAAGCGTTGCATTTTCTCTTAAGAAGAGCGCGTTTGTAGTATTGTCGCTGTTGCAAAGAACGCCTGCGGTAACATAGTTAGAAACAATAGATGCATCCTTCACAGGGAGGTAAACATCGTCACGAAGCATAAGACCGAAGCCTGCCTGCTGTGTTGAAGCAGTGTTAAGAATAGTCGCGATAACACTGATCTTGAAGTTCTTATCAGCCTCAACCTGTCGGAACAGGAAAGCAAAGCCGTCAGCCGAGGAGGAAAACTTACCTTTGTTTGAGTCTGAAGTCTGTCCTACCTTAAATACGCCCTCTGCGGTCTCGGTTGCAACGTAGCCGTTGCTTGTGCTTGCAGGATCTCCGCCGGTGTCACCGAAAGCGGTACCGTACCAGCCATCAGTTGTAGTGGTGAACTGATCTTTGGGAGAGTATGCTCCAAAATCCGGAGCTGCGTAATCGGAATATACATAGTCGGGATTAACAACAAGATCTTCTTCGGTGGGATCTGTGATATCGTCAAGAACGTATCTGCCTATACCTTCTATCGACTTAAGAGAGCTTGCAAGGCTGTACGCCACAAACTTTGCGCCGTAGATATTAAGGTGGGTCTTATCAACGCTGTCAAAATTGGGAATTACTGTCGTACCGTCTGTATCAAGCTTACCAACGGTAACTGCGTGATAGTTCTTGATAACTTCAAAGCCTTTAGAGGAATACTCTGCTTTGGTAATGGCTGTAAGGTCAACTACAGAAACGCCAACTGCTGCGCCGAGATCGCGAATAGCCTGAGCGTAATCGCCGGTCGCGGTAACGTGAGCCTCCGAGCCGGTGTAGTCATTATCAGTTGAGGCTCTTACAATAGGAGTGCAGAGAATGGGAGTTGCGCCGCACTCCTGAGCAAGCTTTATGTAATACTCGTTAAGATAGTAGCCAAAGGAGTCTTCGTCGGTATAAGGCTTCGATGCATCGGTAAATCTCGCCGCGTCTTCGCTCTTCTCATCATTGTGTCCAAAGCCGATAATGAGATAGTCGCCTTCCTTAAGGCCGTTTTTAAGTGTCTCGTAATTTGCCTCTGCAAGAAAGCTCTTAGAGCTTCTGCCGGAGAGCGCAAGGTTAACTACGGTAGCCTCGTTAGAAAGATAATTACCAAGTTGTGTGCCGTAGCCGTATCTGGGATAATAATAGCTATCAGCGAAGGAGCAAACTGTGGAGTCTCCAACGACATAAATATTTATAGGATTAAGCACTTCGGGTTCCTTTTCGGTATCATCGGGATTTTCGCCGGGATCCACAGGATTTTCATCATCACCGGGGTCAACCGGAGTTTCTGGATCATCGGGAGCTTCGTTTTCGCCGGGATCTTCCGGAGTTTCGGGAGTATCGGGGTTATCGGGGGGAGTATCGGGAGTTTCAACAGGCGGCTCCTCTGTACCGAGACCGGGTATCTTGGCTATCAGGTCACACGCAGAGAGAGTAAAGATCGAAAATACCAACAGAAGTGCAATAAACGCAAATCTTTTTTTCATAACGGTTCCCCTTTTTTGTAAAATTGATTACGCTAATATTATATCATATTTAACAAAAAATTGCAACAGTAATAATTATTTTTGTTAAATATGCATAAATACTTAAAGATTTATGCTTCATAATAAACAAACTAAACTTTCTTATGCTCTAGAGAAATATCAAAAAAATGATAAATCCAAAAGCGCATCTCAAAAAAACGCTAAAAAACAAAAACCGGTGCAAAGAAGGCTATTGTTCCTTACATTGCATCGGTCTTGCGTTTTTTATTAATACGTCACGGTGTGCGGATTTAGATTACGATAAAGGTACAGCCACCCGGAGCAACGGATATCTCACCTGCCCTAACCGCTTCACCCTCAAGAGAAGGAAGCTCGTCACCTTCACCAAGAACAAGCTCCTTACCGTTAAGAAGCATAGTTCTCGAACGCATCTTGCCGTTACCGGTAAGAGCGTAAACGGTAGAATCCTTGGGAATGGAAACGGTAGTCTCCTCGGTGTGAGAATTATTAATCACGAGATAAGCAATACCGTCCTTGCCGTCCTTACGAGAATGAGCGTAAACGTGTGCGCCCTCTCTGATCTCCTCCCCGCTTGCGTAAACAGTTGTACCCATAAGAGTGTTCCAGAGCTTAACCGCGAAGTAGTTTGGGCGAGGCTCGAACGTGCCATGCTTAAGATAACCGTAATCAGAGGAAGCGAGGGTGTTGTGGAAGATAACGCCGTCGGTTACGGTGCAGAAATCACCAAGCTCGTTAAGAGTTCTGGGAACGTCACAGTAGGTGGATGCCCAGGTATTGCCGCCGCAGCCCGCATCACCCGACTCGGTAACCCACATCTCGCCGCCGGGAACGTATCTGTCGCGGCGTGCAACGTACTGACGTGCGCAATTGCCTGCTACAGCAAGGTACTGCTCGCTGAGAATAGCTTCATAGGGCCAATGGCCGCCCATAGCTGCGCCGCGCTCGGAAACACCGTTATAATAATGATAGCTGAAAACATCCATAGGAGACTTGTAATCGCCGAGAAGCTGCTCGGTGGTAACCATCTCAAAGCCCGCAGCCATACCACCGCCCGCACCCTCAAGAGAGCCGAACAGATTTATGTCGCCTACCGTGCAGGGACCTACGAAGAGACATTCGGGATAGTTCTCCTTAAGCCAAGCACCAAAAAGGTCGTGGTCGCGTGCGTGATCTGCCGCGGTGTATCCCTTAGGAAGACCGGATAGCGCAATAAGATTAGGCTCGTTTGTGAACTCTGCCGCCGAAATCGGAACTCCATACTCCTTAGATGTTCTGAAGAGAAGATCTGCTTGCTCAAAAGGCATGGGCTCATCTGCGGAATGAATACCGGGACAGTTTGCAATAGAAACAAGAAGCTTACCGCCCACTGCCTTGACGAAATCAAGAAGATTCAGCCACTGCTGCTTAGAAAGCACGTTCTGGAAGCCCTCGGGAACCTTTCCCTCGTACTTGTTATCAAAATCGTAATAGGTCTTATTTGCCCAGGTACCTGAAACGCGGATCCAAGCGGGGCCAAGCTCGCGAGCAAGCTTGATAAGACGGGGATTTGTGGTATCGATAGGGTTATACCACTGCTGGAGATTGCCCATATTGGACCAATCCTTGATTACGGGAAACTCTTCGGTGCCGTCTACCTGAGCCTCGGTATAAGCCTTCCAGAACGTGCCTCCGGTAACCTCGGTCATCTCTACATTGTAGCTGACAAGCATTGGATTGACAGTGCGAAGCTCGTCAAGCTTGGTTTTAAGTTCTACGTGTTGTGCCATCATAATTCTCCTTTAAAATCTTATCACATTAATTGTATAATATTGGTAAGAAAAAGTCAAGTAAAAAATGATTTAAAAAAATCGACAGAGCTAAGTCTGCCGATTTTCAAATTCTTATGCAAAGTTGGGAAGCACAACAAACTGAAGAACACAGTAAGCTGCGTAAATGCAAAGAAGGCTTACACCCTGCCATCTTGCAAGCTTGCCTCTGATAATGGTGGGTACAGTCATAATGCCCATTGCTATGAAAACAAGAGGAATGTCGAAAATAAACGAGGCGTTGTTGCCCATAAAGGTTGCCTCTGCGGGAACCTCAAAGGGATTGATAGAAATCGCCGCACCCGAAACAAGAACAAGGTTGAAGATATTCGCGCCGATAACGTTACCGAGTGAAAGAGCGCCGTGTCCCTTCATAAGAGAGGTGATAGCGGTTACAAGCTCGGGAAGGCTGGTGCCGAGAGCAACGATGGTAAGCGAGATAATGGTCTGTGGAACGTTAAGCATTTCTGCTATTACGATAGCGTTATTAACGAGAAGGTCGGCGCCTATCGCGATTACGAGCGCGGAAACGACGAGCATAACTATGTCCTTAACAAGACCCGCGTTAGAGGGCTTTTCGGGAAGCTCACAGTTAAGGGCCTCCTCCTTTTCCTCACTCTCCTCCTCTGCCACGGGATTTTTCTTCATATTGATAACGTTGATTATCATATAAGCAACGAATCCTGCAAGAAGAACAAGTCCTACCCAGAGATCAAATCTTCCGAAAATGTAAGCGTTAAGCGCATAGAATGCCGCCGCTCCGAAGAAGAAGCATACGGGGAAGATAAGCGATTTTCTGTCCGCCTTTGCGGGCTTTATGGCAATGGTAATTGCCGCGATAAGAGAGGTGTTGCAGATAATAGAACCGATAGCGTTACCGTAAGCCATTGCTCCGCTGCCGCTTGCCGCACCGATGGCCGAGGTCATAACCTCGGGAAGTGTCGTACCGATGGAAACAACGGTCGCACCGAT
>SVTZ01000038.1 GCA_015063525.1 Oscillospiraceae bacterium
CATAGAGATAAACACCTCCTCAACCTCACGTGTTGCGAGGGTGATGGGGTGATAGGAGCCAAGCTCCTCGGGACGGATAAGTGTGGGATTATACTTCTTCGCAGAGCGCACCTTTGCAGCAATTGCCGCCGCGCGGAGCTCCTCGGTTGCTCTCTCGATCTCGCCCTCACAGTAAACCTTCAGTCCGTTGATAAGCTGACCTGCCGCCTTCTTGTCCTCGGCAAAGCGAAGCTGTGTCATAAGCTCTGAAACGTATCCCTTCTTACCGAGATACTCAACGCGCAAAGCCTCAAGCGCCTCGGCAGAATTTGCGGAAGCAAGAGCCTCAGCAAAGCTCACCTTGAGCTCTTCAATTCTAACTTGCATTTTTTATTTTCCTTTCGGTAGTAAACCGTAAAATTTTCTAACTTTTTAATTATATAATAAAAAGAATTTTTTGTCAATGTTTTTCGGGAAATAATTGTTCCTTTGGAAAATTAAACCCAAATGGGGACATTAAGCGGACAAGCAATGCTCTCCCCTACAATTATGCATTCATTCAAATTGCCTTATCGGCTTTATTGCCATTCCCTGCTCGTACTCTCTTACCTCGCCGAGGGCGAAGAAGCCGTTTTCGTCGGAAAGGCGGACCTTCTGTCCGAGAGGCAGGTCAAGGTTTATTTTTTTAAAATATATTTCGAGACCGCTATGCGCGAGTTTTGCAAAAAACGCAGGCAATTTAACCTCGGGAAGGTGGCGGAAAATATATTCTATCGGGAAAACGCAATCCTCCCTCTCCTTTTCGCTCATCGCTTCAAGCTCACCGAGGGTGTGGGCGTCCGCAAGGGTAAATCCCGAGGCGGAAGCACGGCAGAGCGTCTTCATACAGCCTCCGCATCCAAGGCGCGCGCCGATATCAGCGCACAAGGTACGGATATACGTGCCCTTCGAGCAGCGCACGTCGAGGGTGTACTCGCGCTCGTTTATCCTCTCGGCGGTGATGGCGTGGATTATCACCTCTCTTGCCTCACGTTCTATAGTAACGCCCTCTCTTGCAAGGTCGCAAAGCTTCCTTCCGCCAACCTTAAGGGCGGAATACATAGGCGGTGTCTGCATATATTCCCCCACGAAGGAATTTATCACCTCGAGAACGGCTTCCTCGCTCGGAATATTGTCGCTCTCGGTCAGCACTTCTCCCGTCACGTCCTCGGTGTCGGTGGTCCTGCCTAAAAGAAGGGTGGCGATATAATGCTTGTCCGAGCTGAGCATAAACTCGCTTGCCTTAACTCCTCTTTCAATAAGGACCGGCAGAACACCGGTTGCCATAGGGTCGAGAGTTCCGGTGTGCCCCGCTTTTTTTGCGCCGAATATGCGCTTTATGCGGTTGACAACCCCCTGAGAGGTTGGACCGATTTCTTTATTAATTATAACAACTCCGTTTTTCATAAAAATCACCTGATACCTATGATTAGCTTATATTCTAACATATTTTTTTAAAAATTTCAACAAAGGCTTGTAAATATCTTAAAAATGTGATAGAATACTTTTATTCTTTTTTTGGAGGAAAAGCTATGAGAGCAGTTATTACCGTTACGGGCAAGGACAGGGTTGGCATTATTGCCATGGCAAGCGCGGAATGCGCGAAATACGGTGCAAACATCGTTGACATCAGCCAGACGGTTATGAAGGAATATTTTGCAATGATAATGCTGACCGAGCTTGACGGTCTTAATACCGATTTTTCCGACTTCTCGGAGAAAATAAAGGAAGCAGGCAGAGAGGTCGGCGTTGAGATCAGTGTAATGCACGAGGATATCTTCAACGCGATGCACAGGATTTAATAAATTCGGAATTGAATTTTTACAAGGGAAAAATTATGCTTAATACAAACGATATTTTACAGACAATAAGAATGATCCGCGAGGAAAACCTGGACATTCGCACGGTGACGATGGGCATTTCGCTTTTCGACTGTATTTCCGACGATCAAGCAAGGCTTGAAACGAAGATCTACGACAAGATCACAAGCTCGGCAAAGGATCTCGTCTCGGTCTGTCAGGAGCTTGAGCGCACCTACGGTATTCCGATAGTAAACAAGCGCATCTCGGTCACGCCAATCTCATACGTGGGCGCGGGTCTCTCTCCCGAAGGATTTGTCAGACTTGCAAGGCTTCTTGACCGTGCGGCGGCGGCATTGGGCGTGAACTTTATCGGAGGCTACTCGGCCCACGTGCAAAAGGGTGAGATTATCGGCGCGAGAAATCTTATAGAATCCATACCGCAGGCCCTTTCAGAGACCGAGCTTGTTTGTTCATCGATCAACGTTGCCACTACAAAAGCGGGCATAAATATGGACGCGGTGCGCAGAATGGGCGAGATCGTTAAGGAGACGGCGTATTTGACGCGCGAAAGAGACTCTATCGGCTGTGCGAAGCTGGTAGTATTTGCCAATATCCCCGAGGATAATCCCTTTATGGCGGGCGCGCTTC
The DNA here is from genome assembly GCA_015063525.1 of Oscillospiraceae bacterium. Taxonomy (GTDB): domain Bacteria; phylum Bacillota; class Clostridia; order Oscillospirales; family CAG-272; genus UBA1740. Next base: position 2,469 of record SVTZ01000038.1, read on the forward strand.
ACGGCATCGGCGAGCCTGACAGGGTCATCAACGTAGGCGTCAGCGGACCGGGTGTTGTTGCGGCAGCGATAAAGGAGGCGGGAAGCTGCGACTTCTCTGCCCTTGCAGACACGGTTAAAAAAATAGCCTTTAAAATAACCAGGGTTGGTCAGCTTATTGCCTCCGAGGCGGCAAAAAGGCTGGGCGTTCCTTACGGAATAGTGGACCTCTCTCTTGCGCCCACACCTGCGGCAGGCGATTCGGTTGCCGAGATACTTGAGAATATGGGGCTTGAACGCACGGGCACTCACGGCACCACGGCGGCTCTGGCTCTGCTGAACGACGCTGTGAAAAAGGGCGGAGTTATGGCATCGGGACACGTCGGAGGTCTCTCGGGCGCGTTTATCCCCGTGTCGGAGGACAGAGGCATGATAGCCGCGGCAGAATGCGGAACTCTCACCCTTGACAAGCTTGAAGCAATGACTGCAGTTTGCTCAGTCGGTCTCGATATGATAGCCATTCCCGGCGATACCGAGGCATCGACTATTTCGGGAATTATTGCCGATGAGATCTCTATCGGTGTAGTGAATAACAAAACAACTGCGGTAAGGGTTATTCCCGTATTTGGCAAGGGTGTTGGCGACTATGCCGAATTCGGCGGTCTTTTGGGCTACGCGCCGATTATGCCGGTAAAGAACGGGGACTGTCGTGATTTCATTTCTCGCGGCGGAAGGATTCCCGCCCCGATTCACTCCTTGAAAAATTAAATTTTGTTGTAAAATGTAAAGAAGCGTTGACATTAGCGCGTTATCCTTAACGGAAAGCGCGCAACTCTATTCGCTTACGGCGAGTGATATTGCTTCGCAGTTATATCCGGCTACGCAGAGTGATATTGCGGCTTTGGCGCTTATTTGCGTCAAAGCCGAGTTTTGGCGAATAGAATATCACTGCAAGGCACTGCCTTGCAATATCACTTCCCCTAAGGGAAATATCACTCTTTGCGTTAGCAAAGAATATCATTTTCAACACTAGCAGAAAAAGAGAGAACATTTCGAACAAGAATCGATTTGTTCTCTCTTTTCTGCTTGTATAGGGGTTCACGTATAGGGGGGCGTAGCCGATAATGAATTTATCCGGACCCTTCACGCTTGTAGGCTTTATTTCAGGTCATATACGCTTCGAAGCTCAAGCGCGTCCTTTAAGTGATAGCTGGTCTCCATACCGCCGGTGACGGTGAAGCTCACCTTCACAGGGGCTTCGCTTGTGAAGTCTATGTAATTATCCTCGAAAACTGCGTCAACGCCGTCGAAGCCGATCTCAAGATCCTTAACGAAGCAGTCGGCGGAGAGGGTGACGCTGAAGCGACGGTCCTGTCCCGTAACGACCGACTTGATTCTGGGCTTTTTAAAGGCGAAGTGCTTTTCCGGAACGAAGAGCAGCGTTCCCTTCGAGACAACCGTCGAGCCCTCCTTCAGGTAATACTCAAGATAATACTCGTGCTCGTGTCCTCTTACGTAATCCCAAAAGCCGCGGGAGGAAAGCCTTTCAGCGGTCATAGCAGCTACCTCGCAGGGCTCGGATGACTTGTATATAGTATAATTCGATGCGTCCGCAATGCGGTATTCAAGGCTGCCGATAAAGTCGAGACGGCGAAGATTTGACACCGAGAACACCACCGACGCACCGTTCGCCTCGGCATAAAGCCTTACCGGCGCGAAATGGCGTGCGGAGTAATATTGCAGAGGCTTCCATCTGCCCTTATAGTCGATAGCCGATCCCGAGACGGTCATATTTGGGTCGCCGAGACGGTCAAACACCGCGCGTCCGTTCTTGCCCATACCGAGTCGACTGCCTCTTATGACGTCACTAACTCTGCCAACCGAGGCAAGAGCCGATGCGTATGCAAATCCGGAAAGATCCGAGGGATAGGGATAACGGTCGGCAACCGAGAGAAGCATCTCACGCATTGCATCGGGAGGGGTTATATCCTCCACCGATTTCGAGAAGAGGTTGCGCTCGGTCTCGGGAACGGCGGTACGTATGGTCTTCATTGAGGGAAGCGAGGGTGCGCTGACATATTTGGGCGACGCGCCCAAGACGGATAGCGCAAGGCTCGGAAGTCTCTCGATTGCGGCAGCCTTTTCTGCCTTTGCCTTGTCCGAACCGATAAGATCAATAAGACAGAGGCTTGCGTGGTGAGCGCGTCGCTCAAGAGACAGAAGTGCCGCCTCGTCAAGAGCGCGATGCTCCTCGATAACCATTATTCCGTGAATATCGCAAAGCTCGAAGAAGCGCTCGGAGGGTGTAGGTGAGTTCTCGGGAATAACGAGGCAGTTATAGTTAGCCATCGAAGCAGATGTAACGAAGGCCTCCGCCCTTCTGTCGGCGGCGGCTCTGTCGGGATCTGCCTCGGCAATATAGGTTGCACCCATAGGCAGGAAGGGGCAATCGTTTACGGTAAGAGCAGAGCTTCCCTCCACGGTGTCGACGGTACGCAGACCTATACGCATTTCCGCGCTGTCCTCAATGTCGGTCTCGCCGTAGAGATTAACGGTAAGACGGTAGAGATTCTGCACACCAAGTCCCTTCGGCCACCAATAAAGCGGATCGGAAATGTGTATGCTTCCCTGACCTCTGGTAAGTCCGGCATAGTATATCTGCCCTGCTGATGAAACGAGTGTTGCAACGGCGCGCACGCCGTCGGGATTGCCGATAAGGCCAAGCTTTATGCCGAGCGTAACGCCCGACTCGCCGTGATCTCTCGTAAGAAACACGCGATCGATTATTGCGCCGCCGAAGCGTAGGATTTCCAAAGGCTGTGAAAGGCCGGCGTAGGTAAGATCGCCCACACTTTCGGCGTCAAAGCGAATGGATATGGGGTTATTGCCCTTGCTCGCAAGACCTGCAATATCAATGTTATAAACGGGAGTTACGCCGTCGGTCTCGCAAACCAGCTTGTCGCAGAAATAGATCCTCGCGGGCAGGCGAAGATCGCGCACGCGCAGATACATATTCTTCATCGCGAGGGCAACGTCGTCAACGTAAATCTCAGCGTTAAAGCTGACCGTACTGCCAATTTTCTTTACGTTAGCTCCGGCGGCCGAAAGCACCGAATTGACCGAAAAGGGCGTCTGTGCCTGATAGCTTCCTCCCTCGGTAATAATCTCAAAATGTTTAATTTCTCTTCTGACCATAATAACTCCTTACGAAAATTCGAAATTAGGAATTCGAAATTCGAAATTATTTTTGTTATCTGCGTGTTTTTATCTGCGTCCCACACGTCGGACTCTAAGGGGCAGCTCTGCGCTCGTCTTATGGGCGCGAAGAACCTTTATTATCTCATCTCCGCCCTCGGTGGTGAATATAAGGTGATGAGAATTCAGCCGGTGGGAATTAAGCTCGTCCCGTCTGTCGCCCATATAGGTGGGCAGGCTGTTTAAGATAAGATTTCTATGCTTGAATTCCCGAAGCATCGGGAACTTCTCGCCCTTTCTGTCAGTGAGGGCGGATCTGCCGCAGATATCGCAGCCGAAATTCTCCGAAATAAAGCACCTTTCGGTTATCATCAGGGGTATACGGCCGTAGGTGATAAGACTGCCGCCGATATCCCGTGCCTTTGGCAGAGTCAGCTCCGGTGAGAGAATAAGCGTCTCGACACCAAGACCGCGGTAAACAAGCGCGCTCTCGCTATTTGTAACGTTAAGCCTAAAATCGCCCACAGGAGTAAATCCATAGGACTTCACAAGCTCGATTTGACCGATATTGCTAACCAAAGCGTACATTACGCCGTGTTTTCGAGCGTTTTCAAGTGCCGCCTTCACCTCGTCAAGCTCGCTGTCAAATATAACGGGAGGCAGGTAGACGGCACGGCTTTGCTTAAGAGACTCAATGCTCGAAAACAGAGGAAGAAAGGCAATATCAATTCCCGAAATCAGTCCTTCGTCTCTCTCAAGCGCCTCAATATAGCTCTTTTCAGAGAGAAACTGTGCGCTGAGACGTGGCGTTTTATCCTTTTTTTCCTTTTGTACGGGCGTGTATTGCCGTTTAATTATCTCGCGCCCGCTTGACTCAAAGCGCTCGGCTGCCTCGCGGCGCAGAGCGTTCAGGGCGGAGGGAGGAAGATTTATATTTTCATCAAGGGTGATTTCTATATCTCTCGGCTCAAGCGAGAGGCAGGTGTTGCCCATCTTGGATAGGCGGGCAGCCACGCCCTCACAAGTGAGCGGCGAATTTTCCGCCGCGGCAGGAGCCTGCCCGGTCGACCCTACCCACCGTTTTCCGTCGGTCAAAATCATCTCGGCGGGCTCTCCGAGACGAAGAGTAACGCTTGCCTTAACCGCAAGTCTTTTCGGCTCGAAAATGCCTACCGAGCCGCTTCTTGTGTCCTGCTTGTCCGCCTCCGAGCGAATGCCGGTCATACCGCCTCCGAGCTCGCCCGTAAGGTAGCCGTCGGTAAAGCCTCCGCGAGAGAAAGCACGGCGAAGAGTCTCCTTTTCATCGGCACGCGCCGACCTTTTCTCGTCCAAAAGGCGGCGATAGATGCTCGTCACGGTGTAGACGTAGTCGGGCGATTTCATTCTTCCCTCGATCTTCAGCGAGGCAACTCCCGAGTCGATCAGTGCGGGAATATGCTCTGCAAGAGACAGATCCTTTAAGGAAAGAGGATATTTGTTGCCGTTATAGGGCAGTCGGCAGGGCTGGGCGCATTCGCCGCGGTTTCCGCTGCGGCCGCCGACCATAGAGGAGAAAAGGCACTGCCCCGAATGGCAAACGCACAAAGCGCCATGGAGAAAGACCTCGATCTCGCAAGGAGAGCTTTTCACCGCGCTTTTGATATCCGAAAGCGGCAGCTCTCGGGCAACAACAACTCGGCTAACACCGAGAGAAGCGGCAGCAGCCGCACCGAGGCTATTATGCACCGACATCTGCGTGGACGCGTGAAGCTCAAGGTCGGGAATATGACGGCGAATTGCCGCTATCGCGCCGAGATCGGCAATAATCAAAGCGTCAACCCCAATTCTGTAAAGCTCGTAGGCGTAGTCAACGACCTCGGCCATTTCCCTGTCTTCGATAAGGGTGTTCAAGGTAACGTAAAGCTTCACCCCGTGAAGGTGGCAGTATTTAACCGCCTGCGAAAGCTCGTCTAAATCAAAATTTTTCGCAAAGGCGCGAGCGCCAAAGCGTTTTCCGCCCACGTAGACCGCGTCGGCACCGCCCGAGACAGCGGCATAAAGACAGGTCATATCTCCCGCCGGAGCAAGAAGCTCGGGCAGAGCATTTTTTCTAAACACTGTTACACCTCCCTTAATTTTTACTTGATCGATAGCGCAGGGCATCGAATGCATAATGCATTCATTTTATTTCTTCCAATACTTTCTATCCAATGATCGGTACATTATCGCTTCTGCGATATGATCTTCATTTATCTGCTCCGCACCGTCAAGGTCGGCTATTGTACGAGCGACTCTCAGCACTCTGTCGTGTCCTCTTGCGGATAGGCCGAGGGACTCAAACGCCTGACGCATCAAGGCGCTGCCCTCCTCGGTGGGGGTGCAGTATTTGCGGAGCTGCTCGGTGGACATTCTGGCGTTCAAAGTGCCCGGCTTATCGCCGCCGCGTGTGAGTCTTTCGTCGGTGAATTTACGTGCCGCGTTAACGCGCTCACGAATAACTGCGCTTGGCTCACCGGGGGCGGTTTTGCCCGAGATCTCGTTATATGTAACAGCAGGAAGCTCTATTTCAATATCAATTCTGTCAAGGAGAGGACCGCTGACGCGCTCAAGGTACTTTGTGATCGCACCGGGAGCACAGCGGCACTGACGAGTCGGGTCGCCAAAGTAACCGCACTTACAGGGGTTCATAGCGCATACGAGCATAAAGGAGGCGGGATAGGTCACCTTTGCCGCCGCGCGGGTGACTGTAACAATACCGTCCTCAAGAGGCTGGCGAAGGGCCTCGGTAACGGTTTTCGGGAACTCGGGAAGCTCGTCAAGGAAGAGAACGCCGTTATGAGCAAGCGAAATCTCACCGGGCTTCGGATTCGCGCCGCCGCCGACCATACCGACCGGGCTGACGGTGTGGTGGGGAGAACGGAAGGGACGCTCGGTAACAAGGTTGCTTCTCAGAATTCCGGTGACCGAATGTACCTTTGTGGTCTCGACCGCCTCATCAAAGCTCATATCGGGCAGAATGGTGGACAGCCTCTTGGCAAGCATAGATTTACCTGCCCCGGGAGGGCCGATCATCAACACGTTATGACCGCCTGCCGCGGCAATTTCAAGAGCGCGCTTTGCCTTAAGCTGACCGCGCACGTCGGCAAAATCGACACCGCCCGCGTGGCTCGTCAGGTCGAAGGCCGTAGGGTCAAAGAGCATCGGCGTAATGGACTCGATGCCTTTTAGGTGATTTATAAGCTGGCGGAGGCTCTTTACGGGATAGACGGTTATTCCGTCTACCACGGCTGCCTCACCCGAATTTTCATAGGGAACGAATATCTCGCGGCGTCCGCAGCTCTTGGCAGAGACGGTCATAGGCAGAATTCCGCCCACCGAGCGAAGCTCGCCCGAGAGAGAAAGCTCGCCGAGAAAGCACTTGTCCGACAGGTCAAGGCTGCGCGGTATAGCTCCGTCACACTGAAGGAGCGCGACGGTTATCGCAAGATCAAATGCCGAGCCCTCCTTCTTGATATTTGCCGGAGCAAGGTTGATCATTATTTCAAGATCGGGAAAGCGGAAGCCGCTGTTCTCGCAAGCAGCTCGAACCCTTCCCTTTGCCTCCTTTACCGCCGCGTCGGGCAGACCCACAAGGTCGAACTTCGGAAGCCTGTCCCAGGCCGAGCACTCAACCGCAACCTCAAAGCCCTCGATGCCGAGGACACCTGAGCTGTAAATTTTTGATAGCATAAAAACCTCGAAACGTTAGTTTTTCTTTCCCCGAACCTTAATACCCTTCGATTTGAGAAAAGCGATAAAGCTCTCGGTGTCGCCTATGGTGAAAGAGTCCTTTTTAAAAATAAATATACGCCTTGCCTTAGTCACGAGAACTATGTATTCCTTGGTGATGAAGGCGTATCTTATACCATCAAAGCCCAGGGTGTTTTCATTTCCGAGAGACATAGTAGTGATTTTAGTGTCGGTCACTACAGTTTCGCAGAGAAGCTCCCGTCCGCCTGCCATCTCCTCGTCGCGCTTTACCATCATTCTAACCTGTGATAGATATGATAAAACCATCAAAAAGCAACAAAAAATGATAATAATAAGCGTATAGCTATTGTCAAAGGCAAACCAAGGGTCAATAATGCTGCCCAGGATATATGAAATAGTCCAAAGGCCGAACATAACGTAAACTAATATTATAATCGGCTGCTTAAAGAACCAATATCTATAAATTTCCTTTGCAGTGCCTTTATCTCGAATGTATTTATTTTCAAAGCGAACTTCGTCCATCTGCCTTTCCTCCTCATATACTTTTACAGATATATTATACAGAAAAAAATATATAAAATCAATAGCTTTACTTCAAGTCTTGGTGATTTTTGACGAAATTTTACTGTGTTTATTAACAAAAACGTCAATTATTTTTCACAATTCGGTAATTTGTAGGATAAAAAGGTTGAAATCGGTTAGGTGCTATGGTAAAATGATAAACGGCGAATAATGAAAAAATCCCAAACGAGGAACAGATATGAAGACTAAAGTAACAAATAAAAGCTATGAAGAGGTCATGGCTCTTCCTAAGAGAAAACATCGGAAGCCTATACGCCCCAATCTTTTCTGGCGCACTCTGCTTAAGATCGTTTCGCTTCCCGCGCTTATCAAGACCGACTTTAAATGCAAGAAGGTGGGTATGGAAAAGCTCGGTAAGAAGGAGCCCGCGCTGGTGCTGATGAACCACTCCGGCTTTATTGATATGGAGATCGCGGTATCGATCCTCTACCCGCGTGCCTTCAATATCATTACCACCTCCGACGCATTCATTGGTATGGACTGGCTGATGCGTCAGATCGGCTGCGTTCCCACAAACAAGTTCACCTCGGACACTACGCTCGTAAGAGATATGATACATATTGTAAGGAAGCAAAAGAGCTCTGTCGTCCTATACCCCGAGGCAAGCTACTCCTTCGACGGAACTGCCACCAACATCGGTGACTCCACAGGCAAGCTGATAAAAATGCTCAAGGTGCCGGTAGTAATGGTAAAGACCGAGGGCGCATTCCATCACACTCCCCTGTATAACAATCTTAACGTAAGGCACAACAAGGTGTCTGCCACTATGACATACCTGCTCTCTCCCGAGCAGATAGAAAAGATGACTCCCGAGGAGATCAACGCCATCGTTGATGAGCAGTTTAACTACGACCACTTTAAGTGGCAGAAGGAAAACGGCATCGTTATCGATCATCCCAAGAGAGCCGATGAGCTTAACCGTGTGCTTTACAAGTGTCCTCACTGCAAGACCGAGAGACAGATGGTCGGACGCGGTATCAAGCTCACCTGCAACGCCTGCGGCAAGGTCTACACTATGGACGAGTACGGACAGATGAGCGCCGACGACGGCGTGACTGAATTCTCCCACATTCCCGACTGGTACAAGTGGGAAAGGCAGTGCGTAAGAGAGGAGATCAAGCAAGGCGAGTACCTGCTTGATACCGACGTAGATATCCTTATGACCGTAGACACGAAGAAGCTCTACCGTGTCGGCTCGGGACATCTTGTTCACGATATCGACGGCTTTGTTCTTGATGGCTGCGACGGCAAGCTTCACTACGAGCACAAGCCTCTATGCTCCCACAGCCTCTACTCCGACTTCTACTGGTACGAGATAGCCGACGTTATCTGCATTGGTAACAGCGATTATATGTACTATTGCTTCCCCAAAATCGAGGGCGACGTGGTTGCGAAAACACGCCTTGCCGCCGAGGAGATCTACAAGATCAGAATGAATAGCAGAAACGCCTCCCGCGAATGCGAGAAAAGCGAAGATTAATTCGAAATTTGAAATTCGAAATTTGAACTTCGAAATTAAAGTTATTTTACAATAAAAAAAGGCAGACCAATCTGATTTCCTCTCGGATATCGGCGGTCTGCCATTTTTACATTTTCTGTTCTTGTTTTTCTTTGAGAAATTTACTTAAATTCTCTTATATAATAATCGTTGATCAGGGGTATCTCAAGGACGTCTATTTCAGAATATCTATCGTTGAAGATAACCTCGGGAGAAAGGGATGCGAGGACCTTTTCATAGTGATAAAGCGATCCGTCGGAAAGGAAATCAGAGAGAAAAATATTGTCCTCATCCTCGTAGGCCTTGGCATCTTGCTCATACTTGTAAATAAAGCAGTATCCGATCGAGCATTCGACCCGCCTGTACTCGCCGATCTCCATATCCAAGGAGGCCGAGACTATCTCGGGAAATTCCTCGGCGAACTCGGCGGTCTTTTCAGCATTCTGATGGAAATAATATCCCTTCTCGTACATCACGGGATCGCCGTCGGAGTCCTCTAAATACTGATTAAACATAGTGGCGGTGATCTGGTGGTCGCCGCCGTTATTTTTCGCCTCAATGGCGGCGGTGAGAGTGTCGATTACCGTCTGCTTCTCCTCCCTCACGGCCTCTGTCATATCGTCATCAAGTCTGACAAACAGAAGAGACACGTGGGAATAGCTTTCAAGATACTCGGCGCAAAGCTCAGGATAATTCATAAGATTTTTGCCATCTGCACCGTAAATTACCGTCTCGGCAAAGCGAGCCTTATACATCAAAGCTGCAGCGTTAAGAAAGTCGTTGTAGTCAAAGCCGTACTTCACGGCAGTTTCGTTGAACTGATCAACCGAGCCGTCTGCTTTGTATTGCAGTATCTCCTCGGCAGTCTCGGCAACGCGAAGCTTATCATCGGCGGTGTAACCGGAATAGGTCAGATAAATATCAGCCGCCGCGACAAGAGACGCGAGATATTCACGAAGCGAGTCCTCAAAATGCTGACCGTAGGTACGTCCGTCATCTGCCGCGCTATCCCAGAAGTCCGCCTTGTCGGAGGCATCTATGCCCGCGATACGCAGAGACCTAATATACAGCATCTTATAGTAGGAGGCAAAATATCTGACCGTTCCCTCGTCGAGAGTAACGTTTCCATACTTTACCGCGGCTCTTGCATTCTTTATACCGACAGCAATTCCCAGCGATCCGCCCGCAACAAGCACCACGGCGATGAAAACGCAAACGAATATTGTTAAAAAGCGGTTTTTCATATCCTTTTTATCCTTTATCCTTGTTTTTTTCAGTTCCGGAATTTGTATATGCATCAAAGTAATCGCGCATTATTCTTTCGGCCTTTTGCGATGGCTCGCCGCCCGAGAATTTACACATCACCCGATCGCCCGATGGCGAGAAGCGCATGCCCTTATGCTTGGAAAATACCTCCGACCATAGGGCAAGATCGGGCTTTCCGACAACAAAATGCAATATGTTGTCCTTCGACTCAATGCGGCTGATTCCGGTTTTCTCTGCCAGAGCCTTCATAACCCCGACCTCGATAAGTCGTGCAACGCATCTCGGCATATCTCCGTAGCGGTCGCACATCTCATCGGTAATATCCTCGCCGTCCTCGGGACAGGTGATATGAGATATCTTCTTATACATCTCCATTCTACCTGCCGAGGTGTGGATATAGCTCTCGGGAATATGCGCGCTGACCTTCATATCTATAAGAGTTTCGGTCTTTTTGCTCTCCTCCTCGCCCTTTTCCTCAAGGACGGCCTCGTTAAGAAGCTTGACGTAAAGGTCGTAGCCAACGCTGTCGATATATCCGTGCTGCTGCGCGCCGAGAAGATTCCCCGCGCCGCGTATCTCAAGGTCGCAGAGGGCAATCTTGAAGCCTGCGCCGAACTCGGCGTATTCCTTGATAGCCGAGAGCCTCTTTTCGGCAATTTCCGACAGAGCCTTGCCCGGTCGGTAGGTGAAGTAGGCGTATGCCTGCCTTTCGCTTCTGCCGACTCTGCCGCGTATCTGGTGAAGCTGGGAGAGGCCGAAGCGGTCGGCGTTCTCGATTATAAGAGTATTCGCCGTGGGAAGGTCGATGCCCGTCTCGATAATGGTCGTGCAGACGAGAATGTCGATATCCCCCAACACAAGCAGACGCCAGATGTCCTCAAGCTCATCCTTATCCATCTGTCCGTGGGCAACCGCCACGCGGGCGTCAGGCATATCGTGGATAAGCCTGCTCGCCACAAGGTCGATGGACTCGACCTTGTTATATAGATACAAAACCTGACCGCCTCTTGCAAGCTCGCGGCGGATAGCGTCGTATATTATGCCGTCGTCGTGCTCGAGAACGTAGGTCTGCACGGGACGTCTGTCCTCGGGCGCCTCGTCGAGAATTGAAATATCGCTGATGCCGTTCATCGCCATATTAAGCGTTCTGGGAATAGGCGTGGCGGTAAGCGTGAGAACGTCAACGTTCCTTGCAAGCTCCTTCAGCTTCTCCTTCTGGGAAACGCCAAAGCGCTGCTCCTCGTCAACGATAAGAAGTCCTAGATCGCGGAATTCAAGCTTTTTGGAGAGCAGCTTATGTGTGCCGATAAGAATATCGGTCTCGCCGCGCTTTACCCTCCTGATGATCTCCGCCTGCTCCTTCGGCTTCTTAAAGCGAGTGAGCATCTCCACCGTCACGGGATAACCGCGGAAGCGTGAGAGGGCGGTCTGATAGTGTTGCATTGCGAGAATAGTTGTGGGAACGAGGATAGCAACCTGCTTTCCGCCCATTATAGCCTTAAAGGCGGCGCGAAGAGCCACCTCGGTCTTGCCAAAACCAACGTCTCCGCAAAGCAGTCTGTTCATCGGCACGGGCTTCATCATATCCGCCTTTATCTCAGCGATCGCCACCGACTGAGACTCGGTCTCCTCAAACTCAAAGGAATCCGCAAATGACATTTCAAGGTCGCAGTCCTCGGGAAAGGCAAAGCCGGGCTTACGCTGTCGCTCGGCGTAAAGGGCGATAAGC
>SVTZ01000039.1 GCA_015063525.1 Oscillospiraceae bacterium
CGATTATATCGCCGAGATAACCGATGGCATCAATACCACGTCTCCCGTCCTCTGGAGCTTTGAGACCCGGGGACGCGACCGCGAGGATATGCCGGACTATAAGGTTAAGGCAGAGATCACCTTCTGTTTTGCCAAGACGGGAATGACCGAGTATTATCACAACTCCTCCTTCCTTGAGTACGGCGGCGCACCCGACAAGGCGGTAAAAAACGCCTTTACATATGCTATAGATAAGCACATTAAGAGTAATAATAAATATAACAAAAACGAGTCGAAGATATCCTTTGCGGATATTGCGGACAATCTCGCGGTTATCGTTAACTCGGCTTCTACTCAAACCTCCTATGAAAACCAGACGAAAAAGGCTATTACAAACGCCTTTATTCAGAAGGCGCTTACCGAGTTTATCAAAACCAATCTTGAGATATATCTTACCGAGAACGCTCAGAGCGCAAACACCATTATTAATCAGGTGCTTGTAAACAAGCGCGCGAGAGAGTCGGCGGAAAAGACGAAGATAGATATCAAAAAGAAGCTGACGGGAACTATGGACGTCTCCAACAGAGTGGAGAAGTTCGTACCTTGCCGTTCAAAGGATCCCTCGATACGAGAGGTATATATCGTAGAGGGCGACTCGGCTATGTCAAGCTGTAAGCTTGGAAGAAACGCTGAGTTTCAGGCTATTATTCCGGTAAGAGGTAAGACTCTTAACTGTATGAAATCAAGCTATGAGAAGATCTTCGCCAGCGATATTATCGTCGATCTTCTGAAGGTCATCGGCTGCGGCGTTGAGGTAAAGACGGGCAAGAAGTCCGAGCTTACCACCTTCAACTACGATCTTCTTAAATGGAATAAGATAATCATCTGTACTGATGCTGATGAGGACGGCTTCCAGATAAGAACCCTGCTTCTGACTATGTTCTACAGACTCCTTCCTACTTTGATAGAGAAAGGAAAGATATATATTGCAGAGTCGCCCCTTTTTGAGATAACCTCGGGCGGAGAGACCTACTTTGCGTATAGCGAGTTTGAGAAGGCGGAAATTCTTTCTAAGCTCGGCAACAAAAAATACACTCTCCAAAGATCAAAGGGACTTGGCGAGAACGAGCCGGATATGATGTGGCGCACCACGATGTGTCCACAGACACGCCGTCTTGTTGCGGTAACTCCCACAGATGCTGAGGCTACGGCGAAAATGTTTGACGTTCTTCTCGGAGACGCCCTTCAGGAGAGAAAGAAATTTATCACCGATTACGGTCATCTGTACATCAAAGATGCCGATATTTAAAGTTTATTTTCAGGCAGAAAGGCAAACAAAATGGCAAAGCTTAACAAATCCACAAAATTCGAGGGCGTAAAGGGCCCGCTTCTCACAATTGTAATGGACGGCGTCGGAATTGCTCCCGACAACGGCGCAAACGCTGTTGCTGCCGCCCATACACCCACTCTTGACAGATTGATGAAGAGCTATCCCACCGTAGCCATTAAGGCACACGGTACCGCAGTAGGTCTTCCCAGTGATGACGATATGGGTAACTCCGAGGTAGGGCACAACGCCCTCGGCTCGGGTCAGGTATTCGCTCAGGGCGCAAAGCTGGTTTCTCAGTCCATCGAGTCCGGCAAGCTCTTCACATCCGAGACCTGGCAGACCCTCATCGGCGGCGTTAAGAATAACAATTCCACCCTTCATTTCCTCGGCCTGTTCTCTGACGGAAACGTACACTCTCATATCGACCACCTCACCGCGCTCATCAACCGTGCTAAAGAGGACGGAGTTAAGAGAGTAAGGGTTCATATTCTTCTTGACGGACGTGACGTTGGCGAGACCAGCGCTCTTGACTATGTTCTTCCCTTCGAGGAGTATCTTTCCTCTATTTGTTCTGCAGATTTTGATATTGCTATCGCCTCCGGCGGCGGCAGAATGCAGATAACTATGGACAGATACGAGGCCAACTGGCCTATGGTAGAGGCGGGCTGGAAGACCCACGTTCTTGGCGAGGGCAGATATTTTGAATCTGCCGAGGAAGCCATCAACGCGTACAGATCAGAGTACAAGGTTATCGACCAGGATCTCCCTCCCTTCGTTATCGCTAAGGACGGTCAGCCCGTAGGTACCGTTAACGACGGCGACAGCGTGATCTTCTTCAACTTCCGAGGCGACCGTTCCATCGAGATCTCCAAGGCCTTTGAGGGCGGTGCTGATTTTGATAAGTTTGACCGTAAGAGAGTTCCTGCAGTGCTTTACGCAGGTATGCTTGAGTACGACGGTGACCTTCACATTCCCTCCCGTTACCTCGTTTCTCCTCCCGAGATCACAAACACTATGACCGAATATCTCGTTAGCGCGGGCGTAAATTCTCTCGCTATCTCCGAGACACAGAAGTATGGCCACGTAACCTATTTCTGGAATGGTAACAAGTCCGGAAAGTTCTCCGAGGAGCTTGAGACCTATATTGAAATTCCCTCCGACGTCGTTCCCTTTGAGGAGAGACCTTGGATGAAGTGTGCAGAGATCACCGATAAGCTTATCGAGTGTCTTCGTTCGGGCAAATATAAGTACCTTCGCGTTAATTTCCCCAACGGCGATATGGTAGGCCACACCGGATCATTCCTTGCTACCGAGTGCTCTATGGAGGCTCTTGATCTTCAGCTTGCAAGACTGCTTAAGGTTGTCGACGAGCTCGAGGGCGCGGCACTTATCACTGCCGACCACGGCAACGCCGACGAGATGTATGAGCTTGATAAGAAGACCGGCGCACCAAAGGCAAATAAGGACGGAAGCTTTAAGGCTAAGACCAGCCACACCTTAAATCCCGTTCCCTTTATCGTTTACGATAACTTTACAGCCGATAAATACATCTTAAAGCAGGGCAGAGGCGATTTCGGCCTTTCAAACGTTGCGGCTACAACCGCTAATATGCTTGGCTTCGAAGCCCCCGAGATTTGGGATGAAAGTATGATAGAGATTAAATAAGTTGAAAGTATAAAGCAAGGTGCCAAGGCCTTATTTTGACACCTTGTTTTAAACTTGATTTTATTTTCAGCTTTTATTCTATTTGCAAATTATAATCCCTTTTCTTACGGAAGGAATTAATCTATGGAAAACAAGAAAAAGAAAAGCTCATTCAGAGAGCCGAACGGATTTGTATTTGCCGTAGCTAGGGCAATATCGCGGTTTCTCTGTAAGTTCGTCTTTAACGTTAAGATTGGACGTAACGAGCTTCAGGGAAAGACAGGCAGATGCGTCATTATCGCAAATCATGAGTCGGTTATTGACGTTCTCCCGGCATATACCGTTGTTCCCGATAAAACACATTTCGTCGTCAGCAAAGCAATGATGCAATCAATGCCTATAGCTCCTCTTATGGAGATGTGCGGCGCGATAGGAAAAAATCAGTTCCAGACAAGTGCACTTGATATGAGAAGGATGAAGTCGGTTCTCGACCACGACGAGCCGCTGATGCTTTATCCCGCAGGACTTATGACCGAAAGCGGTGCGTCTACACCTATTCCTATTGCTACCGCAAAGGTTTTAAAATGGTTTAAGACGGATATATACGTATCTAAAGTCAGCGGAACTTACCTTACCAATCCCAAGTGGGCAAAGGTAAAACGCAAAGGACAGATAACAATAGACCTTTATAAGCTGGCCTCGAAGGATGAGTTCGCAGCCCTCTCGGATGAAGATGCTGCAAAGCTTGTTGAGGAGCACCTTTCCTTTGATGCCTATAGACAGAACGAGGAAAAGAGGGTGTATTACAAAAACGGCGATAACGTCGAGGGCCTTGAGCACGTTCTGTATAAATGTCCGGTATGTGAGCATGAGTTCACTATCAGCGTTAAGGGAAAGAACAAGCTTACCTGCGAGTCCTGCGGATATACTGTGAAAAGCGATAACTACGGTATTCTCTCGCTCATTGGCGGCGGCGAGCCTATGTTTAAATATCCCAGCGATTGGCACGCCTACATAGAGGAGTCGGTTTATGAGTTCGTTAAGGAGCATCCTAATTTTTATTACGAAACTCACGCCGAGATCCGTACCATAAACGAGAAGAAGCACAGATACGAGACGGTCGGCTTCGGAATGATCAGCTTTGACTTTAATAAATTTACTATGGAAGGCACCCTAAGAGGGGAGCCGTTTACCGAAGAGATCCCTACGTCCGCATTCCCAATACTGCCTTTCCGTCCGGGAGCTTATTTTGAAATTCAGCACGGAGAGCAGATATACCGAATCATTCCGGACGATCCCAGCATCGTAATGAAATGGATATTTACGCTTAAGGCCACGTTCAGACTTAAGTACGAAGAATAAAACAGGGGATAGCCTCCTTCATTGGAGGCTATCCCTTTTCCATATATTACATTTGACTTTTCTTCTCAAATATGGTATACTTATTCCAGAAAAAGATTGGGTAGCGCGTCGCATTTTCGGCGACGGCTTTTTTGTTTCCAAGATATGAAAGGGGTGACTCACGGTCGAGTCGGTTAAGAACCGACAAAACGAAAAAGAAAGAGAGGAAAAAGTTTTGAAGAAGTTTTTAAGTATTGTTTTAGTATCGGTTATGCTCCTTGCCGCCACGGCGGTAACGTCATTTGCCCAGGCAACCCACACGGTAGTGAAGGGTGAGAGCCTTTGGAAGATCGCTGTCAGGTATCAGGTAGGCCTCAGCGAGATCAAGGCCGTAAATCCAACTATCAAAAATTACGACCTGATCTATCCCGGCCAGAAGATCAATGTTCCAACCGTAAGCTCCTCGGTTACAGCATTTGAGAGCGAGGTAGTACGACTAGTAAACGAGATCAGGGCAGAGAACGGCCTTAAGCCATTGACGCAGGATTGGCAGCTCTCCCGCGTTGCGAGATATAAGTCGCAGGATATGCGCGATCTCGGCTATTTCTCACACACCAGTCCCACCTACGGCTCGCCCTTTAATATGATGAAGAGCTTTGGTATATCCTATAGGACTGCCGGCGAGAATATCGCGAAGGGCTACTCCACGCCTGAGGCGGTTGTAAATGGTTGGATGAACTCTCCGGGACACAGAGCAAACATACTGAATTCATCATATACTCACATAGGAGTCGGTTATGTAGCCTCAGGCAATTATTGGACGCAGATGTTTGTCGGAAGATAATTACTGATTAAGTAGCCATATTCCCGCATTCAGGTATCCTGCGAATGCAACCCAAAGCGCATATGGTATTTGAAGATAAGCGGCGAGTGGCTTAACCTTCAGATATTCGATAATCGTGCGGACAATGCAGTAAAGAAGGGTAATCAGTACGATAAGCGCAAAAAAGGCAGCCTCGAGATTAAAGAAAATAATGCTCCATGCAAAATTTAACACAAGACTTACAGCGTAGTAGGTTAATCCCTTTTTAACTGCCCGCCTGTTCTTTTCACGGTCAAGATAGACTATGGCGGAGCTGACACCCATTAGTATGTAAAGAATAGTCCAAACGATAGGGAAAAGAATTGCCGGCGGTGACAGGGGCGGAGTTTTAAGCTGACCGTAAATATCCATATTGTTTCTCGTCAGCGCCGCCGCGATGATTCCTACAGTCAAAGGGATCGCAATCGCTACCGAATAAGGCAAAATGTAAGCATTGATTTTTTTCCACATAAAAAGCACCTCCGTATTAATGCAAATATATGCAAAGATACGGAGGTTTATTATATTCTGCCGTGCATCATATTAGTGTTATTTTGTCATAAAAAGCATCAAAAATCAAGATATTGACAAATAAAAGGAAAAATGATAAAATATCTTTAAAAAACTGTAACCTTTTGGAAAAATTCTCGTCAATATAGATAGAGAAGCAAAAAGAAAGGAGCTTTTTTATGAAAAAAAGAATCGGTCGTGGTTTAATTTGCATTGCATTACTTTGCGCTATTACAGTGAATTTCGTTAGCTGTATTATGGTTCAGGCTGTAGACCTTATGGACGGCATATCGCCTAACAAGGTTGTTGCAAGCGGAGATTTGAGTCGCGGTAACGCGGCGGTTACCGATTTTTCCGTTCGTCTTTTTAAGGCCACAGATGGGGGTGGAAATATTTTTATTTCGCCGATGTCTGTTCTTTGCGCCCTTGCGATGACTGCAAACGGTGCAGAGGGAGAAACCCTTTCACAGATGGAGCAGGTGCTTGGTATGACCACAGATGACCTGAACGAGTATCTTTACAGCTACATAAACAGTTTGCCCGAGGGCAGGAAATATAAGCTGAAAATAGCAAATTCAATCTGGTTTTCCAATGACCCATTGCTTGCAGTGAACAAGTCGTTTTTGCAGAAAAATGCAGATTATTACGGGGCAGAAATATATAAAACGCCATTTAACAGCAAAGCTCTTTGGGATATAAACACCTGGGTGCGTAGGGAAACCGACGGTATGATACCAAAGGTGCTTGACGAAATTCCAAATTATGCAATAATGTACCTTATCAACACCCTCGCCTTTGAGGCAGAGTGGGGTTCTGTTTACGAGGGCAATCAGGTGCGTTCCGGAATATTTACCAAAGAAGACGGAACAGAGCAGAACGCTAAGTTTATGTATAGCGGCGAGGGAAAATATCTGGAGGACGAAAACGCGACGGGATTTATCAAGTATTATAAGGATGATGAATACGCCTTTGTGGCACTTCTCCCCAACGAGGGAGTAGCTCTGTCAGACTACGTTGCCTCTCTTGACGGAGATAGTCTCAATGCGATACTTTCAAATCCCATAAGTACCACTGTAAAGACCTCTATTCCAAAATTCAAGACAGAGTATGAGACAGAAATGTCCGATGTGCTTTGTGAAATGGGAATGACAGATGCCTTTAGCGTTACTTTAGCAGATTTCAGCGGTCTTGGTAGTTACGATGGGCAGAACATATACATCGGCAGAGTCCTTCATAAGACTTATATCGAGGTGGCCGAGAAGGGAACTAAAGCAGGTGCGGTTACTGTTGTTGAAATGAAAGCCGGCTCTGCAGGACCTTCTCCGGAGCCTAAGGAGGTTTATCTCGATAGACCATTCGTGTATATAATAATCGATACCGAAAATAACGTCCCGCTATTTATCGGTACTATGACCGATATCAAGGTATAACTCATTGTATAAGAGAGCTTTCCCGGAGCTCTCTTTTCGTTTTCTTCAAAAATAATTGACATTAATAAATCAAGATGTTATAATTTAATTATATTATGTAATATTTTGTCGAAGAAGTTATATGGATACCAAAGCTTTCGTTTTAAGAGCAAAGGCTGGCTGGGATAGATTTGAAGATAAGCTCCCGCTGCTTGCACCTCTGCTTTTCCGGTTTTTCTTGTTTAAGATAATTTTTAAGGATACTAATAATGAAACAACAACCTCAGAGGTGATCAGAAAATGAAAAAAGTACTGGTTTGTATAGGAATTGCTTTGTACGACAAAATTATGGAGGTCTGGTCAAATGAGGCGACGGAGTATGCAGGTCATAAAGGCCCATACAAGACCTATGACGATGGCAGACCTTATAACGTATTGAAGAAATACTCCAGAGAGGACATTAAGGTAGAAAGATGATTAACGTAAACGAAGTTTTAAAAAAGCTTACTTTGGAAGAAAAGGCTTGCCTGCTCTCAGGTCACAAGTCCTGGCATACCAATGAGGTAAGCCGGGTCGGTCTGCCTTCCATATTCCTTACCGACGGTCCGCATGGACTTCGTAAAAAAAAGGCCGATGACAAAACTACGGGCCTTGGCCAGACCGAGCTTTCAACCTGCTTTCCCGCTGCCTGCACAACGGGTAGCTCGTGGAACAAGGAGCTGCTCTATAGAATGGGCGAGGCGATGGGGCAGGAGTGCCGCCACTACGGCGTGAATTTAATTCTCGGACCTGCGGTTAATATTAAGAGAAATCCCCTTTGCGGCAGAAACTTTGAGTATTTCAGTGAAGATCCGCTTATCACCGGCACTCTTGGAACGATGCTGACTCGCGGAATTGAGGATATGGGCGTCGGCACGAGTGTCAAGCACTTTGCTTGCAACAACAATGAGGCTAACCGATATTTCGGAGACTCTATAGTCGACGAGCGAGCTTACCGCGAGATCTATCTTAAGGCATTCGAGCCTATTATCAAGGAAGGTAAGCCCCAGACCGTAATGTGCGCTTACAATAAGGTAAACGGTAAGTATGCATCTGAAAATCCCGAGCTGTTAAACGACGTTCTCCGTGGCGAATGGGGCTTTGTGGGGCTTGTAATGTCCGATTGGGGAGCTGTAAACGATAGGGTTGAGGGACTTAAAAGCGGTCTTGACCTTGAGATGCCCGGCGATATAGGATACAACAGACAGGTTATTATCGATGCGGTAAATGACGGCAGTCTTTCTATTGAGACCGTTGATACTGCCGTGCGACGTGTGCTTAATATGGTATATAACACGACGGTAGGCGCAGGGGAAATGCCTGCTGAATTTGGCGAGCACGCCGCCCTTGCAAAGCAAATAAGCGTTGACAGCGCGGTACTTATGAAAAATGACAGTAATATCCTTCCTCTCAGCGAAAATGAGAAATATCTCGTCATCGGTGATATGTTTGAGAAGATGCGCTATCAGGGCGCAGGCTCCTCGCTTCTTCGCCCTTATATGCTTACAACTCCCAAGGACGCTTTCGATCTTCATCACGTGGATTACGATTATGAGCAGGGATACAGCGTTTATTCCTTTGTTGACGACGACGTCCTTGTAGAAAGAGCGCTGGAAAAGGCAAAGAAGACTGATACGATTATTTTCTTTGGCGGACTTTCGGAATATGCCGAAAGTGAGGGCTTTGACAGAAAGACTCTCTCGCTTCCTGAAAATCAGCTTGATCTTCTCCGCGAGCTTGCGAAGCTTCATAAGCGCATAGTTTTCGTTATGTTTGGCGGATGCCCTGTGGATATGAGCTTTGATTCTGATGTGGGCGCTGTTCTTAATATGTACCTTCCCGGTGAGGAGGGCGGAGAGGCTGCTTATGAGCTTCTCTTCGGTAAGGCAAATCCTTCGGGACGCCTTGCCGAGACCTGGCCGAACTCCTACGCTGACGTACCCTTTGGTTCAGAGTTTACCAAGACCACAAACGACCGATATAAGGAGAGCATCTTCGTTGGCTATCGTTACTACACGACCTTTGGCGTACCGGTGAAATATCCCTTCGGCTTCGGCCTTTCATATACCAACTTCTCATATAAAAATATGAGGATAGAAAAGGCTGAAGGCCTTGTTAGGGTTTTCGTTGACGTGACTAATGAGGGTGACCGTGATGGCGCGGCGGTTGCGGAGCTGTTTGTAAAAGGACCCGATACAGAGGTGATTAAGCCTCTGCGAGAGCTTCGCGCCTTTGAGAAGGTGTATCTTAAGGCCGGAGATACGAAGGAGATCTGCCTTAAATTTTCTCTTGAAAATTTAAAACATTATATTGACGGCAGATGGCAGCTTGAAAATGGCGAGTACGTAGCAGAGCTTTGTCTTGATGCTGAGACCGTTGTTCTTTCCAAAGCCTTTACGGTTACCGAGGGCGGGGAGGTTGAGGAACGCGACCTTTACATAGAGCTTTACGGAAGCGATAAGCAATCCTTCCTTGATATGACCGACTCGGCCTTTGATAGGCTTATCGGCAGGGAAATTCCCTCACCGACCACTACTCGTCCCTACGACCTTAATACTCCCATAAGAGAGTATAATACCTTCGGCGGTAAGGCGTTCTTCGGCATCGTTAACCTTGCCTTCAATATCACATACAATATTGAGAAGCTGGGAAAGGAAACACCTGATAAGGAAACCAAGGTAAAGAACGCATACTTCAGCTGGCAGATAATCAAGTCGATGAGCCTGCGCTCCATCTCCTATGCCAGCGAGGGAATGCTCTCGCACAAGATGGCCTGTGTTCTTTTGGACATAGCAAATAATAATTTCGGCAAGGCGATAGTAAGACTCTTTAAGCATGAAAAGTGCGTGAAATTGCCGGAGTGATTAAACTAAAGTACAAAAGGGAGCCCGTTTTGGGCTCCCACTCTTTTACGTGAAAAATAAAGCAAAAATTTGTAAAAACCACTTGACAAATGAAAAATAATCAAGTATAATAATAAGGCACTCGCGGGAGTGGCGGAATCGGCAGACGCGCACGTTTGAGGGGCGTGTATCTTTGATGTACGGGTTCAAGTCCCGTTTCCCGCACCAACAAAAAGAGGTTGACTTTTAGGTTGGCCTCTTTTTGTTTTGTTCGGTTCGGAAAATGAGGACGCGAACCCGTCTCTCGCCTTTGGCGAGAAAAGGGCTAACGTTTTATGTGTTTGCTTTGCAAAATGGCGGTGTTTAGCCGCCAAAGAAAACTTAGTGGAGTTCGCCCTTGGCGAATCTCCGTTCAAGATGCCGTTTCCCGCACCAACAAAAAGAGGTTGACCTTTAGGTTGGCCTCTTTTTGTTTTGTTCGGTTCGGAAAATGAGGACGCGAACCCGTCTCTCGCCTTTGGCGAGAAAAGGGCTAACGTTTTCTGTGTTTGCTTTGCAAAATGGCGGCGTTAAGCCGCCAAAGAAAACATAGTGTAGTTCGCCCTTGGCGAATCTCCGTTCAAGATGCCGTTTCCCGCACCAGGGTAAAGACCAGGAGAAATTCTGGTCTTTATTTTTTTGTTCGCAGATACATATATAGTATTACCGAATTCCCTCGGTCTTTACCCTGGGGAAAACGGGACAGACCTCAAGGCAAGCCTTCGAACTCCTCGCTAAAAACGATTATTAATCGTTTTCTTAACGCTCGACATTTCCCGCACCAAGCAAAAAGGCAGAGCATTACGCTCTGCCTTTTTATATACTAAAATTTATTAGCAGTTAAAACGCCCACTCGCCGCCACGGAAGATAGCAACCTCACGGCCGTCCTCGCAAATTGCAGTGATATCCATATCCTCAGTACCGATCATAAAGTCCTCGTGCATAAAGGAATCGTTGATACCCATTTCGTGAAGCTCGGCCTCGGTGTAATTCTCATAACCCTTTATAACGTTGGTAAAGCCCCTGCCAAGAGCAAGGTGGCAGGCCGCATTCTCGTCGAAGAGAGTATTGTAGAAGAGCAGTCCCGACTCTCTTATGGGAGAGGAGTAGGGAACGAGAGCAACCTCGCCAAGATATGCCGCACCCTCATCCATTCCGATCATCTCGCGAAGGAGAGATTCGTTCTTCTTTGCGCCGACCTCGACAGCTTTTCCGCCTTCAAATTTTACCCAGAACTCGTCAATAAGCTCGCCGCCGTAGGAAAGAGGGCGTGAGGAATAGACGATACCGTCAGCATCACCCTTTCTCGGAGATGTGAAAAGCTCCTCGGAAGGAATGTTGGGGTTATAATATACTCCTCTGCCGAGAGTCTCCTCACCGCCTGCCATGAAGATAGCGTTTGGAAGAAGTCCGACTCTGAAATCGGTGCCGTTAGCTGCCTTATATTTCAGCTCCTTAATGCCGAGCGAGTTCATATATTCGCACTTTGCCGCAAGATTTTCGTTATGCTGACGCCATGCCTCGATGGGATCATCGTTAACACGAGAGGTGGAAAGAATAGCCTCCCAGAGTTTCTCCATAGCAACGCTTGCTCTCTCTCCGGGGAAGACCTTCTTAGCCCACGCTTTACCGGGAACTGCCGCGATGCACCACTGATACTTGTTCTCCATTTTGGTTCTTATGGGCTTGATTATCTTAGACCTTGCAGCCATAGATTTTGCCATTTTCTTCTGATTGATGCCTGCGAGACCGTCGGGATCGTCGCTGATAAGGTGGATCATACAGGGAAGAATTTCGGCTCTGTGCTCAAGCTTTTCAATCTGCCATTTTTCAACGGTAGCAAGCACCTTGTCGGAGCAGTATCTTACGTGGGTCTTTGTGAGAGGCTGATAGGACCAATCAACGCTTACTTCCTTTGCTCCTGCCTTATAGCACTCCTCAACTACCATTTTAACAAACTCGGGCTGGTCGAGTCCCGCATTGATAACAACCTCCTGACCCTTCTGTACGTTAACGCCGCAGCGTGCGATCAGGTTTGCATATTTTCTTAGTCTTGTCTTGTTCATTTTTCATTTTCCTCGCTGTATTAAAGATTTTTAAGTACGTTTATAAGATATCCGTAAACGCGATCGAAGGATGAGAGCGAAAGTCGCTCGTCCGGGGTGTGAATATCGCGGTTGTCAGGACCGATGGAAACGCAGTCAAGCCCCTCCATCTTGTCGGAGAAGATTCCGCATTCAAGTCCCGCGTGAATGGTAACGACCTTTGCATCCTTGGCGTACATATCGCGGTAAACTCTGCACATAACGTCGCGCAGATGAGACTCCTTGCGGTATTCCCAGGCAGGGTACTCACCGCGTACCGAAACCGATGCGCCGTGAGAGCAGGCGATTTCATTGATCTTTGCGAGTATTTTTGCTTTTTCCTCTCCCTTAGCGCTTCTTACCGAAATCGTAATCTCAGCCGACTTATCGTCAAGCTTTATTATACCCATATTCAGCGATGTTTCAACAAGTCCCTCGATATCCTCGCTCATTCTCGTAACGCCGTTTGGCATCTCCTTGATAAGCGAGATGATATTTGCGCTTTGCTCTTTATCCATCAGCTTAGCCGAGGAAATATGCATATCAATATTGAATTTAGCATCGCCTTCGCCCTCGGGAAGAGCTTCCTTTACGTCATTTATCGCCGCACTGATCTCAAAAATAGAGGACGCCGAGGTGAATTTGACTATAGCATCGGAGGGAATGGCGTTATCCGCGCTGCCTGCCGTAACCTTGCCGAGCTTCACGCCTTCAAGTTTTGAGAGAATTTCTGCCGCAACTTTTATGGAGTTTGCGCGGTTTTTGTCGATTTCAATACCGCTGTGTCCGCCGAGCAGACCGCCGATCGTCAGAGTGTAGATCTGTCCAATATGAGTCTTTCCTTTAATCGGAAGAGAGATATCCACTCTCGCGCCGCCTGCACAGCCTGCGGTAAAGATGCCCTCCTCGTCGGAGTCAATGTTAATAAGCATTCTGCCGCGCAAAGCACTTGCATCAAGAGCCGTTGCGCCTAAAAGACCGATTTCCTCGTCAGAGGTAAACACAGCCTCAAACTCGGGATGCTCAAGATCGGAGGAATCAAGCACTGCGAGGGCATAGGCCATAGCCACGCCGTCGTCTGCGCCGAGCGTAGTACCTCTTGCGCGAAGAAAGTCTCCGTCGCGGTAAAGCTCGAGCCCCTCCTTTGCCATATCGATGGGGCAGTCGGGAGTCTTCAGCGCAACGATATCGGTGTGTCCCTGGAATATTACTCCGGGGCGGTTTTCGTAGCCTGCCGTTGCCGGCTTTCTGATTATAACGTTATCGCTTTCGTCGCGTATAACCTCAAGTCCGCGCGTATTTGCAAAGCTTACGAGATAATCCGCGATAGCCTTGGTATTTCCTGAGCCGCGGGGGATTTTAGAAAATTCTTCGAAAAACCTTAGAGCCTTTTCAGAAGAAGGAAAATCACAAAAATCTAACATATCTGCTCCTTTTTAAAAGATATATTATTATTTTACAACAAAGCTTAATATTTTTCAAGCAGGAAGTTGACTTTTTTTACAAAAAGTAGTAAAATATATTTATTATTCGATTGCGAGGTAAGTTTATGTCATACGTAAATGAGCTTATAGAATTTATTAACGCCTCTCCTACGGCATATCATACTGTGGAGGCAGTTAAGGCCGCGTTGACCAAGGAGGGCTTTACCGAGGTGTGTGAAGGCTCTCCCGAGAGCTTTTCCGACGGCGGTAAGCATTTCGTTATTCGCGGTGGCTCGTCGATTATTGCCTTTAAAGGCAAAGGTGAGGGCTTTATGATTTGCGCTTCCCACTCCGACTCTCCTTGCTTTAAAG
This sequence comes from Oscillospiraceae bacterium, assembly GCA_015063525.1. Taxonomy (GTDB): domain Bacteria; phylum Bacillota; class Clostridia; order Oscillospirales; family CAG-272; genus UBA1740. The sequence goes on from SVTZ01000039.1 coordinate 13,878, forward strand.
TAAAGGACGAGCTTTCCGGCGCAAGCTACACCCGTCTTGCCACCGAGAGATACGGCGGAATGATACACTATAGCTGGCTTGACCGACCTCTCTCGGTCGCGGGCCGTGCGGTTGTTAAAGCCGACGGCGGTGTAAAGACCGTTCTCGTAAATATAGAAAAGGCCGCGCTTACCATACCAAGCATTGCCATTCACCTTAACAGATCGGTAAACGACGGTTATAAGTTTAATCCCGCTGTTGATCTCCTTCCTCTTATTGGTACTTCGGATGCCAAGGGGGCTTTATTGCAGGCCGTTGCCGAGCAGGCCGGAGTAAAGCCTGAGGATATTATCTCACACGACCTGTTTCTTTATAATGCCGAGCAGGGCAAAATCGTCGGTATTAACGATGAGATCATACTCGCTCCACGCATCGACGACCTAGGCTGCGTTTATTCCTCTCTTAGAGCCTTTCTCGATGCCCCTGAGAACGATAAGGCGGTTTCGGTCCTTGCGGTATTTGATAACGAGGAGGTCGGCTCGGAGACAAAG
>SVTZ01000040.1 GCA_015063525.1 Oscillospiraceae bacterium
TGCGGTCTCTTCCTTCTGCTTAGCTGTAGCTTCAAGTCTGGTCTTAACGTTGTTAAGAGCCTTATCGCTCTTTGCGAGATACTTCTTGAGCTCATCCTGATCAAGAACGCTGATGTTTGCATTGTAAGCGCTTACGTTAGACTGTACGGGAGCACCAACGGTAGCTATGCCGTAGTTGTTGCTGCCTGCCATGATCTCCTCGGGAAGATCGTAGGACACACCGAGTGCCTTGTCGCCGGAAGCCTTGTTGTAATCGTCTACAAGCTGGTTGTACCTCTTAACCTGTGCCTCGAGGTCTTTCTTTGCCTGCTTTGCACCCTTCTTGTCACCGCTGTCACGGCAAGCTGCAAGGTCGTCGCAGAGCTCGACAAGGATCTGCTTCTCCACAGCAATGCTTTCAACAAGAAGTTCTACTCTGGTCTGCTGAATTTTACTCATTGTAATTCTCCTTCCGGGGGCTTTTGCCCCCTTCAAATTTAAATTTTATTTAATTTATTAATCAAACTGTTTATTACGCTCTTTACCATATTTCCTAGATGATCATATCATCTTCGGCCAGAACGCTTATAATTTTGCGGCTATCCTTACCGCCGATCTGATCCACGACCTTTATAACGTCTCTTGCGAAGATCTCCTTCTTTTCGGCGCCAATATCGAACTGGAATATACCCTGGATCAGGTCACGCTTCAGCTCAAATCTCTCGTTCTGAGTTGGCTTGATATCGGTCTGTACAAAGCTTATCAGCCTCTGCATTGCAGACTGCAGGTAGTCTACCGCTATGGTGTTATCAGAACCCGCAAGATTGATACTGTTGATTATCTGGTTGATCTCCTCAACAAGATTTCCAAGCTCTCTTTCCTTAAGAGACTTACCTCTTTCGTGGCGGTCAACTCGCTCAACCAGCTCTCTTACGTATACGAAGTTCTGAATTTCCGTCAAGTGACTCACCTGATCGCCTACAAGCTTATCGATGAGAGAGGTTATCTCGATCGTGTTGATCGGAACCCTAAGCATCTCAGAATATACCTCTGCGCGCTTGTTATAATCGTTTACGGTTGCAACAAGGTTCTTTCTCGCCGAGGTAGATTTGGGCTTGCGGCGAAGCGTCTCGCACGCCAGAAGCAATCCGTACTGCTCTGTTACGAAGCAGTCGAGAATTGCGCCGTAGCGATGGCGCTCAACGTCTCTTGCACCGTGCTTAATCAGCCAAATGTTTCGGGTGATGAGAAGCAGACAACTTGCTATAAACATCACAATATCGTAAACAATTCTTAACAAAAGAAGCACTATCGGCAGCGCTGCCCACACAATTCCGATAAACGTCAAAGTTTGAAGCGCGGGGCTGCTCGCGAAGAACAGAGCCGCAATCGCGATCACTATTGCAAAGGCCGCCGCAACCGTCAGGTAAACTACATGGTCTATCTTAAGGGCTCTGTAAATGAGCTGACGGATTCGCATATTGTAATCAATTCGGAAGTTCCTTGCAAGATATTGGCGAAGTGCCTTATGCGCCTTGTTCTGATATTTGATCGGGTCGTTTGCAACGCCAATGGCGTTAAGAGTACGCTTGTTGTAGCGTCTCATTGAACGCGACTTCTCGTATCGGATGTAGTAGTGTCTGTTTTCGTTTTCCTGACGTCTGAAGTAGGTTCTCTTGGCCCTCTTCTTCATAATCTTAGATACGGAGGAAAGGACTGCACCCTCGCGTCCGTGCTTATACTTGAAGTCGAGGATCGGAACGGTTACGAGCTTAGCCCAAAGTCTGCCGAAGAAGCCTCTGTACTTAAGTGCACCGCCCCTTGCATATCGGTAGAGCTTGTCGTAGATCTCATTAGTAGAAACCGGAGTACTATCCTCCTTGACCTTGACTCTGTTACGAAGACTGAGCACGGGAGGTACGGGAGGTCTGTCCTCTTTTCTGTGTCTGATCGTATCGGGGATATTAAGCGACAGCTGCTCGAGATGCATATGACGCTCCTTGCCGCGGTTATATTCCTTGACAATGTCGTTATAGCGCTCGATATCGTCGTGAAGCCAACTGCTCCAGACTCTCTGGGAGCGTCTAACTCCGGTCTTGACCGCAGAGTAGAATCTCTTGCACTCAATTTCTATGATTCCGCCGATTCTTGCAATTCGCTTCAGAAGCTCGGCATCCTTTGCCGTAACCCTTGTGTTGACGGTCTCGACGAACTTATCTTTGGGAGGCAGAAGCACGCGAAGGAAGCCCTGAGGTCTGAGTGTCAGCCATCTCATTATCCTTACGTTTATCTCGCTGCCAACCAGCTTCCACCAGTTTGCAACGTTGTCAATCGAAGTCATGCTCCTTGCTCTGAGAGCTCTACGGAATCTTTCCTCGATCATTTTTGCCTCAAGGTCAAGCGGCGTTTCAACCGTACGGCCCGAGTGGATATCCTTTGCGTCCTCCTCGAGATCATCGGTGTATCTTGGGTCTACGCCTCTCTGATTGATGCCCGAATAAGGATCGGTCACATCAGCTGCGCCGAGTATCAGAGAATCCTGTCCGTACATTCCCGCATCAAGCACAACCGAGGTGTCAGCTCCTGAGAGCATCATGGGAGTTCCGGTGAAGGGAATGGAGGTCTCGCCGGTGGGATTAAAGCCGATAAGCGGTACTCCTCCGGGCGTCAAACCAAGCATAGTCATTCCGTCAAAGTCAGCCTTCAGGAAGGGAACGCCCATATCGGTAGCGTAACCCATCGCTCCAACTGACATGATAGGAGCGTTGCCGTTTGCCGCCGCAGATCCGGAAGTTCCGGTGTAGAGTCCGTATCCGTGCCATCTGTCACCGACCGTTCTAGCCTTACCGTCAACCGTCTCGATCACTTCCCTGCAGCATACTATCTCAGGGAACTTGATCCTGTTGCCGTATCTGATTATCTCATCGGCAACAGAGGTAGAAACCTCGGAGAATTTAACGCCTACCATCTCGGAAAGCTTCCTTGCGGTTGCGTTATGTGCGGTAATGGCTTTAACAAATCTTTTCTTATATTTATTGAGAATGTTGCGAGTAAATGTAATTCTGCCGTAATTGCGGTACTTAATAAGCACCTGATTGATACCGGAAAGTCTCTCTCTTTCGAGAACGAGGCGCTCAAGCAGAAGTCTTGCTTCGTTGCGTCCGGGGCAATCCTTCATAAACCTTACCTTAAGGTTATAAACCTTACGGCTGAATTTAGCGTTGATCTTGTAGAGCTTCTTCTGATAATCCTCGCCCTGTCGGTCGCTTTCGTGAACGACGGTCTCAAGCTCGAGGATCTTAGCGTTATGCTCGTCGTTAATACGCTTGAGCTTACGATCATATCTGCTCTTCTTTTTGTCATTTCTGTTCTGTCTGCCCTTAAGACCACTCTTCGAGAACAAAAGCGATTCGTCGACGAACCAAATCTCAATGTTGGTGCAGACTCTGTTCCACCACGCAACGATGGGCTGAGTCCAGATGAACAGATGCTCCCAGAAGCCTATAGGATGCCACCAGGAGACCGCAGGCATATCGTCGGTCATAACGTCGAATACGAAGGGAGAATTGATGACCGTGGTCTCTACCGCGCGGTTTTCCGTCAGTCTGTAATGCTGCATCAGGAGGGGTGTATACACTCCTGCGCGCCACAGCCTGGGCTTCTCATAGATAGAATCCTGAAGCGGATCCTTAGGGAATACCTCTATGTAGTTGTCCTTATATGTAATTACGGGTATCTTAAGCTTTCCCGCAGAGTTCACAAGCTCCTGAGAGGTTGCAAGGCTAATACGGGAGAACTGCTCGCCCACTATCGAGGTGTAGTCAATCGCTCTTCCATTGTAAAGATCGATCTTCTTATACAGCTCTCTGCCGTAGCTTTTCGCCAGATCCGAGCGATTCAGTCTGCCCGCAACGGCTACGTTGATACGCATTACCTCGATTAGGTTTGCGATAACTCTGAGATTCTCGATCAGCGCGGTGATAACACCGTTCTCATCGAATGCCTTTGCCATCGCCCTCTCGGTACTGCGAAGCGCTCTCTTAAAATACTTGATAGCTCTCTTGCTCTTGATCTCGAACTGCTCGTATTCGTCGGCGGTGATAACCAGGTCAGCCGACTCCTTAAGAGAATCAAGCATAACGCTTGCAATAGCGGAGGCTCTGTCGGACATCGCCGACTCCTCGGATAGACAGGAGGTATTTCTTACGCTTCCGCGCTTCTCAAGAACCTTGCCGGAATTCTCGGCGTAGCCCTGCTCGTTGGGAACGAGGTCATCGCGAAGAGCCATACCGATAAGTCTGGATTCATTTCCTACTGTCTCAACAAGCTGGCGTCTGTAAGCAACGACGGGGAATACTATCTCGCCGCCCCTGCAGGCCTGCTCTATAATGGAATCGGGAAGCTTATCGAATACCGTTCCCGTCGCCTTGCTGCAAAGCTCGGCGCAATTGTTATATGACGATACCGCGTTGGCAAAGAACTTCTCGGCAGCCTTTCTCTGAGAATAACGGCCGACACGGTAAACATTCCGAAGATATTCGTAAGCAATTACGAGCTTTTCTCTCTCAACGGTAACCCTGCCGACCATCAGGCGTACGCGGGTCCTTGCAAAGGCGCTTGCAGCCTTTACCGTATTGATGCCGGAAAGCTGCTTTCCGTATTTAATGCGAATTTCAAGAACCTTATTCTTGTATTCATTACCGGCGCGCTGTGCGAGAGAAGTTCTCTTCTCGAGGTTGGCAAGCTCGGTTTCGCATCTTCTGCGAAGAGCCTTGGTCTCTGCGATCTGTTTGTTTATGCGGGTACATTCCTTGCCAAGGGTCTTGCTTGCCCTCCTGACGCGTCTGCCGTAGAAGGAGCATCCGAGCTTTGACTTCGGCGGCTCACAGTCACCTATCAGACCGTCTGCGTTTATAACGGGAGTGATGACAGTGGTTGTCGCCTCCTCCTCGCGAGACATTTCTTCGTCGGGATAAACCTGTACGTAGCTTTCATTATAAGAAAGCACCGGAACAACCGCCAACGATTTACCTGATGCAATGCTCTCCGGAAGGAAGGTGGAAAGCCTTGTCAGCTGCTCGCCTGTTATAGACGCGTAGGTGATAACCAATTCGTTATATCTGTCTATTTCGAGATGGAGAGATGTGCGCAACTCTTTTATATACGCGTGCGCTTTAACTCTTACGATACTTTCTAAGTTGTTACACTTAATCTCAAGTATCTTACCGCTTATCTTGATAAGTCCGGCGAGGATTGCCGGTGCTTCTTTGTCATCGCGGTTGACCTCAAGTGCGCGCTGCGCAGTCCTGAGAGCCGTTTCGAAGCTCTTGATAGCTTCATTACTATGCTTTATGTATGCCTTTACTCCAAGCTTGGAGCCGTCTAGCCTTTCACCCTCGGCCTTGATCTCATCAACGACCTCGTCGTGTATTACGAGATCATCAGGATCTACCGGATCTTCCGAAAATTCAAACTCGCCTTCGCCTAAGCCGCCATAACCATTGCGATCCGATCCTGCGCCTTCCTGTCCGGCAGGCTTCTTAAGATAAACGTTACCGTTCTCGTCTACGCCGAGCTCAAATCTTCCATCGTCCGAAGCCTCGCCATTATCCGAATCTTCGTCAGGCACATCCGCGGCTTCGTTATCGACCTCACCTACGGTGCTTTCAACAGCATCACCGGACTCGTCTGCAACAGGCTCAAAAATCTCTTCGGTCGCTTCTTCAACCACCTCGAAAGTCTCCGCAGGCTCCGTGCTTTCGATCTCCGGTTCATCGGCGTAATATTCTTCAACGCCTTCACCGATGGTCTCCGCACTTTCAATATCTGCTTCATCAGCGTAATATTCTTCAACGCCCTCACCGATGGTCTCCGCGCTTTCATCATCCTCGGCGGGAGCTTCTTCAATCTCGGCGACTTCTTCGGCGGAAGCGCTCACGTCCTCGGTGAGTCCGCCTTCAGTATAAGAGTCTTCGCTACCGGTAGTGGGGTACAAGTCCTCTGTTTTATTTTCTTGATTTTCGGGATCCTGTATAGGCATACCGTTTTCCTTATCCGCCATCAATTACCCCCCTTTTCTCGTTTTTATTGTAATGCTTAAATAAAAAATTTAAAATATCTCTTCGTAATATTATTCCGACAAAGCATCCTCTATCGTCCACTACGGGAACGAAGTTATGCTCCTTTACCTTCTCGATAAGCTCATCCATCGAGGCGTCGTGATACACGGGCAGAGAATAGCTTCTGTCAACTATCTCACTTACCCGTTCTCTCTCGGCGCTGCGGGTATCGAAGCTGCCGTTTTCAAGAAAATATTCGAAAATATCATCGTTACGAAGCGTTCCCACGTATTTACCGTCTCCGTCTATAACGGGAATGGCAACGTATCTGTGGAAGCGCATCTTCTCAAAAGCCTGACGTATCGTGTTGTCCACGGTTACGTATTCAACGAGGCTTTTAGGAACAACAAAGCGCATTATATTCATTTATCACCCCACCGCATTCCGATAATTGCCGCGCCGATGGCCGTGGCAAATCTTGCTCGCTCGGGGATAACAAAGTTAAGCCCTCGTCCCACCTCGAGGTTGTTGAATTCATCAAATTTACGCTTGCAATGTGAAAGTCTTGTGACGTTGCCGGTAAGAATTATATCCCTTGCTCCCACCGATCGTGCTGCGAATATGGAGACCATACCCACCGTCTCAAAGACCAGATTCATAATTCCTAGGGCGATGTCGTCCTTGCTTGCGATATCAGAAAGCTTGCCGAAATTGGCAGCTGTCAGATCGGCCTCAAGCTGATTTAAGGTATTGGAGGCCGTCATATCCTTTATACGAAGGTCTATGTTATCAAGGCTGCCCGACTCGGATAACTTTTCAATATGGTTTATTGATTCCGCATTCAGAAGCAGCTTCGAAAGTCCGATCAGCGTACCGCCGCCGACTCCCGTACCTCCGAGATATTTCATCGTTCCGTCCGACCTTGCGTGTACCATTGCGGTGCCCGTGCCCATACTTACCACCAACGCCTCAGACATACCGGAAAGGTATATTCCGCCGCGGCCGATGCTGTCAAACTCGGAAACGCGTTGACATTTAAGTCCGTAAAGGCTGTTTTTAACGTGGGAAGCGCCCACGCCTGTCATCATGACCTTGGAAATATCAGATATTGCCAGATTGTTTTCGTCGGTAAACTTACCGAAAGCACCGTAGGTTGCGGTAACGGGATCATTAGCCTTTACTATCTGAGGCTCTATAAGCTCCCATTCCTTTCCTTTAGCCAAAAATCCTACGATCTTGGTGCTGCTTCCGCCGATATCAATTCCGATTACTACGCTCATTTCGTCACAGCCGCCTTTCCGCCCGCCCTCTCCATCAGAGTGTCAAAGGACAGACCGTATTTTTCGGCAATGTCTCTTGCGTAGGATCTGCCGTCGGGCTTTGCTCTGTGAATTTTGAAGGATCTGCGTCCTTCCTCGATGCCTGCCACCAGCGTATCAATGCGTACGCCGCCGAGCGACTCGGATCTTGCGTTTATCTCGGGCACGCCCGCAGCAAGCTCGTGCAGGTGAGTTGAGAAGATTCCTCTGCATCTCATTACCGCCAGTGCCGAGAGCATCTCGGAGGCGATGTATGACGCCTCAAAGGCGCCGGTGGACGAAAGCGATTCGTCCAAGAGGATCATACTGTCGGAGGTTACTCCGTCAAAGATCTCCTTAAGTCTTGCGCACTCCTCACCGAGACGGCCCTTGTCGATGGTGTCGTCAGCGCCCTCGGGGAAGTGAGTAAATATTGCGTCGACGGGAGATATGCGCGCCTGCTCCGCGGGGACAGGAAGTCCGAGCTGGCAAAGCGCCTGAGCCGCGCCCACGGCCACGGTTATTACCGATTTCCCGCCGCGGTTAGGTCCCGTGAGAACGTATATTCCCGCATTATCGTCAAACTCAAAATCATTGGTTACTATCTCCTCGTCAATGGCAAGAGCCACACGGGGATTGTAAAGTCCCTTGGCAGAGAAGGCCTTTTCCTTCACGCCTGCAAGGACGGGATAGCAGACGGCGCATCCCTGATGCTCCGAAAGCTTCATTATCAGCTCGGCGGATTTTGTGACAAACTCGATCTCCGGCAGAAGCTTAAGAAGAAAATCGGTGTTGTCGATAACGTACTCACCGACTATACCTCTCCAGCCCTTTACTGAGGATCTGAACACGTCATCAATGGCCGAATTGAAGGCACCGATAAGCGCCTCCTGCCTGTTCTCGCTCTGCCCTTTCCCAAGAGGAGAAAGCTCGGCGATACACGTAAATGCGTCGTTTTTAAAGGAAAGACGAAGGATCTTGTCGAGCATTTTCCCCGATTTGAATTGCTCGGAGTTTATCGAAATAACTCCTGCGGAAACCGGCCTAAGCTCTCTGTCAAGATTAACGCCAACCGTAACGCTTCTTACCTCTCTAACGCGGGAGGCAAGCGCCTCGAGCCTTTGGTTAAGCTCTTTGTAGTAATCCGACTCCCAAAGCTCTGCCGCAAAGTCGGCAAGAGACGAGAATGCTCTGCTCTTTATCCTGTCCCTGACGTCACAAAGCCCCTCCCTGAGTGTGTCGATACAGGATACGTAAAGCTCGATCTCGGTAATGCTGTAAAGATAGGAGTCGCCGGAGGAATTACGCTCGGTATCAAGGCGACGAAGCTCGTTTATATCATCGAGTATGGGATGAATTTTTGCCAGAGTCTCGGCGATCTCCGGGATCGCCGTCATATCGGCAATCGTTTCCTGACGGTACTTAATAACCGCAGGATCGGATGTAAAAAGATCGGAAAGCGAGCAATTTTTAAGCTCGAATATTTCTTCAAGACCAAGCTCGTAGCAAACGTCATCGGAAATATCAGGAAGATTTGCTCTCTCACCGTGATAAGCAAGAGATTCCTCGGAAGGATAAAGAAGACTGAAAAATTTATTTGACATCCGTTCTTCCTCCTTCTTTTAAGATGAAATTATGCGCGTATATATATTATTGACGACATTATTATATCACACGTTATTATTTTTTTCAAGGGGGTGCGAAATAATTTTATTAATTTTTTGTAAATTTTGTTCATTTTGTACGATTTTATCCTTTTTTCGTATTTTTTCTCTCACGCACCTCTGTTGAAATTGCAAAAAAAATGTGGTATAATATTCGTACGCCAACACAACAACCAAGCATAGACGAAGCACGCGGAGTGTCACTCGGGCGATTATGGCGTAAAATAATCAAAGCAAACGAAAAAGGAGTTACGGTATGAAGGTTCTGCTTATAAACGGAAGTCCGCACAAGAATGGGACTACCTACGCCGCGCTGAGCGAGATTGCAAAAGCGCTCAAAGAAGAGGGAGTGGAAAGCGAGATGATCCAGGTCGGCCATCTGCCCATGCGCGGATGCGCAGCCTGCTACGCCTGCTCAAAGCTCGGCAAATGCGTATTTAACGACGAGGTGAACGAGGTCGCAAAAAAATTCGAAGAAGCGGACGGGCTTATAGTAGGCTCTCCTGTACACTACGCCTCGCCCTCGGGTTCTCTTATATCTTTCCTTGACAGACTGTTTTACAGCGCGAGATTTGACAAAAGATGCAAGATCGGTGCATCGGTCGTATGCGCAAGACGCGGAGGCTGCACCGCGGCCTTCGACGTACTGAACAAATATTTCACCATTTCCGGAATGCCGGTCGTCTCAAGCAACTACTGGAACCAAGTTCACGGCGGAAGCGCGGAGGATGCCCGTCTTGACGACGAAGGTATGCAGTGTATGCGAAGCCTCGGTAAAAACGCAGCATTTCTCATTAAAAGCATCTCTCTTGGCAAAGAGTCCGTAGGACTGCCCGAGCAGGAAAGAAAAATATGGACCAATTTCATCCGCAGATAAATTAGCAATGTGCGCACTTTTGTAAACTATTATTTACTTTGCAAATGACAAAAAGTGGGGAATATCAAGACTTTTTCAAGATATTTAAGAATCGCTATTAAGATTCGTCCTTGGGGAAGCCACTCACTTTTTTGGCCCTTTAATGAAAAAAGGCAATGCTTCTCTACCATATATAAGAACACGTGCGCGCGCCCGCGCACGCTACACGTGTATCAGCTCTCGAACCAAACTAAGCGAGTGCAGAGAAGCATTTTAACGCAATGTAAACAATTGTTCGCAAACATTTGTTTACAGAAAAAAGAGAGACGCCATAGGACGTCTCTCTTTCTTTTTCACGAAGCTCGCCGTTTAGCGACGGTCTCGTGCGGTTTTATTTAGTTTTGCGGGAAAGCTCATACCAGGTATCAAGAATACCCTTTATGTTACGATTATCATCTCCCACGAGATATGCATTCTTCTCTACGCGAAGTGCTGAATAATCAACGCCAAGTCCGGAGTAAATGAACTTGTTGGACTGAAGAAGAACGTGCCATCTGTTGTTCATAGCCTCCTTATCGCCATTACCCTCAAGGTAGCTGGAAATAACGTCCTCGTAGGTCTTATCGAAGCAATCACGAACGTGGTTTCTGATGTAGGTAAGCATTCTCTTGTTCTGGTTACCTGCGAGACCGCCGGAGGTTCTTGCTACAAGCTCCTGAGTATAGTAAGCATCAAGAATATCCTTGGAATGAGTAGACTGATAATCAAGGAATGCGGTGCACTGCTCGAACTCGGTGGTGTTACGGCCGATAGCTATTATACGAGCAAGGTTATGTACGAGAGTAAGATACTCGTCACCCGACTTATATACAGGAACGGGAACGATACCGAAGCCAAGGCTCTTATCGCTCATATCCTGATATACCTGCTCCTCAAGAGAACCAACTGCGATGATACCGCCGAAGAGCATCTTGTTGTTTGCAAACTGCTGACGGATACCTACAAGCTCACCAACATTATCAGTGCTGCCAACATTAAGGCCTGCATTGGAAATATCCGACTTTGTTACGGAAGTAATGCCCGAAGCACCATAAATGCTCTTCTCAGGGGAGAAGAGGTTTTCAAGAGCGAGACCGAGGTTAACGAGATCGGTATTGGTGGCAGGATAAGCGTAGGTATGCTTTCCGTTTTCCTCAACCCTGTTAATGATCTTTGCGGAAGAGGTGTAAAGGAAACCTGCAGAGGTAAGACCGGACTGTCTGCCGAATGCAGCGCCGAGGGTATCATTGATATCCGAAACGCCCGCAACGTCGCCATTGTCAACGAATACTGCATTACAGTACTGCGCAAGAACGTCATAGGTCCAGCGGCCGTCCCAAACAAGCTCATAGAAGTCCTCGACGTCGAAATCGCCGTCACCGTCTTCATCGCCTGTGGAATTTTTAAGATCAATGTCATTCATCATCTTAACGTTAACGGGAACTACGAGGAATGCACGAACAAGGTCTACGCAGTAGTTGGATGCGAGGCAGTACATCTTATCGTATTCACCGTTGGGGTTAACGAATGCAAGCGACTGCATATAGTCGTAGAAGTAACCCTGACCCGCTTCGGAATCGAAGTAGGTATCGCCGACACCAACGTAGTCGTCTTCAGTGAAAGTGAAGTAGTTCTGACCCTTACCGTAACTAACGAACTCGTCATTAGTGTTTGTATAAAGGTTAGCAAAGTAGCCTCTGATTGCAAGAGACGTAAGGTCGTATGCAAAGTTGCAGTACACGTCAGGTGCAGAGGAGGATCCGGAGTTGATGAGTTCCTGGATCTCAGCGAAGGACTGGCCCCAAGCAAATTGGTTCTTATAGGTATAATCGGGTTTTACGCCGGTAACAGTCGTAGCAGCGTCGTTTCTTTCTTTAACGAGCTCATCGATCTCAGCGTGAGCAGACTCGTCCTTGCCGGCATAGTATCTCTTAAGACCGGAGGAAAGCTCGCCCGAGTTGTCATTCTCGTAAAGCTCGATAAGTATATTACTGGATCCCCAGTAATACTCACCAACCTCACCGGTTCCATTGCCGCCGCCGTTGCCGCCGCCGTTGCCGCCGCCTGTGCCGTCGCCGTTGCCGCCGCCTGTGCCGCTGTTATCTACGCAGGAAGCGAGAAGACAAATCACAGCAATCATAGCCACGAGAAGACTCAAAATTTTGAGTTTCATGTTTATTCTCCTTTTTATTTTTCTTTAACCGAGAACTCGGTTTATCACACTAATTTTATCATAATAAAATATATAAATCAAGCGCAAAAAAAGCAAAAAATATTTTTCCACAGATTGCATAAACATTTTGAGGCGTTTTTGTGCAAACTATATAGTAAAATCAAGGGATTATGTCATTTTTTACCTCCGGTTTTCGCGAGAAATGTTACTTTTTGGCAAATCACCCAAAATCACTAGCAACATCAGCGTCTTTCAGGCGATTAGCATTTTGAATCTAAAATCCGGCCCAAGCAAGCTATAATAACGAAAAAGCCGACCTCGCGGTCAGCTTTTTCGTTTTTAATTAATCGCATCAAATTAAAATATTTAAACCAAGAGCAAAACGCTTCAATTTGCTCTCAAATATGAGAGAATAGATAAAGATCAATACAATTATACATAATTCTCGAGTTCTTCGTCAAGATATGACTGCCTCACGTATAACTTGCCGTTCAAGGTCATAACTACGTTTTTTGAAATTATCAAAACTCCTTCTGAATAGGGATAGTAAGATTTAACTGTCCTGGTATCGTCATCATGTATTTCAATTGAATCAAAGAAATATGCAATCGTCTCTTCATCTATCAGCTCATATTTATAAGTAATGGTATAATGAGTAATATCGCTGCCATCGGCATAATAATGAAATATCAAGTAGTCTTTTTCGAAAATGTAATATATTTGTTCGTTTTCCGGTTTGGATGTGTAATCTTCGTGAATATATTTCTCTCCGTAAACGACCTTATTTGGAGAAAACATATCAGATACGGTGAATTCGCAGGCACACAGTGAGAGCAAACAACTTACGAGCAATAAACATGATAATATTTTTTTCATAACAATCTCCATTCTGTCGCCAATAGCGACCGCAAAAATAATAAATGAAATTTCGTCATCCTGCTTTGCACGACGATTGGGAATAATGCCACAAATCGCGAAAAATTCGGGCGTAAACAGACGAATTTTTCAGTAGGATGTTACGTGACTTTCACTAAAGTCCTGCTATTTTATCGTTTTATTAATTTTATCATATTAAAAAATATAAATCAAGCAAAAAAATCAAAAAAATATTTTCCCGCAGTTTGCATAATCATTTTGCAATCTTTTTGTACAAAATATATAGCAAAATCAAGGGATTATGTCATCTTTTACCTTTAGTTTTTACGAGATATGTTACTTTTTGGCAAATCACCCAAAATCACCGACAACATCAGCGTCTTTCAGGCGGTTAGCATTTTGAATCTAAAATCCGGCCCAAGCAAGCTATAATAACGAAAAAGCCGACCTCGCGGTCAGCCTTCGATTTAGTAGCATTTAGTAATTTGTGACAAGCGAGCAAGCTCCCCGACGACTTTTGCTTGAAATAAATAGTTCCGCTGCCAAAAGGCATAAGAAAGATATTTTCGCGCTTTGGTGTTAGAGATTTGAGCCCTTGCGTTTTTGAATGAAATCCTGTGTTGCACGAAGAAATCCTCGCAAGCTCGTATGAAATCTTCAGCCTACGGCTTCATATTAAATCAAATCCACCCACCCGCCGTCGAGGCGGATTTCATCGATAAAATCGATTTCTCCTACCCGCAGAGGTGGGTTTAGTTAAAAAACGACAGGTAGAAACCTGTCGTTTTTCCTGTGATTAACGACCGAAATAGATGACATGCCAAAAATGTAGATTTTATAAGGGTTTTAAGGCATTTTTGAGAAATTTTGAGCCGAATTTTTAATGTTTCTTGTGCTGGGGCTAAATTT
>SVTZ01000041.1 GCA_015063525.1 Oscillospiraceae bacterium
GCCCGCGTTTGCGCAGGCATTTTGGATTTTATTTTTTGTCCTTGTAAGTTAGCTTGATTCCGCGTTTTTTTACGCATTCGGTAAGCAGATATTCTATCTGTCCGTTGATCGAGCGAAAGTCGTCCTCTGCCCATTTTGCAAGTGCTTCGTAAAGCTTCGGAGATACGCGCAAGGGAATCTGCTTTTTTGACTTATCGTTGGCTTCCTTCATAATTAATAAAGAGAACCGGAATTTACAACGGGCTGAGCATCTTTATTTCCGCAGAGGACAACGAGAAGATTTGAGACCATAGCGGCCTTTCTTTCCTCATCAAGATGAACGGTATCCTTCTCGGAAAGTCTCTCAAGAGCCATCTCAACCATACCTACTGCGCCGTCAACAATCATTCTTCTTGCATCGATTATAGCAGAAGCCTGCTGACGCTGGAGCATTACCGCCGCGATCTCGGGTGCGTATGCAAGATATGTAATTCTCGCCTCGATAATCTCAATGCCTGCCTCGTTTACGCGTGACTGTATCTCGTCACGGATTCTCTCGGCCACGACCTCGCTGGAGCCTCGAAGGCTGCCTTCGTCCGCAATACCGTCACCGGTGGTATCTACGCCGGGAGCAACGTCATAAGGATAAATTCTGACGACATTACGAAGCGCGCTGTCGCACTGAAGCGAAAGGAATTCCTTGTAGTTGTCAACGTTGAACACAGCCTTCGCAGTATCAACCACTCGCCAAATTACGGCGATGCCTATCTCAACAGGATTACCGAGACAGTCGTTTATCTTCTGACGGCTGTTGTTGAGTGTCATTATCTTAAGAGAGATCTTAGCGTTTTCGGGATGGACATTGCCCGAATTGCCGTTTCCGTCGGCAGAGAAGATCGAAGCGGCAGTGCTTACGTCTCCGCTTTGATTAAGCTTGGTCTTTGCAGCGGGATTAAATGCAGTGGAGAAGGGATTAACCCAGAAGAAGCCGTCTCCCTTTATTGTTCCTATGTATTTACCGAAAAGAGTAAGCACGAGAGCCTCCTGAGGCTTAAGTACCTTAAGACCGGCCAGAGGGATCCAGGAGAGCAGGAAAATTACCATTCCAATCCAGAATATTGGAGCAGGTGCATCTTCGCCTCCAAGGATCGCTCCGTAAATAATTAAAGCAACGGAGCAAAGTAACGTAAGAATTGTCAGAAGAAGTACAAGCATACCGTGCTTTTTGTTAGTTAGAAGTTTCTCTTTCATTATTAATATCCTTTCTTATTATTGATATCATAATGATATCATAACAAAGTGTTTTTGTCAATAGAAAGGATAAAAAAATAAAAGAACCGCCACGCCCCCACGTGATGGTTCTCCTTGCCGCAATATGTACCAATAACCAAAGCCACACGTCAGTAAGTGCCATCATAAGCTTGATGTCTCTTCAGCGAGCCTTTGCAGCGTTAATATTATACACCATTTGTTTCGGTTTGTAAAGATGCCAAAATATACAATTTTTTCATAAAAAGTTTGGTAAAAAAGTTGAAAATGCAAAAATTGCAAAAAAAATTCAAAAAGACTTGACAAATGAGGTAAAGGGTGGTATAATATCACAGAAGTTAAAAGAAACTTCTAAAATTAAGCAGAATTTCCGTTCTCACCATACCACGCACAGTGCGTATGGTTAATACTTTTTCCCTCAAAGAGGGGTATTGTATGCGTGCGGAAATTCTCCGTATGCATTTTTTTGTTCTTGGAGGTACAAAACTATTAAGCCTAACAATTCTAAGGATCTGCCTATCAACGAGGAGATCAACGTTCCCGAAGTAAGAGTCATCGGACCGGACAACGAGCAGGTAGGAATAATGAAGATTGACGATGCACGTAACTACGCGTATAATAACGACGTCGACCTCGTGCTTATCGTTGCTAATGCAAATCCGCCCGTATGCCGCGCTATCGACTACGGTAAGTTCTGCTTTGAGCGCGACAAGAGGGAAAAGGAAGCTAAGAAAAAGCAGGTTGTAGTTAAGGTTAAGGAAATTCAGCTTTCCTGCCGTATTGAGCAGCATGATTTTGAAACCAGAGTCAATCATGCGAAGAAATTCCTTGCAGAGGGCAATAAGGTTAAGGCTGTTATCCGCTTTAAGGGCAGAGAAATGTCTCATACCGAGCTTGGCCGTGAGGTCATTATGAAATTCGAGGAGGCCTGCCGTGAGGCCGGCGCTGCCGAGAAGAAACCCGTGCTTGACGGAAGATTTATGTCTATCATACTCAGCCCCGTTAAGCAGGACAAAAAATAAGTTTTAAATTATGGGGATATCCCCGGACAGAAAAGGAGAAATAAAATGGGAAAGATTAAGACACATAAGGCTTCTGCCAAGAGATTTTCTCTCACCGGCGGCGGCAAGGTAAAGATGTCTCACAACAACCACCGTCACAAACTCGGTCTCAAGACCGCAAAGCGTAAGAGAGGTCTTCGCAAGAGCGCTATTCTTAGCGAGAGCTTTGCACCTACTTACAGAAGCCTTATCAACAAGTAATAAGGCAACGAGAGAAAATCAGGAGGATAATGTAAAATGGCAAGAGTTAAGGGCGCTATGATGACGCGCAAGAGAAGAAATAGTATACTTAAGGCTGCTAAGGGTTACTGGGGCTCTAAGTCTAAGCACTTCAAGATGGCTAAGCAGGCCGTAATGAAGTCCGGTAACAAGGCTTTCGTAGGCCGTAAGGAGAAGAAGAGAAACTTCCGTGCTCTTTGGATCGCAAGAATTTCTGCGCAGGCTAAGGTTTGCGGTATGAACTACTCCACTCTTATGCACGGTCTTAAGCTTGCAGGTATCGATCTCAACAGAAAGATGCTTGCAGAGATCGCAGTTTCCGATAAGGAAGCTTTCGCTGCTATTTGCGAGAAGGCTAAGGCTGCTCTCTAATATAAATTACCCGGTTTTCCGTTTAGTATGGTTAACCGGGTCTTTTTTTAATAAAGTAAGGAAAAACTGAAAATGAAGTTTTTTAAGGACATAATTTCGAGCAGAAGCAACCCGACGGTAAAATGGGCGGCTTCGCTTACTGATAAAAAGGGAAGAAATGCAGAGAACGCTTTTATCGCCGAGGGAGAGAAGCTTTCATTCGAGGCGCTCTCCTGCGATCTCCCGGTCACGCATATCTTCATTAGAGAGGATCGTATTGACGATCTCATTCCTCGCGTAATGGAGTATGATAACGAAGGAATATACGAAAATTGCCAGGTGATGATCCTTTCGAATAGTGCTTTTGATAAAATTTCTACCGAAAAAGCACCTCAAGGAATAATTAGCGTAATAAAATATCTTGACTTTTTCCGTAATATGGATATAATATATAAGGAAGAGTTTTTTATTTGCGAGGGTGAAAGAGCGCTTGCGCTCCATTCCTTGCGTGATCCCGGCAACCTTGGCGCGGTTATCAGAAGCGCGGTTGCCTTCGGCGTTGATCATATAATTCTCTCTGCTGATTCGGCCGATCTATACAATCCCAAGACGGTCAGAGCCGCTATGGGAACTATGTTTAAGGTGAAGATCAGCATTGTTTCTGACTTTGCATCATTTATCCGTTCCGCACGAGAAAACGGCAGACGCGTATTTGCCGCCGAGCTCTGCGAAGGAGCGAGAAGCGTTTTGGAAATAGGACTTTTGTCAAGCGACATCTTTATTATAGGAAACGAGGGACACGGAATACCGAGGGAGATTTCCTCGGTGTGCAGCGGAAGCGTTTATATACCGATTTCTAATAAGGCTGAATCGCTTAACGCATCGGTTGCCGCCGCAGTATTTATGTGGCAGCAGAACAATCTTTAAAATTTATTGGAGGTGGGCTTATGGATGAAATGATATATTGGATCTGGCTATCCTTGGCCTGCCGACCGTCAGGTTCTACCTTCGGTAAGCTGATAAAGGAATACGGCGGAGCAAGGGAGATCTACGAAGCCGAGGGGAAGAAGGTTTCCTCTATTATCGGCTTTAGAAACTCCGACAGAGCCGCCCTTGAAAATAAGAGCCTTGAGAAGGCCGAGGAAATACTGCATTTCTGCAGAAAGCATAAGGTAGGAATTCTTACTTATAGTGACGAGAAGTACCCCAAGGCCCTTCGCGAAATAGATAATCCGCCGGTTCTTCTGTATTACAGGGGAATTTTGCCGGATTTCAACAGTAAATTTTTCGTAAGCGCCGTCGGAACACGATCGCTTTCGGATTACGGAAGGAAGAACGCATTCCGTATCTCTTTTGATCTTGCCACGGCAGGCGCGGTGGTGGTTTCGGGTATGGCAATCGGAATTGACGGCGTATCTATGGCGGGCGCACTTGCCGCCGGCGGTACTACCGTAGCCGTTATCGGAAGCGGTATAGACGTTTGCTATCCTCCCCAGCATCTCAGTCTTGCAAGGGAGATCGTAAAGCGCGGCTGTGTGCTTACCGAGTATGCTCCGGGAATGAAGCCTAATAAGTTTAGCTTCCCGGCGAGAAACCGTATTATAAGCGGTCTTTCTGCTGCAACGATTGTTTTTGAGGGCCCTGAGAGATCGGGTGCGCTTATAACCGCAAGGTATGCTAAGGAGCAGGGCCGTAAGCTTTACGCTCTGCCCGGAAACGTCGGCTCGAAGAACAGCGAGCTTACAAGTCTGCTTTTAAAGAACGGCGCGGCTATGTGTACATCTGCCGAGGACGTCATCAAGGACTTTTCGGGAAGCTATCCGTCAATCAATCCCTTCCTGCTTAAGGATAGGCTGGGCGCTGATATGATGGAGGCTCTTCGAGGCTACTCGGTCTCTGCGGTATGCCCGGGAGACGATATCTTCAGTCCTCCGAGATCGCGCGCAAAGGTTTACACAGGGCAGACGGTCAGTCCGTCAGCGGTGGAGAATATCCCTGATGAGCCGAAGGTGGCGGTTCTTCCGCCCGAAAACTTTGATAGAGGCGCGCTTAAGGTTTATAAGCGAATTCCTCTTGATGAGCCCTGCAGTCTTGAATCTTTGGTTGATTCGGATACCGACCTTAGAATGGTTATGAAGCAGCTTCTTAAGCTTGAGATGAACGGCTTTATCACTATGCTTCCCGGCGAGATGGTTTCTCGAAAATTTAAATAAGAAAGGTCGCAGTTTTAGAAACTGCCTTAACATAAATGGCAAATTTAGTAATTGTTGAGTCTCCCGCTAAAGCGAATACGATCAAAGGCTACCTTGGTACCAACTATAAGGTTATAGCCTCCAAGGGACATATCCGCGATCTGCCCAAGAGCACACTTGGTATCGACGTGGAAAATAATTTTGAGCCGCATTATATCAATATCCGCGGCAAGGGCGACGTTATCAAGGAGCTGAAAAGAGAGGCGAAGAATGCAAGCAAGATTTATCTTGCAACCGACCCTGACCGTGAGGGTGAGGCGATCTCTTGGCATATTGCAAATCAGCTCGGAATTCCTTCCGACAAGGCCTGCAGAGTGACCTTTAACGAGATCACCCAGACCGCCGTAAAGGAGGCCATCAAAAATCCCAGAAAAATTAATGAAGATCTTGTTAATTCTCAGCAGGCCAGAAGAGTTCTCGACCGTCTCGTCGGCTTCAAGCTTTCCGAGGTGCTTTGGAAAAATCTTAAAAGCGGTCTTTCCGGCGGCAGAGTTCAATCGGTAGCTGCAAGAATAGTTACCGAGCGTGAGGAGGAGATCCGCGCCTTCGTTCCTCAGGAATACTGGACGATTGAAGCAAGCCTTGCCAACAGTGACGGCGAAAATGTGAACGTCAAATTCTTTGGCGATAAGAAGGGAAAGATAAAGCTTAACGACGAGGCATCGGCCCTTAAGGTCGAGGAAAGCATCAGGTCAGGAGAGTTTAAGGTAAGCGAGGTAAAGCATGCCGTAAAGTATAAGCAGCCCGCGCCTCCCTTTACTACTTCCACGCTTCAGCAGGAGGCTTCAAAGCAGCTCGGCTATCAGTCCCAGAGAATAATGAAGGTTGCCCAGGAGCTTTACGACGGTCTTGATCTTGGTCCTCAGTACGGCGGTGTGCAGGGTCTTATTACCTATATGCGTACCGACTCTATCAGAGTATCGACTGTGGCGCAGGAATCCTGCGCGGAGTTTATAAAGGAGAAGTACGGCGAGGAATTTCTTCCCGTATCCGCGCGTTCCTATAAGAGTAATGCGTCTGCTCAGGACGCTCACGAGGCGATCCGTCCCTCTAACGTATACATTACACCTAAATCAATAAGAAAAATGCTCTCGGGCGAGCAGTACAGGCTTTACAAGCTTATCTGGGAGCGCTTTATAGCAAGCCAGATGGCGGCCGCTGTCCTTGACACGGTTTCGGTTGAGATATTTAACTCCGGCTACCTATTCAAGACCGGAGGGTACGTTATCAAGTCCAAGGGGTATCTTACAATCTACGATTACGTAAGCGACGATGCCCAGGATCCCGAGACCGAGGAGCTTAATCTTGCGAGTCTTCCCAATATAAAGACAAACGAGATACTCTCTCCCGTATTGGTTAAAAAGCAGCAGCATTTTACAGAGCCGCCTGCAAGATACACCGAGGCATCTCTTATCAAATTCCTCGAGGAAAACGGTATAGGCAGACCCTCGACCTACGCGCCGATCATTTCTATCATTATCTCCCGTGAGTACGTTAAGCGCGACGGCAAGTCGCTTGTGGCAACACCTCTCGGTGAGATTACGACAAACTTTATGCGTAAGCATTTTCCCGAGATCATTGACTACGAGTTCACCGCTTCAATGGAGGATAAGCTGGATTCGATAGAGAACAGAGAAAACACTGTTACCGGCGTAATCTCCGAATTCTATACAAAATTCGAGGCAGAGCTTGAGGATGTGTCAAAAAATGATAACAAGGTTGAGATCAATATTCCCGCTGAGGAGAGCGACGTTCTCTGTGACAGATGCGGTGCAAGAATGATTTACAAGAACGGACGCTTTGGCAAATTCCTTGCTTGTCCCAACTATCCCGAGTGTAAGTGCACCAAGGCTATCGACAAGAACGGAAAGGTTGCCGAGCAGGAAACGACGGCGCAGCTCGCAGGCTTTAAGTGCGAGGCCTGCGGCGGTGATATGGTAATCAGAAACGGCAGATACGGAAGCTTTTACGCCTGCCAGAACTATCCCACCTGTACCTTCACGAAGCAGAAGGTTACCGAGACCGGCGTTCTTTGTCCTAAGTGTAATTCCAAGGTTCTCGCAAGACACGGCAAGGGCAGAATGCTCTTCTATAGCTGTGAGAAGTATCCCGAGTGCGATTTCTCTACCTGGGATATGCCCCTCGCGGAGAAGTGCCCCGACTGCGGAGCTATGCTTTACTACCGTAAGAGCCGTAAGAGCGTAATATGCAAGGAAAAGTCCTGCACGTATAAGCGCGACGAGGAAATGACGGTAATCGAATAATGAATAACGAAGCGAAAATTAAGGTTATAGGCGCAGGCCTTGCAGGGTGTGAGGCCGCTTATGCCGCGGCACGTCTCGGAGTGAAGGTTGAGCTTTACGAGATGAAGCCCCATAAGTATTCACCGGCCCATCACTCGGATGGCTTTGCCGAGCTTGTTTGCTCGAACTCGCTTCGTTCAAACGACGTTAGCAACGCGGTAGGCCTTCTTAAGGCGGAGCTTTTCGCCCTCGGCTCACTTATTATGGAGGCGGCTTACGCCACCGAGGTTCCCGCAGGCTCGGCTCTCGCTGTAAACCGTGAGCTTTTCAGCTCGTATATAACCGAAAAGATAAAAAATCACCCCAATATTATTGTAATTGAGGGTGAGGTAACCGAGATTCCCGAGGAGGGAATTACAGTTATTGCCAGCGGACCACTTACATCCGAGTCACTGGCTAAAAGTATCTCCGAATACACAGGCGGAGGAGAGCTTCATTTCTTTGATGCCGCGGCACCTATAGTTGACTTTTCAACCGTAAACACAGATGTCGCTTTCTTTGCGTCAAGATGGGGAAAGGGAAATCCCGAGGATTACCTGAACTGCCCGATGACAAAGGAGCAGTATGACATCTTTTATAACGAGCTTATAAATGCTAAGGCCGCGCCTCTTAAGGCCTTTGATAAGGAGCTTCAGGAGGATCTTACGGTCTTTGAGGGCTGTATGCCCGTTGAGGTTATGGCATCAAGAGGCTATGATACTCTTCGCTTCGGTCCTATGAAGCCGGTAGGTCTTACCGATCCGAAAACCGGAGAGGATGCCTTTGCTACCGTTCAGCTGAGAAGAGAAAACAAGGAGGGCACGATGTACAATATCGTCGGCTTCCAGACTCATCTTACCTTCGGTGAGCAAAAGCGTGTGTTCGGGCTAATACCCGGACTTGAGAACGCCGAGTTCTTCAGATACGGTGTAATGCACAGAAACACCTACCTTAATTCTCCCGGCTTTCTGACTCCCGCATATTCGGTTAAGAAAGATGACAGATTGTTCTTCGCCGGACAGATGACCGGTGTCGAGGGCTACGTTGAGTCGGCGTCCTCGGGCTTCGTTGCGGGAATTAACGCCGCGATGTTGGCTCTCGGCCGTGATGCGGTAATCTTCCCGAGGGAGACTGAGATCGGTGCGCTGGCACATTACGTCAGCGAGGGTGGAGTTTCCTCCTCCTTCCAGCCGATGAATGCAAACTTTGGCATAATCGCCCCCTTTGATAAGAAGATTAAGGGTGGCAAAAAGGCGAGAAACGAGGCCTACGCTGCTCGTTCTCTTGAATATATTAAATCAATAAATCTTTTCGAAGATTAAAAACAGCAAGAAAAAGCTTGGCAGAAAGGAGAAATGGTCAATGGCTCTCGGAAAAGACGTAATTGAGCTTCAGGATAGAATATCCTACCAATTCAGCGACGTATCATATCTTGACGCAGCCCTGACTCATTCCTCCTATACCAATGAAATGCGCTCGCGGGGAATTAAGGCAGTATCAAACGAGAGGCTTGAGTTCCTCGGCGACGCAGTTCTTCAGCTTGTAATTTCAGAGCATCTCTATTCAAGCTATTCAAACTACCGCGAGGGCGCGCTTACAAAGATGCGACAGCAGTTGGTTTGCGAGAAAACTCTTGCAAGAATTGCATCGTCTATCGATCTTGGCAGCTATGTGAACCTTGGCAACGGCGAGGAGATCACCGAATGCAGAAGCAGACCAAAGATACTTGCCGATGCTCTTGAGGCACTGATCGCAGCGGTTTATCTTGATTGCCTTGATAACGAAAGCGATGCTTATAAATTCGTTGTTCTTTCGCTCTTTGAGGGAGAGATATTCCTTGCCTCCCAGCAGAAGACGGATTTCAAGTCTCAGCTTCAGCAGCTTGCAGAGCAGGACGGAGCAGCATTGCTTGAATACAAGGTTATTCTTGAGGAAGGCCCGGAGCACAATAAACGTTTTACGGTTGCGGCATACATAAACAATAATGAGGTCGGCAGGGGAAGCGGAAGCACAAAGAAGCTTGCAGAGACGCAGGCGGCGAAAATGGCCCTGAAGCTTTTCGGTGTGGTGATATGAGGCACGTAAATATTCCTGTCTTTATCCCTCATCTCGGATGTCCTAATCAATGCGTTTTCTGTAATCAGAGAACCATATCCGGCGTAGGCGAGTTCCGCGCCGATGACGTTATTGGTATTATTGATAGAGCACTTTTGACTATTGAAGAAGATGCCGAGGTTGAGATTGCCTTTTTCGGCGGATCTTTTACCGGCATTGATCGTGAACTGATGATCTCACTTCTTGAGATAGGCTATTCATATATCGAAAAAGGTCGCGTAAGCTCGCTAAGATGCTCCACAAGACCGGATTACATCGACATCGAGATACTTGAAATTCTAAGGAAATACGGTGTCAAAACTATTGAGCTCGGACTTCAAAGTACTTCGGACAAGGTTCTTGAAAAGTCGAAAAGAGGGCATAATTTTGAGGCAGAACAAAAAAGCTGCCTTATGATCGTGGATCACGGCTTCAATCTCGTCGGTCAGATGATGATCGGCCTGCCCGGAGCAGACCCCCAGTCGGAGATAGATACTGCGGAATTTATTATTTCCGCGGGAGCATCAGGCGCAAGGATATATCCCACCGTCGTATTTAAGGACACCGAGCTTGCTTGCCTTTGTCGGTGCGGTGAATATGAGCCCCTTAGCATTGATGAGGCGATTGCGAGATCGTCCGCGGTGCTTGAGAGGTTTATCGACGCAGGTGTTGAGGTGATACGCATCGGCCTTCAGGCAAGCGAAAATCTTTCAGACGAGGACACCTACCTTGCGGGACCAAACCATTCGGCTCTCGGCGAGCTTGTTATCGGAGAGGTCTATTATAACAAAATTTGTAAAAAACTTGCGCAGGTGAATGCCGGCGCAGATGATAATATAAGTGTTTCCGTCGCCCGAGGCTCGCTCTCAAAGGCGGTCGGACAAAGCAAAAGGAATAAAAGGCGGCTTTCCGAAAAATATAAGTCGGTCCGCTTTACCGAAAGCGACAAAATCTCCTCCTTCGAGGTTTTGGTCGACATAAAAAATGGAGAAAACAAATGTACTTAAAATCACTCGAGCTTCACGGCTTCAAATCCTTCCCGAACAGAACGGTGCTTTCCTTCGAACGAGGAGCAACCGTTATAGTAGGACCTAACGGAAGCGGAAAATCGAATATTTCCGATGCGATGCGCTGGGTTCTCGGCGAGCTTTCCAGCCGTAATATACGCGGAACGAAGATGGAGGACGTTATTTTTGGCGGTACTGATGACCGCCGTCCTATGGGCTTTGCCGAGGTTTCGGTTACCTTCGACAATTCCGATCCTCACCACCGTCTTGACTCCGAGTTCGACGAGGTCGTTGTTACAAGACGCTACTACCGTACCGGCGAGAGCGAATATCTTATCAACCGCCAGCCCAGAAGACTTCGCGATATATACGAGCTTTTTATGAATACCGGTGTCGGCCGCGAGGGATATTCCATCATCGGTCAGGGTAAAATAGCCGAGATAATCTCAAAAAAGAGCGACGAGAGACGTAATATCTTCGAGGAGGCGGCAGGCATTTCAAAGTATCGCCACAGAAAAGAGGAGTCCGAGAGAAAGCTCAAGCAGACTCAGGATAACCTTGACCGTGTAAGAGATATTCTTCTTGAGCTTGAGGGACGCGTTGGCCCTCTTGAGAAGGAGGCCGAGAAGGCGAGAAAGGGGCTTGCGCTCTACGAGGAAAAGAAAAGGGCAGACGTATCTCTCTGGCTTTTTGATACGAAGAAGATCCGCGAGGATATCGCTGAGGCTGATAAGGAGCTTAGACTCTCAAAGAGAGACCTTGAAATTATCGATCAGGTTATTGTCGATCTTGAGATGCAGAATGAAAATCTCTACGAGAAGGCGCAGAACAATAAGGCGGTCTCCGAGCAGCTTCTTGAGAGCATACGCATAACCACCGATAAGCTTCATCAGCTCGATAACGCGCTCCGCGTTGCGGAGTCGGACTTCACCCATTCTGCCGAGCTTATTTCTCATTGTCATATAAGAATTGCAGAGATAGAATCGGGCAGAATTACAATCGAGAAGAATAAGAGCGATTATCTTGAGAAGAAGGCGAAGATCGAGGCGGACTATCAGTCGGTTATGGACGCGCGCCTTGAGCTTCTCGCTGAGGAGCAGAGCCTTATTGCCGAGATAAGCAAAGCAAGACGGGAGCTTGAGGAGGCGCTTGACGAGCTTTCCGTTGAGGAGGGTAATGCTACCGGCCTTAACGTAAGAATCAACGTGCTTAAAAGCTCGGCTGAAAGCGGCACTAGCAAAGCAGGCGACATAAAGGCTGAGATCGCAAAATACGAGGCTGAGGCTATTGGCCTTAAGGAGGAGGCTGACCGCTGTGAAAGAGCCGCGTCCGGCTTTAAAACCAAGATTGCCGAGAAGGATGCTGTAATTGCCGAGAAGGCCGGGGAGCTTGAAGAACTTTCCTCAATGCGCGAGGGCGCAAATAAGGAGCTTGGTGAGCTTAAGCTTCAGCGTGACGGAATGCTTCAGCGTGCAGATATGCTTCAGCGAATGAACGATCATTTTGAAGGCTACGCCGAGAGTGTAAAATTCGTTATGAAGGAATATCTTGGTGGCAGAATGTCCGGGGTAGGTAAGATCCACGGACCTCTCTCGTCTCTAATTAATATTGATGGAAAATATATTACTGCTATCGAGACTGCCCTTGGTGCAAGCCTGCAGAATATAGTCGTTGACAACGAGGACACCGCGAAGGGAGCTATAGGCGCGCTAAAGAAGGCCAACGCCGGACGCGCAACCTTCTATCCCATAAGCGCGATAAATCCTGCCTCTGAGACCGACGAGATACGTCGCTCGGCGGGTATGAATGGCTACGTCGGACGCGCAGACAGGCTTGTTGAATCCGAGTCTCAGTACCGTTCGATTATCGAGTGGCTTCTTCTTCGCACCGTGGTATTTGATAATATTGACAACGCCGCCGCGGCGGCAAAGCAGCTTCGCTATAAGGTGAAGATCGTCACCCTTGACGGTCAGGTCATCAATGCGGGCGGCGCATTTACCGGCGGTAGCGCAAAGCGCGACAGCGGAATTCTTTCAAGACTTAACACAATTAGTCAGCTGAAGCGTGATGCTGAGGCGATTGAAAAGAAGATTGGTTCGTTAAGCCGCGAAATAGCTTCTGTTGAAGCAAAAATCGTAAAGGCCCGCGAAGAGAGCAGGGACGCAGAGCAGGAAAAGGAGCTTCTTTTGACACTCTCGCGCTCGCAGTTTGCCTCTCTTGATAACGCAAACGCTAAATACAGTGCAAATAACGACATTATAGAAAAGCTTTCTGCGGATTACGACAGTCTTATCAGCCAGCAGTCAATGGCGGGCGAGGAGCTTATCGGTCTTGAGGCAGAGTTTAAGGCTAATCTTGAGAGAATTGCCGCGCTAAAGGACTTCAGATCCAGAAGAAGCGCTGAAATGGGCGTTCTCGATGAGAAGAAGGACGAGTGCAATCAGCATGCAAATGAGCTGGGCATCAAGGCGGCTGAAAGAATGAGCGATATACGTAACGCGGAAGAGATGATCTCCTCTCTTGATGGACGTATTTCCGAGCTTAATGCCGAAAAGGAGGCACAGCTCTCCCGTATCTCTGAGCTTAACGCAAAGCGTGACGGTATTGATAATCTCAGATCCGAAAATGCTGAAGAATGTCGTAAACTTGAAAAAGAACTAGAAAATCTCAGGCAGAAACGAGTCGAGGTCGAAAGCGGCAACGACGAGTTCGAGCGCGAGATCAATAACATCCGTGTAAGACTTAAGGAGAAGAATGCAAGCCGTCAGGTTACCTATGAGGCGTTTGTCAGAAACGAAAACAGACTTACCGCCCTTACCGAAAAGCAGGATAAGCTCGGCTCTCAGCTCTGGGATGATTACGAGATCACCTACGAGGATGCAGTAGGCTTTGGCTATCCTGCGGTTACCGCCGAGAACCGCGACGAGGTTGCGGCGGTTCAGGTTTCCTGCAAGAACAGACTCAGAGCGCTGGGCGGCTACAATCCCGGCGCAATAGAGGAATACGCAGAGGTCAAGGCAAGATACGATTCCTTAAGCAGTCAGTTCAACGACCTCACCGCCTC
>SVTZ01000042.1 GCA_015063525.1 Oscillospiraceae bacterium
GACGCCTTTAACTCTTGGCAGCTGGTCAAGGAGATCAAGGAGGCTGTCGGCATGGCTGCAGCGGCAAGCTTCAAGCATGTTTCCCCCACGTCGGCTGCTGTTGGCAGACCTCTTTCAGACGCGCTGAAAAAGGCTTGCTTCGTTGATGATATCGAGGGGCTTGACGATTCTCCTCTTGCCTGCGCTTACGCAAGAGCAAGAGGCACTGACAGAATGTCCTCCTTCGGAGATTGGATCGCCCTCTCCGACGAATGCGATCTTACCACGGCAAAAATCATCAGCCGTGAGATCTCGGACGGCGTAATTGCTCCCTCCTACACTCCTGAGGCTCTCGAGCTGCTCAAGAGCAAAAGACGCGGCGCATACAACATTGTGAAGATCGACCCCGACTATGTTCCCGCAGAAATTGAGACTAAACAGGTCTTTGGCATCACCTTTGAGCAAGGCAGGAATAACTTTAAGATCGACCGCGAGCTTCTCTCAAACATTGTTAGCGAAAACAAGGCGCTTCCGGACGAGGCTAAGATTGATATGATCATCGCGCTGATAACCCTTAAATACACGCAGTCTAACTCGGTTTGCTTTGCAAAGGACGGTCAGGCGATCGGTGTTGGAGCAGGTCAGCAGTCAAGAATACATTGTACCCGTCTGGCAGGAGACAAGGCCGATCTTTGGCATCTGCGCCAGAGCGAGAGAGTCCTTTCTCTTAAATTTGCAGACGGAATTAGCCGTCCCGATAAAAACAATATCATTGATCTTTATCTCTCAGACAGAGAGTCGGACACGGTTCTTGGCGACGACGTATGGCAGAACTACTTCTCCGAAAGACCCGAGCCCTTCACCCGCGAGGAAAAGGACGCCTATCTTGCTACAATTTCCGGCGTTACAGTTGGCTCGGACGCCTTCTTCCCCTTCCCTGACAATATTGATCGCGCGGCAAAAAGCGGTGTAAGCTATATTGCAGAGCCGGGCGGATCTATCCGAGACGATCTTGTTATTGAGGCGGCAAACAAGTACGGTATGGTTATGTCATTCACAGGAATGCGACTCTTCCATCATTAATTATAAGGAGCTTTAGATGAAGATTTTAGTTGTTGGCGGCGGCGGACGCGAGCACGCTATTATTAAAGCGATAAAAAAGAACAAAAGCGTTGACGTTATTTACGCTCTGCCCGGTAACGGCGGAATTGCTTCCGATGCGATATGCGTGAATATCGGAACAAAGGAAATAGAAAAAATCGTAGATTTTTCAAGGCAGAACAGAATAGACTACGCAATAGTTGCACCTGACGATCCCTTGGTTCTCGGTGCGGTCGATGCACTTGAGGCTGTGGGAATCCCCTGCTTTGGACCTAACAAGTCTGCGGCAATCATTGAAGGAAGCAAGGCTTTCTCAAAGGAGCTTATGAAAAAGTACGGAATTCCTACAGCGGCCTACGAAACCTTCAGTGATATGAATAAGGCTCTTCTTTATCTTGAAGGAGCAAGCTATCCCACGGTAATCAAGGCAGACGGTCTTGCTCTCGGAAAGGGTGTTATCATAGCGAATGACAAAGCTGAGGCAGAGGCGGCTGTGAAATCCATGATGTCCGACAAGATCTTCGGTGACAGCGGCAACTGTGTGGTAATAGAGGAGTTTCTAACAGGTCCTGAGATCTCGGTGCTTGCCTTTACCGACGGAAAGTGCATCGTGCCAATGGTTTCATCTATGGATCACAAAAGAGCACGTGACAATGACGAGGGTCTTAACACCGGAGGAATGGGTACGGTTGCTCCTAACCCATACTACACAGATGATGTAAAGAAGATATGCATGGAAAAGATATTTCTTCCCACAATAAATGCAATGAAGGCCGAGGGAAGAACCTTCAAGGGTTGCCTTTATTTTGGTCTTATGCTGACCGAAAACGGCCCGAAGGTAATCGAATACAACTGTCGCTTTGGCGATCCCGAAACCCAGGTAGTACTTCCCCTTCTCGAAACTGATCTGCTGACTATAATGCAGGCGGTCACGGAGGAAAGACTCTCCGAAATTGAGGTGAAATTTTCCGAGGATGCGGCATGTTGTGTCATTATGGCCTCTGCTGGTTACCCCGAAAAATACGCCAAGGGCTTCGAGATAAGCATTCCGGCTGAAATATCGGACAGCGTTTTTGTGGCCGGAGCTGCTATAGATAATGATAAGCTTCTGACCTCGGGCGGACGCGTTCTAGGCGTAAGTGCAACGGCAAAAACTCTTGAGGAGGCTATCAGACAAGCCTACCTGTCCGTAGAAAAAATACACTTTGAAAATGCGTACTACCGCCGTGATATCGGCGCGAAGGCGTTGGCTTTTAATAAAGAAAGGTAAGCAATGGTTTACAGAATATACGTAGAAAAGAAAAAAGGCTTTGATCACGAGGCAGTCTCTCTCACCAAGGAGGTTCGCGAATTACTTGAGCTTTCATCGGTTGAGAGTATCCGTGTGATAAACAGATACGACGTTGAGGGGATAGAAAAGGATCTCTTTGACTACGCAGTTGGAACGGTCTTCTCCGAGCCGCAGATGGATAATGCCGATGAGAGCGTATGTCTTGACGGCGCAAAGGTATTTGCTGTTGAATATCTGCCCGGTCAATTTGATCAGAGGGCTGACTCTGCGGCGCAGTGTATTCAGCTTATTGCTCAGTGTGACAGACCCCTTGTGCGCACAGCGAAAGTTTATGCGGTATACGGAGAGATCAGCGATGAAGCGCTTGAGGTAATAAAGAAATTTGTTATTAATCCCGTGGAAAGCCGCGAGGCAGGTCTTGAGGAGCTGAAAACTCTGAAGACCGAATACGATGTACCCAAAGACGTAGCAACTCTTGACGGCTTCCTCGAGCTTGACCGCAAGGGACTCGAAGAATTCGTAAAAAATTATTCGCTTGCAATGGACGTTGACGATGCGGAATTTTGCCGTGAGTATTTCAAATCCGAGGGCAGATGCCCAACTATGACCGAAATCAGGATGATCGATACCTATTGGTCCGACCATTGCAGACACACTACCTTCAACACCACGATCGACAGCGTCAGCTTTGAGGACGAGCTGCTGGAGGCGGCATACAAGGATTATATTTCGGCGAGAGAATCGCTCGGCAGAACGAAGCCCCAAAATCTTATGGATATAGGAACGCTGGCGGCAAAAGTTCTGAAAAAGGAAGGATATCTCGATAAGCTTGACGAATCCGATGAGATCAACGCCTGCACAGTAAAGATAAAGGTGACGCTTAACGGAAAGGAAGAGGACTGGCTTCTTCTCTTCAAAAACGAAACTCACAATCATCCAACCGAGATAGAGCCCTTTGGCGGCGCGGCAACCTGTATTGGCGGTGCTATTCGCGATCCCCTTTCAGGAAGAAGCTACGTGTATGCGGCTATGCGAGTTACGGGCGCGGCAGATCCGCTGAAGCCTATAAAAGAAACTATAAAGGGAAAGCTTCCGCAAAGAAAAATAGTAACGACCGCAGCTCACGGCTACTCATCATACGGCAATCAGATAGGTCTGGCAACCGGCCAGGTTGACGAAATATATCACGATGGATACGTTGCAAAGCACCTTGAGATCGGTGCGGTTATAGCGGCTGCACCCGAGGAGAACGTAAGACGCGAATGTCCTGCTCCCACCGATAAGGTAATACTTATTGGCGGCAGAACGGGCCGAGACGGTTGCGGCGGTGCGACAGGATCCTCAAAATCCCACACCCTTGAATCGCTTACCGAATGCGGAGCAGAGGTTCAGAAGGGCAACGCTCCCGAGGAAAGAAAGCTGCAAAGGCTTTTCAGAAATAAAGAAGCAACACTGCTTATAAAGCGCTGTAATGACTTTGGCGCGGGCGGCGTATCCGTTGCAATAGGCGAGCTGGCAGACGGTCTTGTTATAGATCTTAACAAGGTGCCGAAAAAATACGACGGCCTTGACGGAACTGAGCTTGCGATTTCCGAATCCCAAGAGAGAATGGCCGTAGTGGTTGAGGAAAAGGATGTTGAAAGATTTATCGAGCTTGCAGCCGAGGAAAATCTTGAGGCTACCGTTGTTGCCACCGTCACCGAAGAAGCAAGGCTGGTTATGCATTGGAACGGCAAGGCAATCGTTGACATTTCCCGTGAATTTCTTAATTCCAACGGTGCGGAAAAGCATATTAGCATACAGACCCCAAAGCTAGAAAAATTTGAAAAAGAAATACCCGAAAGCTTCACCGATGGCTACAAGGCTCTCGTAGGAGATCTTAATGTTTGCTCAAAACGCGGTCTAGGCGAGAGATTTGACTCTACCATAGGAGCCGGAACGGTTCTTATGCCCTTCGGAGGAAAGCATCAGCTGACTCCTCCTCAAGCAATGGTCCATCTCATTTCGGTTGAAAAAGCGCACACCGATACCGTTTCTTATATGTCCTGGGGAGCAAATCCCTACATCGCAGAAAAAAGCCCATATCACGGAGCTTATTTAGCCGTAGTTGAAAGCGTATCCAAGCTTATAGCCGGCGGCGCAGATTACAAGGATATTTATCTTACCTTCCAGGAATACTTCAAGAAACTCGGCAAGGATCCTCAGCGTTGGGGCGAGCCCTTCTCTGCTCTTCTCGGTGCATACAAGGCTCAAACCGAACTCAAATGCGCGGCAATCGGCGGCAAGGATTCTATGAGTGGAAGCTTTGAAAATATAGACGTTCCTCCTACGCTGGTATCCTTCGCCGTTACTACAGGTAAGGTCGAGGATGTTGTATCCCCTGAGTTCAAAGTTGCGGGACATAAGGTTGTCCTTCTCTCGGCCGAGTACGACAAAGACGGTCTGCCTATCACCAAATCACTTACGAAAAACTTTTCTATCGTAACAAAGCTTATACGTGAAGGAAAAGCAATTTCCGCATACACACCCACATACGGCGGCGTTGCCGAGGCTGTTTATAAAATGTGCGTAGGAAACTCTATTGGCTTTGAATACGACGGTAATATTTCCAATTCGGATCTCTTTGGATACAGCTACGGCTCGTTTATCCTTGAGCTTACCGATGAAAGCGATGTCGGAATAACTCTCGGAAGAACCAGCGCCTCCGGTGTAATTTCCCGCGGCGAAGAGAAGCTGTGCCTGAATGAGCTGACCGATATATGGGAGGGAAGGCTTGAGAGTGTTTATTCCTGCAACACCGCCTTGCCCATCAAGCAGTACGAAGCCTTCTCCTTTGAAGGCAGATGTAAAAAAGTACCTGCAGTAAAGGTTGCACGGCCTAAGGTTCTTATTCCCGTCTTCCCCGGAACGAACTGCGAGTATGACACAGCGAAGGCCTTTGCCGATGCAGGAGCTGACGCCGAGATATTTGTTGTTAAAAACCTCAACTCAGAGGATGTATCCCGCAGCGTTGAAGCCTTTGCGACAAAATGCCGCGAAAGCCAGATAGTTTTCATTCCGGGCGGCTTCTCCGGCGGTGACGAGCCTGACGGCTCGGGCAAATTCATCACTGCCTTTATGCGCAACCAAGCTGTAAAAGAGGAGATTGAAGCGCTTCTTGATCGTCGCGACGGTCTTATAGGCGGTATATGCAACGGCTTCCAGGCTCTCGTCAAGCTTGGTCTTGTTCCCTACGGAAGGATCATTGACACCGATGCCACCTGCCCGACGCTTACATACAACGATATTTCAAGGCATCAGTCCAGAATAGTTCGTGTAAGAGTTGCCTCCACAAACTCCCCTTGGCTTCAGGGTGTAAAAGTCGGCGATGTATTCAACGTTCCCATCTCCCACGGCGAGGGTAAATTTATAGCAAGTGAGGAGCTGGTGTCCGCCCTTAAGGAAAACGGTCAGATCATGACGCAGTATGTAGATCTCAACGGCATTCCCACCTCGGACATACGCTTCAATCCCAACGGCTCTGTCCATGCTATTGAGGGAATACTCTCTCCTGACGGACGCGTGTTCGGTAAGATGGGACACAGCGAAAGAAAGGGATACGGTCTTTACAAAAACGTAATCGGAGAGTACGATATGAGGCTATTCGAATCCGCAGTTAAATACTTTAAGTAACAAGGAGATCAAAAATGGCGCATTTATCCGATATTGAAATAGCACAGCGGTGCGAAATGAAGCACATAAATGATATAGCGGCAAAGCTCGGCATCCGTGACGATTATGTTGAGCAGTACGGAAAATACAAGGCAAAGATAGATTACAATCTGCTTAAAAATTCCGATCGTAAGGACGGAAAGCTTATTCTGGTTACCGCGATAACTCCCACAGCGGCCGGAGAAGGTAAGACCACCACTACAATAGGCCTCGCCGACGGTCTTTCCAAGATAGGAAAAAACTGTGCGGTTGCTCTGCGCGAGCCATCCCTCGGCCCGGTATTCGGCGTTAAGGGAGGTGCGGCAGGCGGTGGCTATGCTCAGGTCGTTCCCATGGAGGACATAAACCTTCACTTCACCGGCGATTTCCACGCCATCGGCGCAGCGAATAATCTTCTTGCGGCTATGCTTGACAATCACATTCAACAGGGTAACCGCCTTGGAATAGACGTTAAAAAAATAACCTGGAAAAGGTGCGTTGATATGAACGACCGTCAGCTTCGCTTTATCGTTGACGGTCTTGGCGGAAGGATAAACGGAACTCCCCGTGAGGATGGTTTTGACATCACTGTTGCCTCAGAAATTATGGCGGTGTTCTGCCTTGCAAGCTCTATTAGCGATCTGAAGGAAAGACTTTCAAGAATCGTTGTTGCATACACCTATGACGACAAGCCTGTCACTGCCGGCGAGCTTAACGCAGTCGGCGCAATGACTGCGCTGCTTAAGGACGCACTAAAGCCCAATCTTGTGCAAACACTTGAGGGCACTCCCGCCTTCGTTCACGGCGGCCCCTTTGCAAACATTGCTCACGGATGCAACTCTGTTATTGCAACTAGAATGGCAATGAAGCTGGCAGATTATGCTGTTACCGAGGCTGGATTTGGCGGTGATCTCGGCGCTGAAAAGTTCCTTGACATAAAATGCCGTATGGCAGGTCTTAAGCCTGATGCGGTCGTTGTCGTTGCAACGGTGCGCGCGCTGAAGCTTCACGGCGGAGCAGGCAAAACCGAGCTTGGCGAGGAAAATCTTGTCGCACTCGAACAAGGTCTCCCAAACCTTCTGCGCCATGTTTCCAATATTAAAAACGTGTACAAGCTTCCCTGCGTTGTTGCAGTGAACCGCTTCCCCACCGATACCGATTCGGAGATCAAGCTCGTTATAGAAAAGTGCCGTGAGCTTGGAGTAAACGTTCGCCTTTCAACCGTTTGGGCGGATGGAGGAAACGGAGGTATTGAGCTTGCAGAGGAGGTTGTAAGACTCTGCGAAGAGAAAAACGAATTTACTTTCAGCTATGAAAGTGAAACCACAATTGAGGAAAAGATAACCGCTATAGTAAAGAAAATCTACGGCGGCGACAGCGTAAATATTGCCCCCGCAGCGAGAAAAGAGATCGATAAGCTCACCTCTCTCGGCTACGGAGAGCTTCCGGTATGTATGGCGAAGACGCAATACAGCTTCTCGGACGATCCCACGAAGCTCGGAGCGCCCACAGGCTTTACCGTTACGGTAAGAAATATTAAAGTCAGCGCAGGCGCAGGCTTCATCGTGGCTCTTACAGGCGATATTATGACTATGCCGGGACTTCCTAAAGTTCCCGCCGCCGAAAAGATTGACGTGGATGAAAACGGAAAAATATCCGGTCTTTTCTAACTTTAGTTTACAAATTTAGCAATAATGAGGTGAAAAATATGGATCTCAACAAAAGGCCAAATGATATGGCTCGTATAAACAACAAAGAGCTTGCAGATGCTTTTATATCCGAGCAGGTAGCTCTGGTACGTGAGCAGGTTGGCGACAAAAAGGTTCTTCTCGCTCTTTCGGGCGGTGTTGACAGCTCTGTAGTAGCAGCTCTGTTGGTAAAGGCTATCGGAAAGCAGCTCGTGTGTGTACACGTAAATCACGGACTTATGCGCAAGGGTGAGAGCGAGCAGGTAATCGAGGTTTTCGGCAAGCAGCTTGGCGCAACCCTCGTATACGTTGACGCTTCCGAAAGATTTCTTGATAAGCTTAGCGGCGTTGACGCTCCCGAGAAAAAGCGCAAAATCATAGGCGGGGAATTTATAAGAGTATTCGAGGAGGAGGCACGCAAGATTAACGACATTGAGTTTCTCGCTCAGGGTACTATCTATCCCGACATTCTCGAGAGCGACGGCGTAAAAGCTCACCACAACGTAGGCGGTCTCCCCGAGGATCTTAAATTTGAACTGGTCGAGCCCGTAAAGCTTCTCTACAAGGACGAAGTTCGCGTAGTCGGAAGTGCGCTTGGTCTGCCCGACGATATGGTTTACCGCCAGCCCTTCCCCGGCCCCGGTCTCGGCGTGCGCTGTCTCGGTGCAATCACCAGAGACAGACTTGAGGCACTGCGCGAGGCAGACGCCATCCTTCGCGAGGAATTTGATAAAAACGGACTTGCAGGAAAGGTATGGCAGTATTTCATTGCCGTTCCGGATATGAAGAGCGTTGGTGTTAAGGACGGAAAGCGTTATGAGGGGTGGCCTGCGATAATCCGCGCGGTAAACACAACCGATGCAATGACCGCAACCATAGAGGAAATTCCCTATCCCCTGCTTCACCGTATAACTGAACGCATCACAAGCGAAGTCGAAGGAATTAACAGAGTTCTTCTCGATCTGACTCCCAAGCCCATAGGAACAATTGAGTGGGAATAATTCGCTTATCTTTAAAAATATTTACCGAACAACACAAGTTAAAAGGAGAAAAGAATGGCTATTTATTTTAACGAACCGTCTCACACCTTCAGCGAGTATCTGCTCGTTCCCGGCTACACTGATGAGAGATGCATTCCCCAAAACGTTTCCTTAAAAACGCCTCTCGTAAAGTACCGTCCGGGGGAGGAGGAGTGTTCCTTATCTCTCAATATTCCTCTTGTATCTGCAATAATGCAGTCAGTATCCAACGACACGATGGCCATTGCTCTGGCAAAAGAAGGCGGCATATCCTTTATTTACGGTAACCAATCCATTGAGGAGGAGGCAGCTATGGTAGCCCGAGTTAAAGGCTACAAGGCAGGATTTGTGGTCAGCGACTCCAATCTAAAGCCCGATGATACTCTTGCCGACGTGCTTAAGCTCTTTGAGGAAAAGGGACATAGCACTATGGCAGTAACAGAGGACGGAAGTGCAAACGGAAAGCTACTTGGAATTGTTACCAGCCGCGATTATCGCGTTAGCCGAATGACAGGAAATGAACCCGTTTCTTCCTTTATGACCCCCCTCGAAAGGCTGGTTACTGCTCCGGAGGATACAACCCTGAAAATGGCAAACGACATTATTTGGGAGCATAAGCTTAATTCGCTTCCCATTGTTGACAAGATGGGAAATCTCAAATACTTTGTGTTCCGCAAGGACTATTCGCAGCACAAGGAAAATCCCGATGAGCTTCTTGACAAAAACAAAAGCTACGTAGTTGGCGCAGGAATAAATACCCGTGATTATGAAAAGAGAGTTCCCGCGCTTGTCGAAGCAGGTGCAGACGTGCTTTGCATAGATTCCTCCGAGGGATACACCGTCTGGCAGAAGAAAACCATTGAATTTATCAGAGAAAAATATGGTGACTCTGTAAAGGTGGGCGCCGGAAATGTAGTTGACAGCGAGGGCTTCAGATTCCTTGCTGAGGCAGGCGCAGATTTTATCAAGATCGGAATCGGCGGAGGATCGATCTGCATCACCCGTGAAACAAAGGGTATCGGACGCGGTCAGGCAAGCGCGGTTATTGACGTTGCGGCAGCTCGCGACGAATACTTCAAGGAGACCGGCATTTATATTCCGATATGCTCCGATGGCGGAATCGTACACGATTATCATATGACTCTGGCTCTCGCTATGGGCGCTGACTTCCTTATGCTTGGCCGATACTTCGCAAGATTTGATGAATCTCCCACTCCCAAAACCATGATCAACGGTCAGTACGTTAAGGAATACTGGGGCGAGGGCTCTAACCGTGCGAGAAATTGGCAGAGATATGATCTCGGCGGAAAGGCCGGTCTTAACTTTGAGGAGGGTGTTGACTCCTACGTTACCTATGCAGGCCCCTTGCACGATAACGTTGAGCGTTCGCTCTACAAGGTTAAGTCTACTATGTGCAACTGCGGCGCAATCACAATTCCTGAGCTTCAGCAAAAGGCAAAGCTCACCCTTGTAAGCGCAACAAGCATAGTAGAGGGAGGATACCACGACGTTATGCTTCGCAGTACCACCACTGTAAAATAAGCTGACGGAGAAAGCGAAACACAATCTCGATTGTTAAATCGAAGGCTATGCTTAGCGCTTGATTAGTTATTTATAGATGCGTCCTTAAACGAGGACGCATCTTTTTGATTAAAGGGTTGAAAAGATATTTTAATTATGATATAATACTTATATAGTTTGAAAGTCCTTAAGGAGATAAAAATGAAAAGATTAATGGCTTTATTTATACTTCTATTAATGCTCCTATCACTTGTCGGATGTGTCGAGCCGGATAAACCCTCCTATTCCTTTATTAACGGAGTTAATCTAGAGGAATTTGCAATTGTTTACTCCGCTGAGGATAATGACTATTCAAAACGCGCAGCGGAATATATTCAGACTGAGATTCTGGCAAGAACAGATATTGAGCTTCCTCTCGTAGAGGACAGCGCAGAGGCGGTCAGCGAATATGAAATCGTTGTCGGCAATACCGAGCGCAAAATTTCGGGTCAGCTTAACGCCGAGACTTCAGGTCTTGAATTCGCTATTATGGCCGACGACACGAGCGTAGCCCTCGAGGGTGACTACTTCATCATTGCGGCGGCGGCCTACTACTTTATCGAGACCTATGTTCCCGTTGACAATTTTGACGCTTCTGTTCCAAAGGAAACCTGCATTCTCGAGCCTATCGTGAAGGAGGCGAGGAACTACATACTTCTTATAGGTGACGGAATGGGCGTTTACCAAACTAAGATATTCGACTATATGGAAAACGGCGTTGAGTACGGTGACGGCGAGGACTTCTTCTACGGAGAGTTGCTTCCCTACAAGGGCTTCTCGATAACCAGGTCGCTCTCGGGAGTGACTGACAGCGCGGCGGGTGGCACTGCCCTGTCCTGCGGAATTAAGACCTACAACGGATACGTTGGAAAAGACAGAAACGGAAACGACTCAAAGTCACTGACCGAGCTTGCATACGAGCTTGGAATGAGCGCGGGAGTTATGTCTACCGAGAATAGGACGGGCGCCACACCCGCCACCTTCTCTGCCCACGCAGATAGCCGCAGCAACAACGAAACCATTCTTGAAAGCCAAGCGAAAGCAATGCAGGAATACGGGACCGTAATCGACTGCGGATACGACTATTACAACACCAGATATATGAAGGTTATCGAAAATCACATTTTAGACACCGTAAGCAAGCTTGAAGCGAACGAAAATGGCTTCTTCCTTATGTACGAGGAGGCACACATCGACAAGCATTGTCACGATAACGACCTTGAGTCCACCTTCGAGGCGGTAGTACGCTTTAACCAGGCCATTGCACGGTTTATGGAATATGCCTTCTACAACCCCAACACCTTTATCCTTATCACCGCCGACCACGAGACAGGCGGACTTTACCCCGACGAGAACAGTGCGCTTCAGTATACCACCGAAAATCATACGTCGGACGATGTTCCCATATTTGCATATGGCGACGGAGCCGAGCTGTTTGACGGAGTTGAGATCGAAAATATCCAGATTGCTCACACCATCGCAAGCCTTATGGGCGAGGATAACTTTGGCGATCAGAGCGTGTATAAGGCGCTTACTAAATAAATTATAATATTAAAACTGCCTCCGTGAGGAGGCAGTTTTTCTCTGATTGTTATTTTTTTACGCTGTACATACGGTACTTTGTTACATCGAGAATGGTTTCACCGTCTATCTGAAGTGGTGAGGGGCGGTCGAACTCTACCGTAATATCATATCCCTCGTGAATAAAAACCGCTTCGGTATGCTTTATGTGCTCACCTTTAAAGATGGATGGGAAGATCATAAGCGTTTTAAGCTTGCTCGCACCGCAAAATACCATCAAAGAAAGCTTTCCCTTCTTGTCCCTTCTGTTCTGTCCGGGCGTGGGGATCATTCCTCCACCGTAGTAGCGTCCGTTCATCGTGGGAGCGAGCCAGACGTTCTCATACGTGTAGCTTTTTCCATCAACGGTAACGGTAGCATTCGTCGTCTTATAATTAAAGAGAAGCCCCTTTATTGCTATGGCGGTGTAATTGACCTTCTTGTTCCCCTTTGCCTTCATCTCATCGCCGACCTGACAGCAATAGCCGTCAATGCCGTAACCGACACCGTTAAGAACTCGGTAGGAGTGGCCCTTAACCTCTGCTATGGGCAGATTTTTTATACACTCGGTTACCTCAAAGGGATTATCTCCTGCCAACCTTCTCATATCGTGAGCAAAATCGTTGCCGGTACCTACGGGGTAATAGAATATTCTGTTTTTGATCTCCGCACCTTCGGTGTTATTTATAAATTTGTTGAGAGTTCCGTCACCGCCGCAGATAACTATGTAGTCATCATCTTTAAGAGAAAACAAGGCTGTCTCATAAGTCTCGCTTTTCGTCATATCGCAAAAAACGATCTCTTCATTAAGAGCAACGTAAAGCGAGGCAAGGTCGTATTCGTGAATACCATGTCCTGCATTCGGGTTATACAAAACGTAAGCCTTTGCCATTGACATTAACCTCTTTCCATTGTTTTTTGCTGTAATATGTAATGTCTGCTTTACTTTTAGTTTATTTAATTCTAGTTTCAAGATATTTGCAAACGTCGCCAACGGTCTCAAATTTAACAAACTCGAGGAACTTGAAGCCGAAGGCGTCCTCTATTTCCATAGACATCATCATAAGCGCAAGCGAG
Source organism: Oscillospiraceae bacterium (assembly GCA_015063525.1). Taxonomy (GTDB): domain Bacteria; phylum Bacillota; class Clostridia; order Oscillospirales; family CAG-272; genus UBA1740. Next base: position 12,966 of record SVTZ01000042.1, read on the forward strand.
TCAAAACCGAGGTCCTCGATAAGCCTTGTCTCCTCGGTTACGGTGGACATATCTACGTCGGGAAGAACCTTTGAGAGTATGTTCTTAAGTTTATCAAGCATAATCATTCTCCTATAGTTTTAATATACGCGCGCCTGCGTTTGTGCTGACGGGCGTTAAAATATTTCCACTGAGCCTGTACGGCGGTGTTGGTCTCAAGATTGAGATTGGTCTCGCAGCTATTTACCTTACCACTCTCAAGAATGTCAAGAATTCCGTCAACGAGTATAGCGTTAATTCCCGCATTTCTGTATTCCGGGCGAACCGCAACGAGACCGAGGTCAATAACGTCAGGATTATTCACCATTCTAAGAAGGCGGATAAGTGTCGGGAGAGTAAGGCGGCCGCCGCTTTTCTTAACCGCGTTACCTATTCCGGGGAAGCAAAGGCCAAAGCCAACGACTCTATCATTCTCGTCACAGATAAAAATAGCGTACTCCTTGTTGACGATCATCATAAACTGAGAGATAAGCTCGTCCTGAGCCGCCCTCGGTATTTCCATCGTGCCGTAAAGGT
>SVTZ01000043.1 GCA_015063525.1 Oscillospiraceae bacterium
GACTACGAGTTTGATAGGTCGTGGGTGTAAGCACAGTAATGTGTTCAGCTGAACGATACTAATAGACCGAGGGCTTGAACTGTTGTCTTGTGAGGCTCAATAGAGCTGACAAACAATCTCAACAGAAACAAGTTCGCACATTTTCCTTGAGCTTCGTTTCTCAATCCTTTGTTCGGTTTTTAATGGGCATTTACCCAGAAAGCAAATATATATTACCGACATGCACCTCTAGCTCAGTTGGTAGAGCAACTGACTCTTAATCAGTGGGTCCAGGGTTCGAGTCCCTGGAGGTGCACCATTTATTCCTCGATAGCTCAGTCGGTAGAGCGCATGACTGTTAATCATGATGTCACTGGTTCGAGCCCAGTTCGGGGAGCCAAATGAAGCACTCACTTCGGTGGGTGCTTTTTTGTTTTGCCTAAGGGCTCGAACGTAGCAGCGACATCAGCTTAACAGCCATTGTTCGCTACGCGAACTGACTGTGAATTTGCCGCTCGGGGTAATATTTCTGCTAATTACACTTATCCTACTGATTGCACGTGACATCTCCTCGCTTGGCAATATACCGCAAGCGATATGCATGAGTCACAGGTTCCTGCTTCGCAGCCCGTCCGCTTTTGCGTCGCACTACTTCCTTAAGCGAGCTTAACTTGTATTGCTCGCAACGTGGGACATCGCTTCACTAAAAACAGTTATTAACTGTTTTTATCTCGCTCTCACAGTTCGGGGAGTTATAAGAGCCTTGTATTATTTAAGGCCATTTTTATTTTTTGACATATGGGTTAAAACATAATAGTGACATCAGTTTTTTTTGCTACGCAACTAAAGCAGGTTCGTAAAGTTAAAGCAAGTTATGTGTCTGTTTTTATGCCACTGATTTTTATTGATTTATAAGTGCTGATTGTTGACATTAATAAATTCTTATGCTATACTTTAGATACCATAACAATTGGAGGATATATCTATGAAAAAACTGATTTCTTTAATGATGGTATATGTTTTGCTTTTTTCGCTTTCGGGATGCGCTTTTCGTTACAGGGGTGACCGAACAGATTTATATACTGTTGCAGTAAACAATATTTTCGGAGTGTTAGGATACGAATCAAACGGAGAGGCAGTTTTTGATCCATACATAGAGGTTATTGATACTGATGATTACGGACGTGTATTGTTCTTTTATGATGAAGGATATCGCAATACATATGGGAAAGCTATTGTGATAATGCAAAAATACGAGGTTGACTTTGTTTATTATTATCAGGACGTCTGCCAGATTCCGTATATAGTAACAGAAGGCAGCATAGTAACGACAAGTTACAGTGATATGTTTTCACAGGAGCAAATAGAGTCGCTGAAGGAGGCAAATGACTGGAACAAGCCATTAGATGCTGATAAATGTACCAGAACTGCAGTTGTGGACAGCAAGAATGACGAAGGTACGCTAAGGCTTGATGAAGATGATTTTGAGAGGGTAATTAAGTCTTACGTCACAGAGCATGGATACAAGGGAGATGATACAATCTATCGACATTCGGTATATTGTAATACAGACAAATATGGTCGAGAAATATTTTATGTTTACGGTGTTGGACGCGATGTTAAAGGTGAGGGCCTTTCGCCCACATCCGAAAGTAAATGGTACTATTTTGCAATAATTTTCAATCCAGATAAAAGTTGCCCTAAAGAAAACATTTATGAAATAATAGACCCTACCGAAAGCTACGAGGCAATCAAACAGCTTAAAGAAGACTGCGGATGGAACAAGCCTTGGATCAGCAATTAATAATAAAATAAATTTAAAAAACGGTTTGGATAGCAAAACTCTCTTAAATGTTAAGTTCTATTTAAAAAAATGCTTTTCTCAAAAAAAGTATCCTTTGTTTTTCCTCATTGACTTAAAAAATTGCTTCTGAAGAGTAAAATGTTCATCACCGCTAAGTAGTCAATGAGAATTATAAAGGTAAGGATAGGCTTTGCACGTGCGATATTTGCCAGGATCATCAGAGAGAAGCGAAAAACAAAGGCACTGTATTGGTGTACCTTCGATAAAGTAGGTAAAACGCATCATCTGTATCGGTGGTGCGTTTTTATATCTTCAACCAATGGTTGAAAAAAGCTCGTTTAAGCGGTTATTGTCAATGAAAGTTTGCTGTGATATATACAGAGAAAACAGCGAGAAAAAAGGAAAACTGATCTTTAAGGTTCAAAAATGTTGGGATAACTCATTAAACTACAAAATCTTTTATATGCACCTCTAGCTCACTTGGTAGTGTAACTGACTCTTAATCATGATGTCACCGATTCGAGCCCAGTTCGTGAACTCAAATGAAGCACTTACTTCGGTAGGTGCTTTTATAAACTCTATTGTATTGATTTATAGGTTGAAATAAGGGAAATATTACGATATAATAGACTTGATAGGTAAATTTAAAGGAGCAAGTGCGGTGAAGAGATTTATTTCTCTCCTTTATTAGCTGTTCTAATATTTTCATTCTATTATAATGGGGTCGGATCAGCCCATAGGCGGAAAAGTCATTTCTAGCTTCGATAAAATACTCGAGTGATTTTGCAGGGTGTCTTTGTGAAAAAATTTGAAATGTACGTATTTCTTTACAATTTCTTAACGCACAAGGACTCGATTTATGATATAATTAATATGTAAGGCGTATGAAAATACGGACATTAAATAGGAAAGGAACTAAAAATGAATTTTTTACTTGAAACGGCTGATACTGTCAGCATAAGCTGGTCGGCGGTTCTGGACACCGTTATATCCTGGTGCCTTGACACGGGAATAAAGATCCTTATCGCGCTTCTGCTTCTCTTCATCAGCTTCCGCGTGATTAACGTGGTATCGCGTAAGCTTGAAAGGAAGTTTAAACAAAATGAGAAGTTTGACAAGACAATAGTTAAGGTTCTCAGTTATATCGGAAAGATCGGTGCGAAAGCAATCGTCATTATCTGCCTTATCGGATATCTTGGAATAGACACCAGCGGACTTACCGCACTTGTTACATCTCTTGGTGTATGTGCAGGTCTTGCTGTCAACGGAGCACTTTCCAACCTTGCGGGCGGCGTGCTGATTATCTTTACGCGCCCCTTTAAGGTTGATGATTACATCGAGGTTGAGGGAAGCGGTATATCCGGTACGGTCGAGGATATCCAGATCGTTTGCACCAAGCTCCGCACCCCTGATAACAAGGTGATCTACGTTCCCAACGGAACGCTTTCAAATTCCAACATAATCAATTACTCCGAGAAGGATACCCGAAGAGTCGATTTCACCTTCTCGATAGCTTACGAGAATGATTTTGAGAAGGCGAAGGCTATCGTTTCTGCAATTCTCACCTCCCACAGGCTCGCTCTTTCAGATCCCGAACCATTCGTTCGAGTAGCTGAACACGGACCGAGCAGCATAAATATCACCGCCCGCGTATGGGTTAAGAGCGAGGATTATTGGACTGTTAAATTTGACGTTCTCGAGGCGGTTAAAAAGGCGTTTGATGAGAACAATATTTCAATTCCCTATAACCAGCTTGACGTACACGTTAAGGGTGAGAAATAAGAAAAAAGCAAATTAAGGTTTACAAACACGGTGGAAAAATGACAGAAATCTGGGATCTTGTAGACGAGAATGGAAAAGAAATAGGGGTAAAATGGGCCAGGGCAGATCACGATAAATTGCCCGATGGAGTATATCATCCTTGCGTTGAGATATGGGTTAGAGTGGGTGACAGACTGCTTATTACACAGCGTCACCCGAACAAAAGCGAGGGTCTTAAGTATGACGTGCCCGGCGGTGCAGTAGTTTCGGGCGAAGGACTTCTTCTTGGTGCCCGGCGCGAGCTTTTGGAGGAGGTTGGAATTGAAGCTTCTGATAATGAGCTTATACCTATCGGAACTATAGCCTCAGGCAAGGTTTACGCCGCATCGTATATATTAACACTTGATACGCTCCCTGTTCTTCTGCTCCAGCCCTCCGAGGTGGTTGGATATAAGCTTGTTACCAAAGGCGAGCTTGAAGCAATGTCCGACGAGCTTACAAGAGGCACTTATAGAAGATATCTTGTCTACCAAGACAGAATTTTTGCATAAAAAAAGACAGAAAACGGATAAAATTTGCCTTTCGGCACCGTTTTCTGTCTTTTTTATGTTCGGATTACGCTTTTATTTTTTCTTCCTTACCGAGCAGATACCCGAGAGGATTATGTCCTTGGCCTCTCCCGCCTTTTTCTGCGATGTCGGGGAGACACCGCTTAAGGGATAGGGAATACCCATTTCTTGATACTTTCCCTCGCCCATCGTGTGGTAGGGAAGCACGTCGAGAGCACGAAGATTTTTAAGACCTCCGATAAATTTTCCAAGCTCGAAAAGATGCTCGGGATCGTCGGTGTGACCCTCCACCACGACATGGCGTATCCAGACAGGGATTTTCATCTCCTCAAGGTACTTTGCAAACTCTAAAATTCGCTCGTTGGAGTGCGCTGTTAGAGTCTTGTGACGCTCTGGGTCGATGTGCTTTATATCAAGCATCACAAGGTCGGTGTATTTCATAAGAGTGTCAAGCTTTTCGCGGTAAGCACTCTCGTTTTTTGTAAAAGTAACGCCCGACGTGTCGATGCAGGTGTGTATGTTTTTCTCTTTTGCCGCGCGGAAAAGCTCGATCAGAAAGTCTATCTGAAGCAGAGGCTCGCCTCCTGTTACTGTGATACCTCCTCCCTGATAGAACTGACGGTTTTTGTGGTATTCCTCAATGACCTCGTCAACCTCTATTGGCGTGCCTGCGCCCACCTCCCAAGTGTCGGGATTGTGACAGTAAAGGCAACGCATAGGACACCCCTGCATAAACAGGACGTAGCGTATTCCCGGCCCGTCAACCGTTCCGAAGGATTCTTTTGAATGAATGTATCCTGTCATACTGCCTCCTTTTATACTGTGTGAAACGGCGGTTAGAAGCAACCGCCGTTTTTATTTTTGCTAACTCTGACAATTCGAATTATATCTGGTCGTGGAAGGTACGCGAAATTACCTCGTCCTGCTGTTCCTTGGTAAGCTTAACGAAGTTAACCGCATAACCGCTTACTCGTACGGTAAGCTGGGGATATCTCTCGGGATGAGCCTGCGCGTCAAGCAAGGTCTCACGGCTGAAAACGTTAACGTTCAAGTGGTGACCGCCCTTCTGCACGTAGCCGTCAAGGAGAGAAACAAGATTATCTATCTGATTCTGTGTTGCTGCCATAATAATTTTCCTTTCGTTTTATTGAACTTATTGTAGCATATTTTTTTAGAGCTTTCTGTGACGAGGTCACGGCTTATCCATTGTTTTCAGTAAACTCGTAACCGTAAGCATCGGTATCAAGTCCTTCAAAGAGTGTGGGAGAGGAGCAAGCGCCGGTTGAACAATCGAGATTCACCTCGATATCACCCACAAAGATCTGATCATCCTTGCCGAGTGCGCCGGGAATGATGGAGAAGGTGTTGGAAATACCGTCCTGAGAGTCGATGAAGGGAAGCTTTGCAACAGATGCAAGAGAAGCGATAGCGCCCTTGGAATCACGTCTGTGCATAGGGTTAGCTCCGGGAGCAAAGGCCTCGCCCTTCTTTCTGCCGTCGGGTGTAGAGCCGGTAGCCTTACCGTAAACAACGTTGGAGGTGATGGTAAGGATAGAGGTTGTGGGAATACCGTCACGGTAGGTGTGGTTCTTTCTGATATGCTCCATAAATCTGTGGACGATATCGTAAGCGATCGAGTCAACGCGGTCGTCGTCGTTTCCGTACTTGGGGAAGTCGCCCTCAACCTCGTAGTCGGTGGCAAGGCCGCGCTCGTCGCGGATAACCTTTACCTTCGCGTATTTGATAGCCGAGAGTGAGTCTGCAACGACCGAAAGGCCTGCAATACCCGTTGCAAACCAGCGGGTAACATCCTTGTCGTGAAGAGCCATCTGGATCTTCTCATAGCAGTATTTATCGTGCATATAGTGAATGACGTTAAGGGTGTTTACGTAAACACTCGCAAGCCATTTCATCATCGCGTCGTACTTAACGATAACCTCGTCGTAGTCGAGATACTCGCTTGTGATGGGGCGGTACTCGGGACCGATCTGCTTGCCGTTTATCTCATCAACGCCGCCGTTGATGGCGTAGAGAAGGCACTTCGCAAGGTTGGCTCTCGCGCCGAAGAACTGCATCTCCTTACCAACTCTCATAGAGGAAACGCAGCAGGCGATAGCATAGTCATCGCCGTGAGTAACGCGCATCATATCGTCGTTCTCATACTGGATAGAGGAGGTCTCGATAGACATTTTAGCGCAATAACGCTTGAAGTTAACAGGGAGTCTTGTAGACCAGAGAACGGTAAGGTTGGGCTCGGGCGCAGGACCCAGGTTTGTCAGGGTGTGAAGGTATCGGAATGACATTTTCGTTACCATATGGCGTCCGTCAATAGCCACGCCGCCGATAGACTCGGTAACCCACTGAGGGTCACCGGAGAAGAGCGCGTTGTACTCGGGCGTACGTGCGAACTTGATAAGGCGGAGCTTCATAATAAACTGGTCAACGAACTCCTGAATTTCCCTTTCGGTGTAAGTGCCGTTCTTAATATCACGCTCTGCATATATATCAAGGAAGGTGGAGGTACGGCCGAGGGACATTGCCGCGCCGTTCTGCTCCTTAACCGCCGCGAGATATCCAAAGTAGAGCCATTGAATAGCCTCTTTGGTGTCGCGTGCGGGAAGGGAGATGTCACAGCCGTAGATTGCCGCCATTTTTTTAAGGTCGCCAAGAGCGCGGATCTGCTCGGAAAGCTCCTCGCGTGTACGGATAACATCCGAATACATAGCGGATCTTGTGGTTCTCTTCTGCTCCTCCTTGTCGGCAATAAGGCGGTCAACACCGTAGAGGGCAACGCGTCTGTAGTCGCCGATAATTCTGCCGCGTCCGTATGCATCGGGAAGACCTGTGATGATATGAGCGCTGCGGCAGGCCTTCATCTCGGGAGTATATACGTCGAAAACACCGGAATTATGTGTCTTCCTGTGAACGGTAAAGAATTCCTTTACCTGCGGGTCGATTGTATAGCCGTTGTCAGCGCAGGCCTTCTCCGCCATACGGATACCGCCGTAGGGCATAAGCGCGCGCTTAAAGGGCTTGTCGGTTTGGAAGCCGACGATCTTTTCCATATCCTTGTTAAGATAACCGGGGCCGTGAGAGGTGATCGTGGAGACGATCTTGGTGTCCATATCAAGAACGCCTCCCTTTTCTCTTTCCTGTCTCGTAAGCTCCATTACCTGATCCCAAAGGGCAAGGGTGTCATCGGTAGGCTGTTCGAGGAAGGCCTCGTCGCCGTCGTAGGGTGTATAGTTGTGTCTGATAAAGCTTCGCACGTTGATCTCCTTGACCCATGTGCCGCCTTCAAAGCCCGACCAGCCTTCGTAATTGTAAGTCATTAGATTGCTTCCTTTCTTTGCCTTGTCTATAAATCATTTGTTGTTTATTATTATCTTAATTTTCTAACAGTATATTATAACCCAATTTTATAAAAAAGTCAATACCGCAAGGCTGAATATGGTTCACATTTATATATACCGTTAAAATTGTGCATTTATTATTGACTTTTTATTCGTCCGGTGATATAATTAATAAAAGAATGCTTTCTAAAAGGAAAAATATCTTTGGAAAGGAAATTTAAGATATGAAGGATATAATGTTTAAAGGTGCGGGAGTAATTTCGGCGGTCATTTTTCTCGTGATCGTTTTAGTTGTTTACGGCCTGCTTGCTACAGTAACGCTTGTTTATGAAAAGGGTGAGTGTGAGGCGTTCCGTCAGGACGGCGTCAACGTTGTTACCGAAATAGAAGATCCGAGTGAAAATCTCAGAGAGGGTCTGTTTGCCGAGGGCGAGGAGGCTGTCTTTACCTATACCTCGGGTAACGAGACCAAGACATTTGACCCCGAAAATCCCGTTGAGCTCAAGCTTGAGATAGCAAAAACCGTTATTATCAACCTCTTCACCTTTAAGTGGGACGAGGGAGATAACGTTATAATTCTTACCGCAAAATAATCGGCAAACCGCCGTAATACATAGCTGCCCGAGCGAAAATCCGCCCGGGCAGCTTTTCTTTTTATATTTTAATAATCTTTTTCGGTGGCTCACCGAAGGATTTAAGGTGCTCCTCTCCGCCAACCACCGCAAGGCTCGGGTCGGAAAGCACAAGATCGATAATATCAGCGGCTCTTATCAGATCATCGACCCTCATATTCAGCATATTGCTGCGTATATTTCTTTCATCCTCCGCCGTATAGCCGTTAAGGTAGTCGCGCGTGGCTATGGCGTGGGCGGTTTTCGGGGTTATGATAAAATCGTATTCACCGATAGCACCTATGATAAACTTGGTGATATCCACGCCCTCACGTGCTATGGCGCGCAGATAGTCTGAGCTTTCCTTGTAGCAAGCTATTGAGCGCGCAGGTGCGGGATCGCGGTAGGAATAAAAGGCAAGACTTCCGTCACGCCTCGGGACGAAGCCGGCGCCGTACGCGCCGTTCTTGACTCTTATGGTGTTCCAGAGGTATTCGTAGGAAAGAATAGATCTTGCAACTCTCATAATTCCGAGATTTTTACCTACCTCATCGCTACGTCCGCCAATTACGGCGTAGGCTACCTTCGAGGGAATAAGAATAAATTCGCTTTTGTCCGCGCAGGGCAGGGTGCTTTTTTTCTCTGTTATATTTTCACCTTCAGGGAAAAGGTCGATAATCCTTTCTATAAAGCCGCAGGGAATATCTCCCGTCACCGAAATCGTAAGTCTTCCTCGGTCGGTAAGCTTTTTAAGAAGCGAAGAACAGCGCGCTGTGAGATCCCGTATTTTCTCGCCGTCTGCGGCGATCTCCGAAAGTATTCGGTAAGCTTCGTAGCCGGTCATATATTCGGTTACAGCGCCGATCTCGCTGAAGCTTGCCTCAATTCGCGACATCGCAAGGCTTTCGCCGGAGGCTATTATACCGTCCTCGATCTGAGCCCTTGCCTGGCTTACGAGACTTGAAATTTCGTTCTCGTCCTCGATTTTTGAGGTGAGGAGAACTTCGCGTATAAGGCGGATAAGATCATCGGCTTTTGAGGTAAGGGCGCTTGCGCCAAGCTTTAGATATGGAGTCGCCTTACCGTCTCTCTGCCCGATAGCAAATGAGGCAAAAAGACTGCCGAGGTTTGCCTTTATATCGTTCTGAAGCGAGAGGGCGTCTCTCGTCTCGGTCGGACAGTTTATCAGCGCAGAGGCAAGCATTGAAAGTCCAATAAGCTCCTCACCCGAAAGGTCAGAGGAGTCGAAATGAAGAGAAAGGTAAATGATCCCCTTGGTTTTCGCTTTGCATTCAAGTACTTTGACGCCCATCTTTTCTGAAACCGAGGCAAAGGGGCGGTCGCTTCCCGCGGGAATATCGCTAATCTCAAGAGTGGGCAGAGAGGCTATTGCCTCCTCACTTTCACCTTCCTCCTGCCAGAGGCGAAGTTCTCTCTCCTCTTCGATAATATTGGCAAGCTCCTCGGCCGACATTTCTTTTAGTATCGCATCAAGCTTTTGCTCTTCCTCCTCGGTGTTTCTCTCGCCGAGTTCCTTGTCGGGCAGCATAATAACCTTCGCTCTGTGAGGGTTATCGAGTGTCATTTTCCGAAGCTCGTTTTCAAAGTAATCGCCATCTATCTTCTCTCTTACCGAAAGAAGCTCCCTTTCTATAAGCAGAGCGTCCTCGGGCGGGCCGCCGTGTATCCAGCTGCCGTAAACAGACATAGCAAAGGCAATTCCCGTGGGAAGGGTGCCGAAGTCTCTTTCGCGAAGACGAAATTCGATGCTGTTAAGTGTCGAGTGAAGTCGGCTTTTATCTATTCCGTCTGTTACAAGGCCTGAAATAACCTCCCTTACCGTCTCGTCTATCTCGCAAAGTCTTGCTTCGTCGGCGTCGCGAATTTCAATAACTACCGTCTGTGCCATTGACTTGACAGAGTACATAGCCGCATCCTTGGCAAGACCGCGCTCAAGCAAAGCCTTCTTTAAGGGTGAAGCATTTGATCCGCAAAGCAGGTCGGAGAGAATAGAGGCGGTAAGCTGGGCCTCCTTGTCGGCAAAGTCGGAATATACGAAGCCGTAAAGCACCCTTGCCTTAAAGTGCTCGCTTTCGTTCTCTGATATTTCGTAGCTTATGGTTACGGTGTCTGCGATTTTGGGATCAATATGGCAGTCGACGGTCTCCTGCCTTAGCCTTTCGTATCTGCCGAGATGGGTATCTAACAGGGGCAATACCTTTGACAGATCCATTTTACCGTCAAGAAAGATCTTTGCTCCCGATGGGTGATAATGTTTTTCGTGCGCTGCCTTAAAGTCCTCGTAGGTGAGAGAGGGAATACTGCTCGGGTCTCCGCCCGAGTCGTAGCGGTAGCTGCTACCGTCAAAGAGCGCGCGGTTAAGCGTAATTCCGCCTATCTCATCGGGCGAGGAATATGCGCCCTTCATCTCGTTGTAAACTACGCCGTTTATCGAAAGCGCGTTTGCCTCCCGGTCGTATTCGTAGTGCCAGCCCTCCTGCATGAAGATGGAAGGGTTGTCAAGCATATTTGGTCTCAGCACCGCGTCCATATATACGTCCACGAGGTTAAGAAAATCCTTCTCGCATCTTGAGGAGACGGGATAGATCGTTCTGTCCTCGTAGGTAATGGCGTTTAAGAAGGTGTTAAGCGAGCCCTTAAGCAGCTCGGCAAACGGATCGCGAAGAGGATATTTTTTAGAGCCGCAAAGCACCGAGTGCTCAATTATATGAAATACGCCGGTATCATCCTTCGGCGGGGTGGAAAATCCTATGGCAAAGGTCTTGTTCTCGTCCTCGCGGTCGAGGTAGATAAGTCTTGCACCGCTTTTCTTATGCTCCAGCTCGTAAAGGGTCGCGTCTATCTCCGAAAGCTCTCTTTCTCTTATGGAAATAAAACCGTATTTTGTTATTTCTGTCATTATTTCTCCTTAATATTTTATAAGTCAATGGTTGACATAATCTTTATAATATATTATAATTATAAAGGCAAAATATGAATAAGTCAAGTTTAAAAAACGGAGATGATAAATATGTTTGAAATTGCAGTAATCGGTGCGGGCGTTGTCGGCGGTATGGTGGCAAGAGAGCTTACCAAGTTTACCTCCGATGTTTGTATTCTTGAGAGAAAAAGTGACGTTGCTCTCGGCGCGACCCGCGCAAACAGCGCAATAGTACACGCAGGCTATGACGCATATCCCGGAAGCCTTAAGGCTCGTCTTAACGTGCGCGGCTCGAAGATGATGGCTGAAGTCTGCCGTGAGCTTGGCGTAAAATATAAAAACAACGGCTCGCTTGTCGTTGGCTTTAACGAGGAGGACGAGCAGACTCTTAAGGGCCTTTGCGAGAGAGGTATCACCAACGGCGTTGATGGCGTAAGGGTCATCTACCGTGATGAGATATTGAAGATAGAGCCTAATATCGGCGATGGCGTTACGGTTGCTCTTTACGCTCCCACCGGTGCGATAGTCTGTCCCTACGAGCTTTGTATGGCCGCAGTGGGAAACGCTATGGACAACGGCGCGACCCTTAAGCTGAACTTTGAGGTAAAAAGCATCGAATCCTGTGATGGCGGATACAAGATCTCCTCCGAAACCGACTCGGTATGTGCAAAATACGTTATTAACTGCGCGGGACTTTACTCTGACGAGATCGCAAGAATGGTCGGAGACGGCAGCTTTACCGTAAATCCCCGACGCGGCGAATATATGCTTCTCGACCGCGAGGTGGGCGGTCATATCACCAGCACCGTCTTCCGCTGTCCCTCCAAGATGGGTAAGGGCGTTCTCGTTTCTCCCACCGTTGACGGCAATCTTTTAGTCGGCCCCACCGCCGAGGATATAAAGGATAAGGAGGATACGACCACCACCGCGGCAGGCCTTGCTAAGGTTCGCACTCTTGCCGCCGAGCAGGTAAGCCATATCGACTTCAGTAAGGTGATCACCTCCTTCACCGGCCTTCGCGCTACGGGAAGCACAGGAGATTTTATTATCAATATGCCAAGGGTGGGCTTCCTTAACCTTGCAGGTATTGAGAGCCCCGGACTTTCCTCCGCACCTGCAATCGCTGAGTATGCGGTAGAGCTTCTTCGTGAGGCAGGCCTTGAGCTTAATGTAAGAGACGACTTCAACGGCAACCGCCGTCCTATGCACTTCTTCGCGATGCTTTCGACAGAGGAGAAGAACGCGCTTATTAAGGAGCGCCCCGAATACGCACACGTTATCTGCCGTTGCGAGACGGTTACCGAGGGTGAGATCCTTGACGCTATCCGCACCAATCCCCGTCCCACCGACGTTGACGGCGTTAAGCGCAGGACCAGAGCCTCTATGGGCAGATGTCAGGGCGGCTTCTGTACGCCTTATATAATCGAGCTTCTTGCCGAGGAGATAGGTGTTGATTACACCGACGTTACCAAGTTTGGCGGCAACTCGAGGATTAATTTTGGTAAGACCAAGTAGGGAGGAGACGGAAATGAAGGCAGATTTGGTTATAATCGGCGGCGGACCTGCGGGTATGGCTGCGGCCGTCTCGGCTTACGAGGCGGGAATAAAGGATATTATTATCCTCGAGAGGGATAACGCCCTCGGAGGAATTTTAAGACAGTGTATTCATAACGGCTTCGGACTCCACCGCTTCGGCGAGGAGCTGACAGGCCCTGAGTATGCATACAGATATGAGAAGATGGTGAAAGAGCTGAATATTCCCTATATGCTCGACACTATGGTTATAGAGGTCTCGCCCGAAAAGGTCGTTACGGCTATGAACCGCGAAAACGGTATTTTCGAGATTGAGGCGAAGGCGGTTATCCTCGCTATGGGCTGCCGTGAGAGACCTAAGGGAGCGCTCAATATTGCAGGCAGCCGCCCTGCAGGCATCTTCACCGCGGGAACAGCGCAAAAGTTCGTAAATATGAAGGGCTATATGCCCGGCCGTGAGGTCGTTATTCTCGGCTCGGGTGATATTGGTCTCATTATGGCACGCCGTATGACCCTTGAGGGCGCTAAGGTGAAGGCGGTTTGCGAGCTTATGCCTTACTCCGGCGGTCTTGCGAGAAATATCGAGCAGTGCTTAAACGACTTTAACATTCCATTGAAGCTTTCGCACACCGTTGTAAATATCCACGGCAGAGAGCGAGTTGAGGGCGTTACCATTGCGGCGGTTGACGAGAACCGCCGTCCCATAAAGGAGAGCGAGGAGTATATTCCCTGCGACACCCTGCTTCTCTCCTGCGGACTTATACCCGAGAACGAGCTGACGAAGTGCGCAGGAATTAAGCTTGACAGAGTGACTAACGGCGCTGTGGTTGACGGTGACAGAGAGACCGAGATTCTCGGTATCTTCGCCTGCGGAAACGTGCTTCAC
>SVTZ01000044.1 GCA_015063525.1 Oscillospiraceae bacterium
TCACCCCATCACCCTCGCAACACGTGAGGTTGAGGAGGTGTTTATCTCTATGGGCTTCACCATTGAGAATTACGATGAGATCGTTGACGATTACAAGTGCTTTGAGGCGCTGAATATTCCCAAGCACCACCCCGCAAGAGATATGCAGGATACCTACTATCTTGATAACGGTCAGCTTCTTAAGACCCATACCTCTGCGGCGCAGAATTACATTATGAAGAAATACGGCGCGCCACTTCGCGCTATTTTCCCCGGACGCTGCTTCCGTAACGAGTCCACCGACGCCTGCCACGAGAATACCTTCTTCCAGATGGAGGGTATGATGATCGACGAGAATATCTCTATCTCTAACCTCATCTACTTTATGAAGACTATGCTCTCCGAGGTGTTCAAGCGTGACGTTAAGGTAAGACTTCGTCCCGGCTTCTTCCCCTTCGTCGAGCCCGGCTTCGAGCTTGATATCAACTGTGAGATCTGCGGCGGCGAGGGCTGTCCCTCATGCAAGAACTCCGGCTGGCTTGAGCTTTGTCCCTGCGGTATGATCCACCCCAACGTACTTAAAGAGGGCGGAATTGACACCGAGAAGTACTCCGGCTTTGCCTTCGGTCTCGGTCTTACAAGACTTGCTATGATGAAATACGGCGTTAAGGATATCCGTGACTTCAACTCGGGAAATCTCAAGGCGCTCTCGCAGTTCAAATCTATATAAGGAGGCCCGAAAAAGATGTTTTTATCAATGAATTGGATAGGCGATTTCGTTGACCTTTCGGGTCTTGACAAGAAATCCCTTATTAAGAATTTCACACTCTCTACCGCCGAGGTAGAGGATATAATAGAGAAGGGCACTGATATCAGCGGCGTTGTCGTTGCGAAGATCCTCTCGGTGGAAAACCATCCCGAGTCAAAGAAGCTCCACCTTCTTAAGGTTGACAAGGGCGACGAGGTCGTGGACATCGTCTGCGGCGCGCCCAACGTAAGAGAGGGAATGAAGGTTGCTCTTGCGACCATTGGCGGCCATATCGGCGAGATCACCATTGCTCCGAGAAAGCTTGCGGGCTACACCTCCTACGGTATGTGCTGCTCGGAGGCCGAGCTTGGTATTTCGGACGATAACTCCGGCCTTTGGGAGATAACCGACGATATCGCTCTCGGTACCGATATTAAGGATGCCTACGCCATCGACGATATTATCTTCGAGGTGGATAACAAGTCGCTTACCAACCGCCCCGACCTCTGGAGCCATTACGGTATTGCCCGTGAGTTTGCAACCATCACAGGCAGAGAGCTTAAAGCTCCCTCCCTTCTTGATGCTTCTCAGTTTGATAACCTTCCTCCCGTACTCGTGGACGTTAAGGCAACCGAGCTTTGCTACCGCTACTCGGCTATCAAGGTTGAGAACGTTACCCGCAAGGTAAGCCCTGTTAATATGAGAATCCGTCTATATTACTGCGGCAGCCGCGCTATAAACTTCCTCGCCGACCTTACCAATTACGTTATGATGGAGCTCGGTCAGCCTATGCACGCCTTCGACAATGCAAAGGTTGACAAAATTGAGGTTCAGACCTTCTCCGAGGGACTTAAGTTTACCACCCTTGACGGTGTGGAGAGAAATATTGACGAAAATATGCTGATGATAACCTCGGGTAATGCGCCCGTTGCTATCGCAGGCGTTATGGGCGGCGATGCCTCCAAGATCGAGGACGACACCACCTCTCTCCTTCTCGAGTCTGCAACCTTTGACGGCGTTTCGGTAAGAAAGACCACCACACGTCTCGGCCTTCGTACAGATTCTTCCCAGAGATATGAGAAGATGCTGGATCCCGAGCTTTGCCGAGTTGCGACCGAGCGAGTTCTTAAGCTTATTTTTGATCTCGACCCCGAGGCAAGAGTTATCTCCTCCTTCACCGACGCATACGTTAAGCATTATCCCACAATAACTCTTGAATTTGACAAGCGTTATGTTGACAGATACACCGGAATTGATATTCCCACAGAAACTATCGTAAAGACTCTTACCTCCCTCGGCTTCGGCCTTACCCTTGACGGTGATAGGTTCACCGCGGTCGTTCCCTCGTGGAGAGCGACAAAGGACGTTACTATAAAGGCTGACATTATTGAGGAGATCACCCGTATCTACGGCTATGATAACTTCGAGATATTTACCGCCGAGAGCCCAATTCTCCCCGTGCGTAAGGAGACTCTCAAGTCCGAGGAGGACAGAATGAAGGATCTGCTCGTTAAGAGCTACCGCCTCCACGAGGTACATTCCTACATCTGGTCTGACATTAAGAAGAACGAGGAGCTTGGTATCGAGACTCCCGACAACGTGCGCGTTATCAATGCCCAGACTCCCGATCACTCTATCCTTCGTAAGTCTATGATCCCCACTCTCCTTGCATTTGCAAAGGAGAATAAGGGTTACTCCGACAATTTCGGCATCTTTGAGATTGGCCACACCGTTGAGGGTCTGAAGGAAAACGGTGAGTGCGACGAGCAGAATAAGCTCGGCGTTGTTCTTTACTCAAAGACACAGAGCGAGGAAAGCCTCTTCCTTCACGCGGCCGATGCCGTTCGCGAGCTTGTGGGCGACATTCTCCATAAGAGCTGTGAGTTCGTTTCGGCTGATCCCGATTACAGCTTTGAGCATCCCGTAAACGCCTTTGACGTTCTCGTTGACGGCGTAAAGATCGGCTATCTTGGCGTTCCTCATCCCACCGTTCTTGAGAATATTGACAAGAAGTGCGCCATTGCCTTCTTTGAGATAAAGACCGAGAGCTTTGCAAGCACCGCGGTCGGCGCTCTCAAGTACTCCGAGCCCTCCAAGTTCCCTGCAATTGAGATCGACGTAACCTTTGCCACCGATCCCGCAGGAATTGTGTTCGGCGAGCTTAAGAAGTCGGCTTGGGAAGCTGCAGGCGAGCTTCTCTCTGATATGTGGCTGAAGGATATCTACACCGCCGAGGACGGCAGCTTCGCCGTAACCCTCCGCTTCGCCTTCCTCTCAAACGAGAGAACTCTGACAAAGCAGGAGCTTTCTCCTGTGGTTGAGGCCATTACAAGAGAGTTTTCAAAACAAGGAATTGCAGTTAAATAACCTAAAAAGCGGTTTGAACGGTACGTACTCTAAAGGACAGTTTTGAAAATCAATAGAATACTGCCAATAGGAAAAGGACAGAGAATTTTTTGCATTCTCTGTCCTCTTTTCTTAAACAAGTACGGTTTTTTGTACACAAATGATATTATACTGTAACAATCCTTCGGTTGTGCTCAAATAAGTTTATCAAGACTTACTTCGAATATCTCAGCAAAAGCCTTCAACTCAATATCGGTAACAAATCTTTTTCCACACTCTATTCGCTGTATGGCATTCTTATCTATATCTATACCAATAAGCTGCATTTTATCCGCAAGGCCTCTTTGTGAAAGCTTTGTGGGGTAAGATAATCTTAATTTGCGAATGTTATCACCGCACAGATTGTTTTTACCGTCGTTTTTATTTTTGAACATTTTTAACCTCTGTTTGACATTTAGTGATTGCCAAATCTATTATATTGTGTTAGAATGAATAACATGACATTCACAAAATGTCAAAAGCTTTGAATATAAATTTAAACACAGAGGGAAAATGGATAATTGTAGTTAAATAACCAACCGAGATGTTGAAAATATAAACGATGAGGAATTTTTTGAGAATATGCAGGACGAAAACCGAGAGCTTTTTAAGCGCGCTTTATCCGAGGCTATAGATATGAAAATCCACGAGATAGAGGAAGAAGCCGAGGATATGAAAGTGTCACCGCCGAGCAGACGGCACAAGATACGAATGAACCGTTTGTTTCCATATCTTTTTCTCTTGAAACATAGTCGTACTGCTCGCAAGGACAGGCCTTGATCTATCCCGTCCGCTTTTGTGTCGCATAGCGCATAGCTTCGCAAGGCAAGCCTTGCTTACTCTGCTCGCAACGCGAGACTTCACTTCAAGAAAAATCGTTATTAACTATTTTTCTCTCGTTCACCTTGTTTTTTGCGCATTCGCTACGACAAAAATAGCTATCAACTATTTTTGTCTGCTCGCATAAGATAAGAATGTGCAAGAATTGCACAAGCACAAGCTTTTACAGAGGAAAATATATGGAAATTCGATCCTTCGGGGTGGGAAGGCGTTTGCGCGAGTGCGAGAGATTGCTCTCAGATGCTCTCGCCGGTCTTTCGGGCAGGCTTATTCTTCTTCCCATTCCCACAACAAGAGACGATAAATACATTAGCGGTACGGACGTGAGCCTTGAGTCTCTCCCTCCGCTTTTTTCTGCCGATACGGCACTCGTAGGCTATAATATACCGAGAAAAATCGCCCTTGCGGCGGCGGAGTCGGGAGCTTCTGTATTTGACGCCGCCCTTGACGAGGACTTTCTCATAGAGAATGCCCGAATCAGCGCAAACGGCGCGCTCGGATATATGCTTACTCATATTTCCAGGGATATCTCCGAGCTTTCGATCGGCATAGTCGGCTACGGAAGAATAGGAAGAGAGTTGCTCCGCCTTTGCCTGCTTTTTGGTAGCAAGGTCATGGTATATACCACACGGGAGAGCGTTGCCCTCGAGCTTGGTGAGTCGGGTGTGCGCGCTGTTGTTATAAGCGAGGAGACCGACTTCTCGGATCTTGATATCCTTATCAACACCGCGCCCGCAAAGCAGATAGACGAGTCGCGTCTTCCGCCGTCTCTTGAGATAATCGACCTTGCTTCGGGAGTCATATTTGAGCCTTCGGCAAGGCTGACCAAGCTATCGTCTATTCCGGACGCCTTTTATCCCGAGACGGCAGGCAGACTTTACGCCGAGGGAGCGCTGAAGTATATTGAAGGGCGGGGAGAAGTATGATAGGCTATGCTTTTTGCGGCTCCTTCTGTACGCTTTCGGCCTCGCTTGCGGTTCTCGAGAAGCTGATTAATGAGGGCGCAGAGGTTCAGCCGATAATGAGCGAGCGCGCCTTTACCACCGACACACGCTTCTGGCGCGCTGACGAGTTTTCTCAAAGGGTGGAGAGTCTATGCGGCCGCAGTATCATTCATACAGTCGAGAGTGCCGAGCCTCTTGGGCCGAAAATGCCGCTTGACTCGCTTATAATCGCGCCCTGCACCGGCAATACTCTCGCTAAAATATCGCGCGGCATCACCGACTCGGCGGTAACGATGGCGGCGAAGGCACACTTAAGGTGTGACCGACCACTGCTTATCGCCCTCGCCACAAACGACGGCCTTTCGCAAAATCTCGGTAGCATTGCCGCCCTCGTCACCCGTCGCTCGGTCTATTTCGTTCCGATGCGTCAGGACGACCCGAAGGGAAAGCCCCATTCGCTGGTCGCGGATATGACTCTTCTTCCCGAGTGCTTCCGTTTTATGGGAGAACAGAGGCAGATGAGGCCGTTGTTTCTGGAGCCCAAGTAAATAAAAAAAGCACTTATGCTTGTCATAAGTGCTTTTTTTACTATAAAGCTTACGGCTTTTTTATACTGATATTAAGAACAAGAGCTGCTGATGAAAGTCCGAGCAGAAGGATAAAGGGCGCGGTATATCCGCCTGTAGCCGAAAGCAGAGAGGAGCAGGCGGTTGCCACGAAGGACGCCGCCATAAGGTTGAAGTTCATAATGCTGAAGTTGGTGGGGAAGTGCTTCGCGCCGTAAAACGCCGAGGTAAATGCACTTGAAACCGTGGGAGACGCGCCGTAGGACATACCCGTAAGGCAGAGGCCGATAATACAAAGGGGAAGCGAGCTTAAGTAAACCGCAAGAAGGGTAGCGCCGGCGGCTACGATCGTCAAAATATTGGCCGCCAGCATAGTTTTTCTCCGTCCGAGAAGGTCGAAGGTCTTGCCGGTGATAATTCTGCCGAGGCCATTGCAGACCGAAAGCACGCCGACGAGAGTAGTTGCGAGTCCTGCATCCGCCCCCACAGACAGCGCAAGGTCGCGGGCGAAGCTGATAACCGAGCTGCCCACAGCAGTAAGGCAGATAAGCAGAATAAAGGCGCGCCAGAAGCTGAAGCGTCGAAGCATTTCGATGGGGCTGTAATCGCGTATTTCAAAATCCTCGCCCTTTGAAGCTACAATCTTTGCCTCGGGAAGAATATCCCCTTCGCCCGGCCGTTCTAGGAGCAGACCGGTTATTGCCAGAGCCGCGCCCAGAGCTATTCCTATAATAATATAGGTAGCGCGCCAGCCGACAGAAGGCAAATCAAAGAGCACGCTTGCAAGATTGCCGAGAAGCAGAGAGCTTGCGCCAAATCCCATCATCAGACAACCCGAACAGAAGCCCTTTTTATCGGGAAACCAGGCCGAAACCGCCGAGATAACAACGTTGTAAACCACGCCGATACCGCCGCCTGCCATAAGCGCGTAGGTCAGATATAGCAGAATAACGCTACCGCCGGAGAGTAGACCTGTAAGCACAAAGCCAAGTCCGGCTGCAATTCCCGCTATAATCACCGAGGCACGAACTCCTATCTTGCGAGATAAAAAGCTTCCGCCAAAACCACCGAGGCAAAAGGCACACATTGTAAGAGTAAAGTTTAGCGCGAGGGCTGAACCGTCCCACGAAAATTCCTCCGTAAGGGGAGCTTTAAGTATAGACCAAGCATAAATTATGCCTGCAAAGAGCATCGACGCCACTCCGATGATAAGCATAATATTGCGTTTTTTAAGTGCGTTTATCTGTGACATAAAGGACTCCGAAATTTTTTTGTTTCATTATATCATAAAGAAAGAAAATTTGCAATAGTAAATAAAGGTAGCGAAGCGGAAGGGAAAACCAAAAGGGAGACCAAAAGCCTCCCCTTTAATCTATATCGGATTTTAAAAATTATCTCTGAATTCTGCCCGAGCCGTCGCCGCCTGCGAGCTTCTCAACCTCTGCAACGGTTACCATATTGTAATCGCCTTCGATGGAGTGCTTGAGTGCGGATGCTGCTACTGCAAACTCAACTGCAGCCTGGGTATCCTTGCCAGAGAGGAGAGAGTAGATAAGGCCGCCGCCGAAGGAGTCGCCGCCGCCTACACGGTCAATGATGTGAAGGTCGTACTTCTTGGAGAAGCAGTACTCGTCCTTTGCAACGTTGTAGAGCATAGCAGACCAGCCGTTGTCAAATGCGGAACGGCTCTCACGAAGGGTGATAGCAACGTACTCGAACTTAAACTTGTCAGCAAGCTGCTTTGCAACAGACTTATAGCCCTCGTGGTTAAGCTTACCGCCGTAGATGTCGGTAGCCTCAGCCTCAATGCCGAATACGTCCTTTGCATCCTCCTCGTTGGAGATGCAGACGTCAACGTACTGGCAGAGCTCGGTCATAGCCTCTCTTGCCTGATCTCTGGTCCAGAGCTTACCGCGGTAGTTAAGGTCGCAGGAGATCTTAACACCCTTTGCCTTCGCGGCCTTGCAGGCCTCCTTGCAGATCTCAACGACATTTGCGCCAAGTGCGGGAGTAATACCGGTGAAGTGGAACCAATCTACGCCCTCGAAGATAGCGTCCCAGTTGAAGTCAGCGGAGGTAGCCTTTGCGATAGCGGAGTTAGCTCTGTCGTAGATGCAAACCGAGCCGCGCTGAGATGCGCCCTTCTCGTTGAAGTAAATACCAACTCTGTCGCCGCCGCGAACGATCATAGAGGTGTCAACGCCGTATCTGCGAAGAGAGTTAACAGCAGACTGACCGATAGCGTGCGCGGGGAGCTTGGTTACGAAGGACGCGTCCATACCGTAGTTGGCAAGAGAAACTGCAACGTTAGCCTCGCCGCCGCCGAAGGTAAATTCAACGTGGTCGCACTGAACGAATCTTTCGTAGTTGTAGGGCTGAAGACGGAGCATAAGCTCACCGAATGTTACGATTTTCATTTCGGTAAATTCCTTTCGAATTTATAATTTTTTTGTTTTTTCACGCATATATTGTATCATAAGTCTTTTAGAAAATCAAGGGAATTATTAAAAAAACGAAAAAATAGAAATGAAAAGCGAGGAGCGTTAGGGCTCCTCGCAAAATTGCAGATTATTTATCTGCAAGCTCCTGTATGCAGGCTGTGCATATATTTTTATCTCTGTACTCTGTAAGACCTTCCGAGCTGCCACAAAAGTGACATACCGGGATATACTTGGTGAGAATGATCTTGTCACCCTCAACGTATATTTCAACGGGGTCTGTGTTGGAAATTCCAAGCTTCCTGCGAATCTCTTTGGGAACAACAACACGGCCGAGTTCATCAATGTTTCTTACGATACCTGTTGATTTCATCTGTAGTCCAGCCTTTCTTTTTGGAAAAACTGCATAGTTTTTCCTTTGTCTTAATTTGGTTTAATTGTATCATACGAAAGCTCAAAAGTCAAGTATTTTCAAAGGTTTTTGAGCTTTTAGGCAAAAAAAAATTGTCGTTTTTTACCTTATTTTGCTAAACTTTACCTAAAATTGACAATTGCTTCACCGATTGAAGCTTATTTTTTATTAAAATAAAAGGAAAGGATAATTAAAAAATGCTAAAAACCAAGGAAAAGCTTAGAATTCATTGGGTTTTATCCCTTCTTCCTGAGGGACTTTCGGAGGAGATACGGCGCCTCGCCGAGGGACGCAAAGGCGGACTTTCGGGCATCAGGGAGATAAGGTTGCGCAGAGGGGGAGTGTCAAGCCTGCTTCTGTCGGGTGAGAGCATACGTTTATACTACCGAATCGACCGCGAGGAGACCGAAATTCTTATGGAGAGGTTGCTTGACGGCGCTTTGTACGCGCACCGTGACGGCATCGCCTCGGGCTATGTTTGTCTCGACGGCGGAATACGCGTGGGACTCTGCGGCTCGGCAAGGTACGACGGAGAGGGTCTGGTCGGTGTCGGCGAAATGCGCTCGCTGCTCTTCAGAATCCCTACGGGAGAGTGCGCCTTTTCTGAGAAAATTGACAGAATATTTCGGTCCGGAGTCCGTTCGGGAATGCTCATATACTCACCGCCCGGAGTCGGTAAGACCACCGCACTTCGCTCGCTTGCATATTCTCTCGGCGGCGGCCCTATACCGATGCGCGTTGCGGTAGTGGACGAGCGATGTGAGTTCTCCGAGGAGGATTATCAGGGACGCGAGGTTGATATATTAAAAGGATACAAACGAAGGCTTGGTATCGAGATTGCAACAAGGACTATGTCGCCACAGCTGATAATGATAGACGAGATAGGCGCCGACGATGCCGAGTCGATAATCGGCGTTGTAAAATGCGGAATCCCTCTTATCGCCACCGCCCACGCAGGTTCGCTCTCAGAGCTTTTATCAAAAAAATCGCTTGCGCCTCTTCTTGATTGCGGTGCATTTGATTTGTTTGTCGGAGTTTCGCTCTCGGACGGCGAGTACCGTTTGACGGTCGACAGGATATGAGCGTATATCTTCGGCTTGGCGGTGCGGCTCTGATAACTCTATGCGCCGTTTTCGTGGGCAGGGAATATTCGTCATTTGCCGACCGCCGTTTATCTCAGCTTCGCGGCTTTCTTGCTTTGATTTCTCATTTCGAGAGGGAAATATCTAAATCTCTTGCCTTCGGTGACGGGTTGTGGCGAGGCTTTAATAACGGTGCGCTTTCGGAGTGCGGATTTCTGACTGCTCTTATGGAGACAGGCTCTCTTTCGGAGGCCTTTTCTCTCTGTGAGGACAGCCTTTCGCTCTCCAAGGAACAGTCCGGGATGCTTTGCGGATTTTTCAGCGGTTTTGGCAGCAATTACAAGGATGGCGAGCTTCGCAGGATTGGAGAATTTCGCGCAGAGCTTGATGCCGTTATTGATCGCGAGAGCGACAATCTTGCGAAAAGCGTCAGCGTGACTAAGGCGCTTCTCCTCGGCAGCGGTCTTGCGGCGGCGGTGATGGTGATATGAAATAATGAAGAATGAAGAATGAGGAAGGGTATGGACGTTGATCTTATTTTAAAAGTCGCGGGCATTGGAATGATAATAACCGCAGTCTGCCAGATAATGACCAAGGCGGGCAGAGACGAGCAGTCGACTATGGTCTCGCTTGCCGGAATGGTGGTCGTGCTTTTGCTTATCGCTGAGCAGATTGCAAGCCTTGTAAGCGCTCTGCGCTCTGCCTTCGGTCTATGATCCCCAGGGTCTGCGCACTGGCGCTTATTGCGGTTATTCTGCTCTCTCTGCTCGGAGAGCTTGGGTTTAAGTCAAAGCGGCTTTTCGCCACTCTCTGCACCGTTATATTGCTGTCTGCCCTTATCCAGCCGCTTTCTGATCTGCTCTCTCGCCTCGGTCTGCTTTCGGAGAGCGCCGGGATTTCCGAGGCGGCGGCCTGCGCTCTGAAGGCGGTGGGTCTTGGATATATTTTCGGCTTTACCTCGGACGTCTGCCTGTCTCTCGGAGAGAGTGGAATAGCCTCGGCGGTACAGCTGGTTGGCAGGGTGCAGATATTTCTTGTCGCTTGGCCTTTTTTTGAAAAAATAATTGACCTCGGTTCGGAGCTCCTAAAATGAAAAAATGTATAATTATGCTAACTATACTTGTCGTTTTACCCTTTTTTAGTCTTTCGGTCAGCGCAGAGGACGAGGCTGAGGAGTACATATCCGACTTTGAGGAGATACTGCCGGATGAGCTTTCCGGAATCACCGGGGATACGGAAGAGCTTATCGAGTACTCTGGGGCGAGGTGGATCTTCGGCGAGATACTGTCCGTGCTTAATGACAGAGGCAGCGAGATAGGCGCTTTCTTTCTTCTTCTTATAGGCTCATCGGCGCTTATCGGACTTGCCTCGCTTTGCCCCGGGAATTTCTCAAAGACGGCCGTGACCTGCGTTTCAATAGCGGTGTCGGTGCTGATATTCGGTAGGCTGAGTCGGCTTTTCCTCTCGGTGACCGAGTCGCTCTCGGAGCTTTGCGACTTTTTTGGCGCGCTTATTCCTATAACCGTAGGGGTTACTGCTCTTGGCGGAGGTACAGCATCGGCAACAGTCCAGTCGGCCGGAATGTATACGGCTCTGTCGCTTATCGGCGGCTTTGGCGGCGAGATATTTTCGTCGGTCAGCGCCCTCGGACTTGCTATGAGCCTGGCCTCCTCTATGGGTAGTGAGGGCGCTCTGACGGTCAGCCGAGGTGTTAAAAGCCTTTTTAGCTGGCTTCTCGGTATTTTCACCGCGATCCTTACCGGAACCCTGTCGCTTCAGACAATGATCGCCTCAGCCGCAGACAGCGCGGCGATGCGCGCGGCCAAATATATGGCCTCGGGACTTATTCCTGTTGTGGGATCTACCGTTTCCTCGGCACTATCGACCCTCGCGGGCGGACTTTCCTACGCCAAGGGAGTTATCGGCGGCGGAGCTATTGTAGCGCTCCTGTCTATTGCGCTATCTCCTCTCGTGATGCTTCTCGCCTACAGACTCGCTCTTTCGCTTGGAATAATACTTGCCGGCTTTACAGGCGGTGGCGGAGCCTCGGGAATATTCTCGGCCTACCGCTTTTCGCTGGACACGCTTATTGCACTCTACGCTCTATCGGCGGTCATATTCATCTTCCAGACGGTACTGTTTATTAAGATAGGAGTTGCGCTTTTATGACCGAATACGCTATGACGGTTTTCGTCATCTGCATTTTTACCGGCGCCCTCGGCCTTATAGCCCACGGCGCGCTTCGTGACGCCGAGAGGCTGGCTCTCGGAATAATTACTCTGTACGTTATTATCGCTCCTATTACCGACGCGGTGAAGGACTTTGATGCCGACGCGTTCTTCGACTCAATCTCGGGTGGCGCTGCCGATATAGAATCGGGCTATGCCGAGACCGCCGAGGAGGCTCTGGCGGAGGGTATCGCCCTTGCCGTGGCGAAGGAGTTTTCTATTTCGAGAGATAATATCCGCGTGCGCCTTCGGGGCTTTGATTTTGAAACGATGGCCTGCGAGGAGATAGGTATAATTCTAAGCGGCTCTGCGGCTCTTTCGGATTATAAGGCTGTAGAAAGATATATTAATAAAATGGAAATCGGGGTGTGTAAGGTTGAAATTGAAATCGGATAAGGCCCTCCTTGACTTCCTCTCCTCCTTCGGAAAGCAAGGTAAGCTTGCGCTGATTCTGTTGCTGGGACTGGGACTTATATTAATAGGAAGCCTTAGCCTTGGAGGTGGGGATAAAGCTACGGGCGAGGAGGAGAGGGTCGCCGAAATGTGCTCGCTTATTGAAGGAGTGGGCGAATGCCGTGTGATGATGACATATCGAGATGAGGGCGAGGTCTTTGCCGTTCTGGTTCTTTGCGAGGGGGCGGAGTCTGCACGCGTAAGAGAGGATCTTACCTCGCTAATCTGTTCTCTTTACGGCATAGGCTCTCATCGGGTGGAAATCTTTTTGCTTAATTAGTGAAAAGCGGAATATCCCGCAAACGAGCATCATAGTATTTACCATGTAACTAATTTTAAGGAGAAAGCATACAATGAAAATCGAAAAAATCAAGAGCTTCTTTAAGACAAGAGCAGCAAAAAGCATCGTCGTTGCATCGGCGGCATTACTTATAGGCCTTGCGGTATACCTTAACTACCGCTGGTTTTACGATCCTGCCGGATCTCTCGGCTACGGAGACAACAATATGGACGATAATTACTCCGACAGCTCCTCTGCGGCAGGCGATGCAAGCGGAGAAAACGATTACTTCACCTCTACCGCCCTTGACAGACAGCAGGCCCGCGACGAGGCTCTCGACGTCCTTAAGATGGTAACCGAGAACGCCGAGGCAAGCGAGGAAGCAAAGGCAGAGGCACAGTCAAAGATCTCCAAGATCGCAGTTGACATTCAGAACGAAATTAATATCGAAACCTTGGTTAAGGCAAAGGGCTTTGATGATTGTGTTGCCATCATCTCCGACAACGCAGTAAGCGTTATCGTCGGCGCAGAGTCTCTCCAGGCAGCAGAAGCGGCTCAGATCCTCGCCATCGTATACGAAACCACGGGCATAAATCCTGAAAACGTAAGCATCATCAGCAAATCTTAAGGGTCATATTTGGCTAAAACCGCCGTTTGCTAAACACTCGGCGTAGGCATCTACGCCTTCGGTCACAATCGACGCTTTTCGCTCAAATCTGTCCTCTTAAGATAGGGTCATATTTGGCTAAAACCGCCGTTT
>SVTZ01000045.1 GCA_015063525.1 Oscillospiraceae bacterium
GTCTTGCGTTTTTCATTTTAACAGGTCCTTTCTTTTATATAGAGTCGTGAAGAAGCCTTATCTTTTTCGAAAGTGTAGAAAAAAGATTGCTCTCTCCGAAGTTCATCATTTTTATATTTTGTGGACTTTTGCTAATGAGACAGGATTCACCGCATTCAAGCGAGACAAAGTGTCTGCCGTCAATATTTACGTTAAGACTCATATCCAAAGTATTGGTAACACATATCTCCTCCTCCGGTCCGTAGACTATTGATCGGTTAAAAAAGGAATGTGGGCATATGGGAGTAACCAATATCGAATTCAGTGTATGAGATACTATCGGTCCGCCGGCAGATAAAGAATAAGCCGTAGAGCCTGAGGGAGTGGAAACTACAACTCCGTCTGCGCGGTAATTTACTTTATCGCCGCCCTTGTTTTCAACGGTAAAATCGCATATTCCGAGACCTCCGTCACGGCAGATCACAACGTCGTTTAACGCAAAACGCTCACTTTTGAAAATCCTGCCGTCAAGCATCCTCTTGCTTGCACAAAGGAGCATTCTCTCATTTATTCTGTAATCTTGGCTGACAAGATTTGAAAGAATGCCTATATCCCCGGGATCAACGGTTGCAAGATAACCTACTTTGCCAAGATTGATTCCCAGCATAGGAATGTCAAGCTCAACGGACAGACGGGATGCATCAATAACCGATCCGTCACCTCCGATAACGACGATGAGCTCGGCATCGCTCGGCACAGCTGTATAAAAAACAGCACCGCTATCCGCCAAAGCATCAACACTCTTATGAACATAGGCCGTTATTCCAAGGCTAATAAGCTTGTTAACAACTATTTTCGTTATCACTGCCCCCGAATCCTTGCTTAAGTTAGGAAGCACAATTACCTTTTCCATTAGACACTGTCCTTTTTTCTGAAATGAGCAAGAAACTCCTTATTTCCGTCGCCGCCAAGAATTGGAGATTCAATAAACCCGACAAGCTCAAATCCGCAGCATATAGCCGACTCGATAACACCGTCAAGGGCAGATTTTCTAAGCTCATCACTCTTTACAATTCCTTTTTTGTTAAGGCCACTTCTGCCCACCTCGAACTGAGGCTTGATAAGGCAGATGAAATCACCGCCTGCGCAAAGAACTCCGAAAGCAGCGGGAAGAATCAGCTTTGCCGATATAAAAGATACATCCATTACAGCAAGATCTGGTGTATATTCAATGTCCTCCGGACTCATATATCTTGCGTTAAAATTCTCAATAACACTAACGCGTTCGTCCCTGCGGAGAAAATCAACCATCTGACCCGAGCCGGAATCGACCGCGATAACATGAGCAGCACCTCTTTGAATAAGGCAATCGGTAAATCCGCCGCTTGACGCACCGATATCCAGTGCCCGTCTTCCCGTAGGATCAATCTTAAAGGCATCAAGCGCCGCCTCAAGCTTAAACCCTCCGCGACTGACGTACTTTTTTGAGCTCTTATCCACCGAGATATCCTCGTTGCCTACAATTGAGTATGCAGGCTTAGTTACGACCTTACCGTTTACGATAACCTGACCGCTTTGAATAAAATTCTTCGCGTCGGTTCTGCTGTCAACAAGCCCGTTTTCAGCAAGAAAGATATCAAGCCTCATATTCATTCTCGAATGGCATGTCGGTCACCTCACCGTCTGCCTGCTCAGTGAGAATACGTACTCTTCTCTCGGCGTTTTCAAGCTTTTCATTACAAATCCTGACGAGCTTGACCGCCTCCTCAAAGGCTGCTATCGATTCGTCAAGAGACATATTTCCGTTTTCAAGCAATCTGACCTTTTCCTCAAGGGCGGTCATCGCTTCTTCAAAATTCATATTCTTCAAGTCTTTATTCTCCCTTTTCGGTTTCCGTGACGCGTCCTCTGACCCTTCCGTCGGAGACTATGAGAGTTATCTCATCTCCCACATTAATATCATTAACCTTCTTTATTATCCTTCCACCACTTTCTGCCACGGAATAACCTCGCAATATTGTAGAAAGTGGGCTCAGAGCATCCGACTTCGCTGCATTATGTGCAAGGCGTTCTTTCGCTCTTTCAAGTTTATTCTTAACAAGCACAAATGACTTTTCGCCCTGCTGTTCAACGTCCTTCCGTTTGACCGACAGAATTGAAAGAAGGATTTTTACGTCGGTTCTATCGGAAAGGTAGGAAAGCTTTTCACGCGCCCTGCTTACAGTACGTATAAGCGCCGCGGAAAGTCGCTGATCGTAAGAGTCTATACGCATCAGTAGATCTCGCTTATCGGGTACGGCAATCTCAGCCGCGGCAGATGGGGTCGGTGCGCGAAGATCGGCTACGAAGTCGCAGATAGTAAAGTCGGTCTCGTGTCCAACCGCTGAAATTATGGGTACTGTTGCGCTATAAATACGTCTCGCCAGCCTTTCGCTGTTAAATGCCCAAAGATCCTCTATAGATCCTCCTCCGCGTCCGATTATTATAACGTCGCAAAGCTTTGAACTATCAAGGTAATCAAGTGCTTTAACTAGGCTCTCCTCAGCGCCCTCCCCCTGCACCAAGGCAGGATAAAGATAGATATCCGCTCCGGGATATCTTCTTCCGGTCACATTTATAATGTCACGCACGGCAGCTCCTGTCGGAGAGGTTACCACGCCTATCCTGCGGGGAAATTCGGGAATTGAAAGCTTATGATCCTCGTCAAAAAGGCCCTCCTCAGAAAGTCGTGCCTTCATCTGTTCGTATGCAAGATAAAGCGCGCCGATTCCGTCGGGCTGAATACTTGACACGTAGATCTGGTACGAGCCGTCCCTGGGATAAACCGAAACCGAGCCGTGTACTATAACCTTCATACCAGATTCAGGCATAAACTTTAGACCTGCGGCTCTTGATCTGAACATGACTGCCCTGATCTGTCCATCCGCATCCTTAAGTGAGAAATAGAGATGGCCGCTTCTGTGGTTTGTAAAGTTTGATATCTCGCCTCTCACGCTTACGGACGAGAGCGTACGATTATTTTCAAAAATATTTTTAATATACTCATTCAAGGCGGACACCGAAAAAACGTCCGCATTATCTCGCTCTCTGAGCGAATTTATATCAATCATTTTTATTCTCCGTCTGATACGCGCTGAGTGCCAGCGCCGCAATACCCACCGCATTGTCGGATGACATAGACGGCTCGGCAAAGCAAACGTCGTATTTTTCGGATAGCATCCCCTTTATTATGCCGTTGCACATAACTCCGCCGGCGCAAACAAATTTAGTTTTGCCATAGATCTGCTGATATGCATCAATCATAGCCGAAACACTGCGGCCGATATAATCGAAAACGAAAGCCGCAACAAGCGCTTTGTCGCCGGTGTCGGAAAACAGCTTAATAGCCATATTTTCAAGACCGGAAAGGTTGATCTGCATTCCGTTTTGGGATATTCTCTTTTTCGGTATTTTCTTCGTATTTTTCAAAGCCTCGCGCTCCATGGCGGGACCTGCAGGAAACTGCATACCGAGGTATACGCCTATTCGGTCGATTACCTGACCTGCGTTAAGATCAGCGCTACCGCCGAGAAGCTCCGCCGAGAAGCCAATCTCTGCAGGAGTCACGCGAACAAGCTCGGTCGTTCCTCCTGAAATATGAAAGGCTGCAAATTCCTGTTCTAAAAACTCATTTACCCCGGATGAATATATAGCAGCCATAATATGGCCGCACTGATGGGAAAACTTGTATATCGGAATACACATAGCCGCAGAAATACTTTCTGCCGCAGAAATGCCCGCAAGGAAGCAAGGCATATATGAGCCTACTTGATTTCTCGGGGTGACGCTAACACCAACGGCGCATACATGATAATCCTTAAGAAATCTCCTTACCTCTCCCATAAGCTCGGGGAGATTTACCGTATGTGCAAACAATGCATCCGATTGGCGCAGTCCACGCTCTCCGGGCTTTACGGCAAGAGGTCGCTTAAGATTTGCAACAAGCGATCCGTCGACAGTTATAATGGCCACGGAGGTTGTATAATTACTCGTATCAATACCGAGTATTACATTTTGCTTCATTGCTCGGAATATTCTTTAGCCACAGCGTTAAGCACGCCGTTTATAAAGGTGTAGGATTTCTCGTCGTCATATTTTTTTGAAAGTTCAATAGCTTCGTTTATACTGACGCGTGAAGGAATGTCAGAAGAGAACATAATCTCATAGCATCCGAGTCTGATAATAGCCATTGATACGGGAGAAAGTCTCTCCTTCTTCCAGCCTTTAAGATGCTTCTCCATTCTTTCCTCAATTATTGCCGCATTCTCATAAGAGCCAAAGAAAACGTCCTTTACATAAGCGTCAACCTCCAGACCTCGTATCTCGGTCGCCTTAGTAAAGATTTCCTCGGCGGTCTCATCCTTTTTACAAACGCTTTCAAAAATGAGAATAAATGCGTTTTCTCTTGCTAACTTTCTGTTCATGTCTGATCCTCGCAAAATAAATAAATACACTATATTATACTATATTACGCGTAGGTTGTCAACCGATTTTGATACAAATAACTTATTTTTTGCATTTTTATTCATTTTGGATCAAATCCTGAAAAATATCTTCAATTTATGAAAACCGTCTTGAAAAATGATTAAATTTATGATATCATATTATGAGAAAATGTGTACGAAGGATAGCGAAAGGAGCATTTTAATGAAAACCATAGAGAATATTTTGCTCAAAGCATGCGGTTATACCCTGCTTATTTTGACATTTTTTTACCTATTCGGACTTATCGGAGATGTTGGTGCGGCGCTTATCGGATTTACGACCTTTATGACTATCGCCCTTTTCGGCCTGCTTATTTCACTTGCCGAGCTCGCCTTTCAGATCAAAAGAATACATATCGTTTTTCGTGTTCTAATTCACTACATTGTACTCCTCGCAGCATTTAACGTCGTATTTATCAGCAGCGGAAATATTTCCGCAAAAACGGCGGGAGAAATTTTCTCAGCCATTGTTATTTTCACCGTTCTTTACGCAATAATGTTCGGTTTGGTTTACATTATTAGACGTTCCATCGCAAAAAGTGATAAATTTATTGATAATAAAAAAGAAAAAATCAATGCCGAAAATCACAAAAAAAGCGAGTACAAACCTCTTTACAGGAGCGATGACTAATATGGAAATACTGAAAATTTCCGTCGGAGATCTATTGTTGATGAAGAAAAAACACCCGTGCTCAAGTGATGTTTTTTCAGTACTGCGTGTTGGAAGCGACGTTAGAATAAAATGCACAGGCTGCGGCAGAGATCTTACAATCTCGCGCGAATCGCTTGAAAAAATGGTAAAAAGACTTCTGCCTCATGCAGAGGATTAAGTATTTTAAAGTCACAAATACTATTTTTTTATTTTATTTGTGGATTAATGTAAGGAAGGAAAACTTATGTTCTATTATTTAAAAGGAGAATTAACATATAGAGATATCAATACCTGCGTTATCGACTGCGGAGGTGTTGGATACAAGCTTACCGTCAGCTATCTTACTTCCGAGGCTTTAGTATCCAAGCTTGGCAAGGAGGTCAAGCTTTTTTCCCATCTTGCGGTAAGAGAGGATGGGGTCGAGCTGTTCGGGTTTGGTTCCAACGAAGAAAAGGAGTGCTTTAACAGACTTACGAGTGTCAGCGGGATCGGCCCTAAGGCAGCTATGAGCATTCTCTCTACTATGACACCCGAAAAGCTTGCCGTTGCTATCTGCACCGACGATAAAAAAGCCATTGCAAAGGCTCCCGGCATAGGCGCAAAATCTGCCGCAAGAATCATTCTCGAGTTAAAGGATAAGATGTCCAAGGAGATGCTTGCTGACAGTATTACAACTGTCGGTTCAGACGAGTCTGCCCAAATTTAT
The DNA here is from genome assembly GCA_015063525.1 of Oscillospiraceae bacterium. Lineage (GTDB taxonomy): Bacteria > Bacillota > Clostridia > Oscillospirales > CAG-272 > UBA1740. Next base: position 5,861 of record SVTZ01000045.1, read on the forward strand.
GTTTCAAATTCTGCAATTTCCGAGGCTTCGGAAGCTCTCGCTGTTCTAGGATATGACAAGAGCACGGTTCTCTCTGCTCTTAAAGGCATTGACCCCTCCCTCACCGACGTCGGCGAGATAATCAAGGCAGCTCTTAAAAAGCTCGCAAGATAAAACCATAAGGAGACCGGCTTTATGATGGAAGAAGTAAATGAATTTGATTTTGAAAATCGAATTCTCTCAAACGAATACGATTCCGTAGAGGACGGAGAGGTTGAAAACTGTCTGCGCCCCAAGACCCTGAGCGAATACGTCGGTCAGGAGAAGGCAAAATCCAATCTCAAGGTTTATATCGAAAGCGCGAGACTTCGCTCGGAGGCGTTAGATCATGTTCTTCTTTACGGCCCTCCAGGACTTGGTAAGACCACGCTTTCCGCGATTATTGCCAACGAAATGGGAGTTAATATCAGAACGACCTCCGGTCCTGCTATTGAAAAGGCGGGCGATCTCGCCGCTATCCTCACCAACCTTGCTCCCGGTGACGTTTTGTTTATAGACGAAATCCACCGTCTCTCAAGAGTCGCAGAAGAGATACTCTACCCTGCAATGGAGGATTACGCCATCGATATTATCATCGGCAAGGGTCCAAGTGCGCGCACGATACATATGCCGATACCTAAATTCACTCTTATAGGCGCTACCACTCGTGCCGGTCAGCTGACAACACCTCTGCGCGACAGATTCGGTGTTTTGCTTAAGCTTGAGCTTTACAACCCCGACGAGCTTGCAACCATAGTTAAGCGCTCGGCAAGCATTCTTGATATTGCTATCACCGACGATGGAGCTTACTCGATCGCATCGCGTTCAAGGGGTACTCCGAGAATTGCAAACAGGCTTCTTAAACGCGTGCGCGACTTCGCGCTCGTTAAAGGCGACGGAACGATTACCTCGGATATTGCAAAATACGCTCTCGAGGCTCTTGAGATAGACGAGCTTGGTCTTGATAATATAGATCGCCGACTTCTCGAAGCAATTATCAGATACTACTCCGGCGGTCCCGTAGGTCTCGATACCCTTGCCGCAACGATCGGAGAGGAAACGGTTACGATAGAGGACGTCTACGAGCCTTATCTTATGCAGATCGGCTTCCTCGCAAGAACGCCGAGAGGCAGGTGCGTTACTAAGCTTGCCTACGATCATCTCGGAATTCCTTTTGCGGCAGGAACAGGCGGCGCCCAAGTGACCGGACAGAAGATGTTTGACTTAGATAACTGATTTACTTTACAAAAGGCAGTTTTACCAACCTTTTAATTTAATAAAAAAAGCGGTAGTTCTTTACAAGATTGTATTGATCAACCGCTTTTTTAATATGCTTACACTGAAAAATCAAATTAATTGTTAAATTTATTAAAAATTCTTAAATAACCGAAATGTTGTTTACATTTTAATTCAAGCATGCTAAAATATTACTGTTAAATAATAGTTCGACAAAAGGCGGTTTCAACCGTATCTTTTTTGTAAAATGGATTTTATCCCTAATTTTTTTTGCGGAGGAAAACAACTTGTCATTTTTGTATTACGGCGCAGCCGCTTTATCCTGCGCTATTGTATTTGCCTTTCTGTTTTTCTGTAGAAAAAAGGACGTTTTAGGCAGATTTTTTACGAATAAACAGCTTATTGCATTAATATATACGCTGCTGTTCTTCGTGCGCTCCTTCGGCGGCACGACTTTGATTCAAGAAACCTTAGGTCTTAACGTTTATTCACCATTCGGACCTCAAGGGAACCTTCAGGCATTTCTCTCGGTAATTATCATTTGGCTGATATATACCGTTCTTCTTGCGAATGTCACCTACCCCTTCTTTGAAAATCATATTCCGCTTGTAGCTCCTATCATTCGATACGTAGCGCCGGTCGTATACGCCCTATCCTTTGCATCTCTTCCGATGCTCAACCGTGCCTTAGACGGCGACCTTGCCGACGGATTCCATTACCGCCTTTTGATTTTTGCTATCGAAATAGGCGTAGGCCTCGGACTCTCCATTTTCCAGCTTGTGAGCTTAAAAACGAAAAAACTCACCTCCCATCAGTACGGAAAGGTTGCTCTGATTTTTCTCGGAATGTTCGTCATTACGATTCCCTGCTGGGCGCCGCAGGCGATATTTGGTCTTGGCAGCGATGCCGTATTACTTGAGGATTTCACATTATACCACAGACTCTTCCTTTACGGTACTATCGCTTTTGCCCTGCTCGTTCACTTTCTTTTCAACAAATGCGAGTATGAGCAGAGAAGATTTGCCCTTATATATATAAGCCTGGCGACTATGATCTCCTTCTGCTATCAGTATGATTTCTCGCTATTTACCGATCTCCCTCATTCACTTTCATCATGGCCTCTTCACCTTTGTAATACGGCTATGTTCATTATCCCTCTTGTACTTATATTCAAGATGGAAAAGCTTTACTATTTTACCATCTTTATCAATGTTCTTGGTGCATTCCTCGCTATGATCCTCCCGAATACAGACAAGGCGAATTGGATTTCCGCATTTTCGATACAATTCTGGGAAAATCACTATATGGCGATGCTGCTTCCCATTCTTATTATGAGCCTGAAAATTTTTCCAAGGCCAAAGATGAAGCAATTTATCTACTCACTGATTGCTTTCTTCGGCTATTACGTACTTGTCTTAGTACTTAATGCATGGCTCACCAACTATGATTCAGGAGTCGACTTCTTCTTCATTAACTCCGATTTTATCGCATCGAAGCTTGGAGATTGGGCCGAGGATCTGCGTGATATTACCACAACGATACACTATAATGATCTGACTTTCGTATTCTATCCCGTTTATCAGGCGCTCTATTTCCTGGTATATGTTTTGCTCTCGTTTGCGATGTGGTTTATCTACGAGCAGGTATTTGAGATTACCGACACATACGAAATTATTATGGAAAGGAACCGCAAGATCAGGGCTGACAGACTTGCTCTGGAAGCGCAGCTTGCAGGTAGAAGCATGCAGGAACCTATAAATCCTCAAAACGAAGGAAAGCTTATCCTTCGCAATTTCTCAAAAAGATATTCCACCAGTGACGTTTACGCGGTTTACAACGCAAACCTTGAGATTGATGGCGGCCAAATATTCGGCTTCCTCGGTCCCAACGGTGCGGGTAAATCTACCATTATAAAATCTATCGTAGGTATACAGACTATTACCTCCGGCCAGATTGAGGTTTCGGGTTACGACGCGGACAAGCAGTCGGTTGAAGCGAAGATGCAGATCGGCTTCGTTCCCGACCATTATGCGCTCTATGAAAATCTTACCGGCAGGGAGTATATCAATTACATTGCCGATCTTTACAATGTTTCTAAGGAAGACAGAGACGCCCGTATGGCGGATTATATAGCAAGATTCCGTCTTGAGAGCGCCATTGATAATCCGATGAAGACCTACTCTCACGGTATGAAGCAGAAGATAACCATTATGTCGGCTCTCGTTCACAACCCGAAGATCTGGATTCTTGACGAGCCTCTCACCGGTCTTGACCCCGAGTCCATCTTCCAGGTAAAGGAATGTATGAAGGAGCACGCATCACGCGGTAACATTGTATTCTTCTCCAGCCATATCATCGACGTTGTGGAAAATATCTGCGACAGAATCGCAATAATACGCAAGGGACAAATCCTCTGCACCAAAACTGTTGCCGAAATTAAGGAAAGCGGCATTGCTCTCGAAAACTTCTATATGGACATGATCGATGGCAATACTCAGGCTCCCGTTTCGGTTAAAGAAGCCGAAAGCAAGACTACTCTCGCAGGAGAAGCGGTATGACAAAGGCAAATTCTAAAAAAAGCGGATTTCTCGAGTCTGTCAAAGAGAGCTACAGAGCGTTTTTAACGCTCGTTAAAATGCAGCTCAAGGAAAAGATGGACCTTGGATATCTTCGCTCTACAAGAAAACTGATTTTCAAGCTTGCATGGCTCTTTATAGAGTTTGCAGCAATAACTGCGGTCATTGCCGTTGTCTTCTACTTCATAAAGCTGCTTAGTCTTTTCTCACTGGTCCACGATATACCGGTATCGGTCGTATCGATCGTTTTTTCGATCATGTTATTGTTATCGCTGGTGACGGACACCGTCGGACTTATGAAATCGCTTTATTTCTCCAAGGACAACACGGTACTTCTTACCTTCCCCGCAACGCCCTCGCTTGTATTCTTCTCGAAGCTTGCGACCTACTATGTTTATGAGCTGCGCAAAAGCTTTATGTTTACCATACCGATGTTCATAGCTTACGGTATCGTAAAGGGATATAGCCTTTATTATTATCCCTGGCTTCTGCTTATGTTTTTGCTTATATCAATTATCCCGGTTCTTTTAGCAGCTCTTCTTTCTATCCCCTCTATGTTCGCTTACGTATTCCTTAACCGCGTAAAGGTTCTTCAGTATATTCTTTACACGGTTATCGTGGGCGGTGCAATTCTTCTTCTCTGGCAGCTTATTGGACTTGTTCCCGAGAACATAAACTTTGTTGAGAGCTGGGGAGATACCTATTGGGAAATTCAGGCGTTACTAACAAGATATACGGAGACCTTTGCCCCTCTATACTCCTTTACAGAGCTTATCGTAGGAAAGACTGTAGGTCTTACCAGCGTAATATTCCATTCGGATACGCTGAAGAATCTGCTTATTATTCTGGCGATCGGTGCCGTTCTGCTCCTGCTTTGCTTCCTCTGCTCTAAGCCGTTGTTCTGCCGTATGGCGTCCACTCCCTTTGAGTTTAAGAAGAAAAACGCAATCAAGGAAAAGAAAAACGCAAAGCTTCCTCCCTTCCTTTCCGCAATTAAAAAGGAATTTACGGTTGGCTTGCGCTCGAACAGCTTCTTAAAGCTTGCAGGCGTGCTGATGATTGCAATGCCAATGGCAATATACCTATTAAACACGCTTTACTCTGCCATGAACACAAGGTTCCTCGGCACCCAGATGACCATTTGCTTCAATGTCCTCATCATATTGCTTATTCTGCTTATGACTAACATTGATATAGCATCGGTATATAGCCGCGACGGCTCCAGCTCCTATCTTAATAAGGTGCAGCCCGCGCCTTACGCTATGCTTCTTTACTCCAAGCTGTTCTTCCCTATGATCATCGCACTTGCCGGCACTGTCTTCACTGTTTACATCTTTTACGTAGAAGCATCTCTCAAGGCACTCGACGCGATAATGATAGGCGTTACGGTATACGGAGTATACGTCGCCCATCTACTCTCAAGCGCGGAAAGCGATATTATGAATCCGCAATACGAGCAATACGCAACCTTTAACGAGCAGGCAAACAACCCGAATGAGTCAAGCTCGGGTATTATGGCAATAATACTTTCTGCAATAGTTTTCGTGATCGCGCTCTTCTTCTCCTCGCGCTCTGACGACGGTACGTGGGCTAAGCTTGCGGCTGTAACGGTTGCTTTTGCAGTTTTTAAGGCATTCACCTATATTTCAAAAATTAAAGCATTTTACAAGGAGAAACAATAATGAAAAAGACAATAATTATTTTGATCCTTGTAGTATATATTGCATCCATTGCAGTGGTAAACTTCTTTGGACTCGAGATCAAGGTTTTTGACGGAATTACTTATGTTGAGAGCATTGAATGCAATACCGTAACGGTGCAGAACGAAAATCCCGTGACACTGATGCCCAAGCAGGAGCTTAACGGCATTCCACTTTTCATATTTGATTTTGTTCCCGCACCCGAAAACAATCCTTATACAACAGATGACGAGAGTATAATCACCAACCCTAATGCAGTTCAGATAAATTACGAGGTATTTCCCCACCTGGCGGACGAAACCGGTGTAAGGTTTGAGTACGACAAGGAGGGAATGGAGGGCTTAGTGGTATTTCACGAGATGAGCCGAACATTCGTATTTTTAGAGCCTAACAAAATGTTTACGATCACCATTAAGGCAACCGATGGCTCTAACAAGAGCACTCAGCTCTATCTGATGGGAAGAATTACTAAAAATTAATTTTTAAAAAATAAAGGAGGCTTTTATTAAAATGAAAAATCTTCAAGTAATCTCCAAATTTGTTGCGGTAATAGCGATCTTCGCTATGGCTATTTCGTTTGCTTCTTGCAGCCTCATTAATGGTGGCGGTTCGCTCGAGCTCGAATCCTTTACCGTAGATCGTACTTCCGTAAAAACCGCCTATCTCATAGGTGAAGAGATCGATTTCTCCGGAATCAAGGCTACAGTCAAATATTCCGACGAAACTCTTAATAAGGTTTACACATACGGAGAGCTCACTATCACCTACGCAGATGATATTACTGCTACCGAAGGTAAGAAGTATGTAACCGTATCCTTCGACGATCCCCACCTTAACGTAAAGCAGGAAACCAAGGTTGAGGTAACCGTAACAAAGGAGCCTGTTATCGACGACACTCCCGATCCTGAAATCGTGGTTCAGTTCGAAAAGCCCGCAAGCCTTATTTCCTTTGAGAGCGACAATTCCGGTGCGGGTCAATCCTCTTACGGCGATGCAAGCTTCTCCGGTGAGTTTGCTAAGGGCGAGCAGATATACGTTATCGGTGACGACAATGCATTCAAGCTCCTCCCCACCGTATCCGTTATCGGTGAAAACGACAATGTAGAAATCAAAAATGCATTCTTCGCTGTAGTTGACATCTCGGTTTACAAGGACGGCACGTACGTTGCACTTACAAAGACCGAGGTAGGAAACAATGTTGTTTCCTACTATGACGGCGAGACTCTTATTGCAACC
>SVTZ01000046.1 GCA_015063525.1 Oscillospiraceae bacterium
CGTTGAAATTAACTGCTATCGCGGTACCAGACACAGAAAGGGTCTCCCTGTAAGAGGTCAGCGTACCAAGACTAATGCAAGAACAAGAAAAGGTCCCGCAAAGACCATCGCTAACAAGAAGAAGTAAGGAGAAGGACGAACATGGCAGCAGTAAAAAAGGTTGTTAAAAAGCGTCGTGAGCGCAAGAACGTCGAAAAGGGCGTAGCTCACATCCGTTCTACTTTCAACAATACTATCGTAACTATCACTGATACTCAGGGTAATGCTATTTCTTGGGGTACTGCAGGCGAGATGGGCTTTAAGGGCTCTAAGAAGTCTACCCCCTACGCAGCACAGACTGCGGCTGAGCATGCAGCAAAGATCGCTGTTGATAACGGCATGAAGACTGTTGAGGTTCTCGTTAGAGGTCCCGGAGCAGGTCGTGAGTCCGCTATCCGTGCGCTCGCAACTGCAGGTCTTGAGATCACTATGATTAAGGACGTAACTCCCATTCCTCACAATGGTTGCCGTCCCCCCAAGCGCAGACGCGTTTAATCTTTAGGAGGTAAAAGTAAAATGGCTAGATATACAGGTCCTAACTGTAAAATGTGCCGCCGTGAGGGCTGCAAGCTCTACCTCAAGGGTGAGCGCTGCACCAACGGCAAGTGCGCTTTTGACCACAGAAGCACAGCTCCCGGTCAGCACGGCGCGGCTCGTAAGAAGGTCGGAGAATACGGCAAGCAGCTTCGTGAGAAGCAGAAGGCAAGACGTTACTACGGCGTACTTGAGGGTCAGTTCAAGCACTACTATGAAATGGCTGAGAAGATGGACGGCATCACCGGTCAGAACCTTCTCATCCTTCTTGAAAGACGCCTTGACAACGTAGTATACAGAATGGGTATGGCAGCATCCAGAAAGGAAGCTCGTCAGCTTGTTCTTCACGCTCACTTCACTCTTAACGGTAAGAAGGTTAACATCCCCTCTATCCTCGTTAAGGCAGGTGACGTTATCGCCGTAAAGGAAACCAGCAAGGAAAGCGCAAAGATCAAGGCTCTCATCGAGGGTCTCGCTACTACCACCACTCCCAAGTGGCTTGAGCTTGATGCTCAGAATGCAGTAGCTAAGGTTGCTACCCTTCCTGCAAGAGACGATATCGACTTCGAATTCGAAGAGCAGCTTATCGTCGAGCTCTATTCCAAGTAATCCCTCCGATACCGAGCGTAAGAATATGCTGGCAATTTGCCCCATATTCTTCGCACTGTATCATTTATTAACCGCATCTCGAAAGAGAAACAAAAGTAAATTAAGGAGGTAAACTGAAATGATGAACGCAATAGAGAAGTTTAATATTACCGCTCACTCTGTGAGTGAAAGCGGCAATGAAGCAATTTTCGTGGCAGAGCCCCTCGTAAGAGGCTACGGCATCACTCTCGGAAATTCTCTTCGCAGAGTGCTCCTCTCCACACTCCCCGGTTATGCGGCAACCAGCATCAAGATTGACGGTGTTCTTCACGAGATTTCCGCCTGCAACGGCGTAAAGGAAGACGTGCCCGAGATCGTGCTTAACGTTAAGGGTATCGTAGCTAAGCTTGAATGCAGCGAGCCTAAGACTGTGGTTATCGACGTTACCGGTCCCTGTAACGTTACCGCAGGCGACATCACTCCCGATGCCGACCTCGTAATCTACAATCCCGAGCATCACATCTGCACCGTTAGCGAGAACGCACGTTTCTATATGGAGATCACCTTCGATGAAGGTCGTGGCTACGTTCCCTCTGACGTAAATAAGCAGAACTACCTCGCAACAGTCGGAGCCAATCTCGGCGCTCCTATCGGTCTTATTTTCGTTGACTCTATATTCACCCCTGTTTACAAGGTTGAGTATAACGTAGAAAATACCCGTGTGGGCAACGTTACCGACTATGACAAGCTTACGATGAAGGTTCTTACTAACGGAACCATCGAAGCAAAGGAAGCGGTATCCCTCGCCGCCAAGGTTCTCAACGAGCACCTCAGGCTCTTCATCGATATGTCCGACGTCGCAAAGAACGGCGAGGATATTATGGTTGAGAGAGCAGAAGTACAGAGAGACAAGGTACTCGAGATGACCATTGAGGAACTTGACCTGTCTGTTCGTAGCTTCAACTGCTTGAAGCGCGCAGGCATCGACACCGTCGAGGATCTGATCAACCGCACCGAAGAGGATATGATCAAGGTTCGTAACCTTGGCCGTAAGTCCCTCGAGGAGGTTATCCAGAAGCTCGCTTCTTTAGGACTCACCCTGAAGAAGGACGAAGAATAAGACAAGATTTTAGGAGGATATAAAAATGAGAAAGCTTGGCAGAACTACTGCACAGCGTAAGGCTATGCTTCGCGGCATGGTTACTCTTCTCCTTGAAACCGGCAAGATCGAAACTACCTACACCAGAGCGCAGGAAGTTTCCGCAAAGGCTGACGAGATGATCACCCTTGGTAAGAAGGGCGACCTTGCAGCTTACCGCGCAGCTCTTGCTTACATCACCAAGGAAGACGTAGCAAAGAAGCTCTTCAGTGTTATTGCTCCCGCTTACCAGAACGTAAACGGCGGTTATACACAGGTCTATAAGATGGGTCCCCGTCGTGGCGACGGTGCTGAAACCGCTATCGTTAGACTCACCGTTGTTGAGTCCAAGACCGAAGCAAAGTAATTTAGCACGACCCCATAAAGCACCCGCCGAAAGGTGGGTGCTATTAATATTTTATACGATTTTTCAATAAAAGCTTATTTACACTTTGTTCACAAAATAACAACCTTTTGTAAATGAAATGAGGCTACAATATAATAGAAAAGTTGTAAAAAGGAGGGGATATAATGGCGAAAATACTGGTAGTTGAGGACGATAAAGACCTGAATAAAATAATATCTCGCTCCCTTCGTGACAGAGGATATGACGTAATGTCTGCTGAAAACGGTATTGAAGCCCTTGAAAAAACTGAGACTCAGAGATTTGATATGATAATTTCGGATATTATGATGCCGAAAATGGACGGCTTTGCTCTTGCTGACAGTATTCGTTCCTTGGATAAAAATATACCTATTATTTTTATGACCGCGAAGGATGATAAAGCCTCAAAAATGTTTGGCTACAGTATTGGAGTTGATGATTATATCGTCAAACCGTTTGATATAGATATTCTCGCTATGAAAATTGCGGCAATTCTTCGACGTGCGAGGATAGAGGCTGAAAAGGAGCTTGCCGTGGGAAATCTGACTATTAATTCGGATGAAAGATCGGTGTCAATAGACGGCGAGGAGGTTAACCTCACCGTAAGGGAATTTAATATTCTTTTTAAACTTCTCTCATATCCAAAGAAAACCTTTACCCGATCTGCCCTGATGGAGGAATTCTGGGATTACGATTCCTCTGCCACGTCACGAACGGTTGACGTTTATATGGTAAAGCTGCGTGAAAAAACTGCACATGCAGATGGCTTTGAAATACAGACCGTACACGGTTTAGGATACAAGTTGGTGCTCAAATGACAACTAAAAATTACAAAAAGAGCAATATTTCACTTTTGGGGGCAATATCATTTTTTCTTCTTGTCGCCTTTTTAATGCAGATGGCGATACTTGCCTATGATTATATTTGCGACAGAACGGATAATACAACCCTTATCGCGATACTAATACTTATACTCATCTTTATTCTTTCAGCTTTCTGTACTTTATGCGATTTTATAAGACGTAAGATTATGATAGACAGACCTGTGTCAAGAATTCTTGATGCTACCAATAGGATTGCCAGAGGGGATTTTAATGTAAGGATAAATATAGAGCATACGTTTGATAAATATAATGAATTTGATATTATTGCAGAGAATTTGAACGCTATGGCAGCCGAGCTTGGAAAAAGCGAGGTGATGAAAAACGATTTTATATCCAACGTTTCCCATGAGCTGAAGACACCTCTTGCAGTAATAGGCAATTATGCCGCGGCTCTTTCCGATCCGAATCTTGATGAGGAGAGCAGGGAAAGGTATACGAAAACTCTAATTTCCGCATCGAGAAGACTTTCGGATCTTGTAAGCAACATTCTGGAGCTTAACAGGCTTGAGAATCATAATCTTAAGCCTCAAATGGAGAGGATTAATCTTTCCGATATGCTTGCAAATACGTTAATTTCCTTTGAGGACAGGATAGAGAAAAAGAATATTAAGCTTGAGTTGGTTCTTCCGGAAATTTTCGTATTTTCTTCTCCCACCCTTCTTGAAATAGTCTGGAACAATCTCATCTCCAATGCCCTTAAGTTTACCGACGAGGGAGGTGCGGTTTCGGTTAAGCTCTCAGAGCAGAATGGATCTGCGGTCGTTACCGTTGCGGATACAGGCTGCGGAATGTCACGCGAGGTTGGAATGAGGATCTTCGAGAAGTTTTATCAGGCTGACAGCTCTCGGGCATCTGAGGGAAACGGACTCGGTCTTGCCCTTGTGAAAAAAGTTATAGATATTTTGGGAGGAGAGATTTCGGTTACCAGTGAGGTAGGTAAGGGCTCTACCTTCACCGTTATCATTAAAGGTAGTGAGACTGTATGATAGAAAAGCTTAAAAAACTATTTTTTAAAACAACCAAACCGAGTCTAATCAGTATTTTGATATCTGTGTTCCTTTTAATATTTATAATAGTTGCAACTGTATTAATACTTAGTGTTGAGTTTCGGGGAACGGCTTTAGAGCCGATTGCATATTGCTCGTTTGCGTTGTCTGCGGTAGGTCTGGCTTACGTTATCTGCGTTGTTATTTTCGGTGCGCCAAGGATCAAAAAGAGTGCCGTTAATTATTTAGAGGGACGCCCGTTCACGAGAAAACTGATTCAGAATTGGGGATATCGGACAATTCTGACGTCAACCGTTGCATTTGCAATAAGTGTAGTTAACTCGGTATTCAACGCCTATCTCGGCATAAGCGAAAGATCTATATGGTTTGGTGCTCTCGCTACATATTACATATTTATTGCGCTTATGCGCTCGGGATTGCTTATTTATCACCGAAAAAAGAGAGATTTTGAAAGCGAGTCTCTGATAAGAGCAAAAAAATACACACGTTGCGGTGTTCTGCTGCTTATACTTAACGCTGCGCTCTCGTCAGCTATTGCGCAGATGATATTTGACGATAGATCCTTTGAATATAAGGACTGGCTGATCTATGCCTTTGCTGCATACGCATTTTATAAGGTTATTATGTCGGTTAGAAATGCCCTAAAGGCGAGGCGTCAGGACGACCTTACCCTGCGGGCAATCAGAGAGATAAATATGGTCGATGCGGCTGTTTCCATACTTGCCCTCCAGACCGCGCTTTTGCATACGTTTGGTGACGGAAGTGTTGATATTTCTTTGTTTAATACGCTGACAGGCTCAGCGGTCAGCATCTTTGCCCTGACACTTAGCATTTTTATGATAGTGCGAGGAACAAAAATCATAAAGGAAGTAAAGACTAAAAATGGAAAATAACGATAAATTCACCTATACTTATTCTGCTCCTACCGAGGCAGAGCGAAGAGAAATTGAAAGCATAAGACGCCAATATGTGGCGGAGGACAGAGAGGTAAGCAAGGCAGACCGCCTTCGCTCGCTCCATTCTGCAGTTGTTGGCAAGGCGACTGCTGTATCCTTGGCGCTTGGCGTGGTTGGTATGCTTGTTTTTGGCGGCGGAATGGCGCTTGCCTTGGAGTTTGATATGCTTCTGCTCGGCATAGTTCTTGCAATTATCGGATCCATTCCTATAGCTCTTGCCTATCCAATATACAAGCGCCTTTACGCATCGGGAAAGAGAAAATACGGCGATGAGATAATTCGCCTCTCAGACGAGCTTCTTGGTGAATAAATATTATCATAACCGAGCTTTCGAGCTCGGTTTTTTACTAATATAGAACTTTACAAAACATTAACAAAAGAAATACTTTACTTTTACATAAAGCGAACCTTATAAAAACATACGAGATGTATAATAGTAGTGTAAATAAAAAAGGAGAAAATAAAATGAGTAACAGTGAAATCAAAGCAGTAGAAAGAATACGCTCTCGCTACGAGGAGCGCAAGGTTACCAAGCTCGATGAGCTTAAGGCACTGGATAAAAAGACCAGAAGGCCCGCGGAGGTGTTCGCCTATGTGTTCGGTACGGTAGGCAGTCTTGTGCTTGGCTCTGGAATGTGCCTGTGTATGCCCGAAGTAATTGAGGGATATATGCCTCTCGGTATCGGTGTTGGCATAGTTGGAATCATTATGGTATCTGTAAACTACTTTATTTATAAGGCAAGTCTTAAAGCAAGACGACGCAAGGCATCTGCCGGAATTTTCAGACTCTCCGGTGAGATTCTGGGTAACGCTTAATTAACAAATAATAAGAAAGAGGTATATAAAAATGTCAGAAATCAAGAAGAAAGTAACCGAGGGCTATAAAAAAATCGAAAACGGTGTGGTAGAAGGCTATAAAAAAATCGAAAACGGCGTGGTTGACGGCTTTAACAAGGTAAGTGACAAGTGCGTTGAGGTGCTCTTCGCCAAGGATGGCGAGAGCGTGGAGGATGCTAAGAAGCGCCTTTCCGGAAACGTTGCTAGGGAAGAGGACAGCACCTCGGAGCAATAAAGAATTTTTGGGCTGCTTATGCAGCCCTTTGTTTTCCAATATAGTAAAAAACAAACAATAATCGCCCAAACAACGGCAAAAACAGGTAATATCTGCTTTTGATGCCAATCATTTTGTATTGAAAAACCTTCCCTTTTTATGGTATAATCTTCTCGAAGTACAAAAGAAAGGAAGGTGAAAAATGAAGGAAAATCAGAGAAAGATCAGACTTCTAGCATTTGCGCTTGCATTATTAATCACCGTGGGCGCAGGAGGCACTACAGCAATTGCAGCAACGGCGGAAACTCAATCCCTCGCGGCTACAAATACAGCGCTAGATATTGACGGCCGAGTTTATAAGTACCTTAAGGGCGTTTCGAACAAGAGCATCTGGAGCTACAGCCGTCCGACCGTAAGCGTCGGAGGAAAGACTCTCTCGGTTAACGGTCTTGTTATAAACGGTGTAGCCTACGTTCCATTCCGCGCAGCGGCATCTGCCATTAGCGGAAGCAGCTATAGCTACAACTCCTCTACCAGAACTGCTACGATGCGCGCAGACGGCCTTGAGATAGTTGCCGGCGACGGCTGCTACGTTACATACGCAAACGGACGTACACTTTTTAATACTACTCCTAACGTGATTATGAACGATGGCAGAATGTATATTCCGGCATCGGTCTTTGCAAAGGCGGTTGGTATGAGCGTCAGCGCAAGCGGCAGCAGTATAACGATCATCGGTAGCTACAAGCCTCTTCTCAGCGCGGACAAGTTTTACCGCAGTGACGAGGTTTTCTGGCTTGCGAGAATTATTCACGCAGAGAGCAGGGGCGAAGCTCTCATCGGCCAGATAGCAGTCGGAAACGTTGTTATGAACCGCGTAAGGTCGGCCTATTACCCTAACACGATCTACGGCGTAATTTTCGACCGTAAGTACGGCGTGCAGTTCAGTCCCGTCCTTGACGGTACGATCTATAATACTCCGGGTTATAATGCAACCCTGGCGGCAAAGATATGCCTTGAAGGCTACGACGTCTCCGGCGGCGCGTTCTTCTTCTTGAACACCGCGCTTGCAACCTCCTCCTGGATCCCTCGTAACCGCGAGTATGCTTTCACCATCGGAAACCACGACTTTTACTATTAACTAAATGAAAACAGCCTCTTTTTGAGGCTGTTTTTTCATTATTTATCAAAAATACTTGCAAAATTCGACTAAAGGTAGTATAATAATTGTGTTCTTATTATTATAATATAAGGTAATCAAAAAACACAAGGAGACTCTGTTATGGTATATAGAATGAAGGTTGCCGGTCTTGAGAGAGACCTGCCTCTTTGCCCCATTAATGAAGATCTTTACATCGGAGCGTTTATCCTTTTCGGTGACGTTGAGCTTACCGAGAGATGCGCCGAGGAGCTTGCAAAGCTTGCGCCTGAGCACGACGTGCTTCTTACGGCCGAGTCGAAGGGTATTCCGCTTATCCACGCTATGAGCCGCCATCTTGGCGAGAATCGCTACGTTCTGGCACGTAAGTCGGTTAAGCTTTATATGAAGGACGTACTCAAGTGCGAGACAAAGTCTATCACCACCGGCTCGATTCAGACCCTTTACATAGACGGTGACGACGCCGAGTACCTTAAGGGCAAGAGAGTCCTTATCGTCGACGACGTTATCAGCACTGGCGGATCGCTTCTCTCACTTGAAAATCTTGTAGAGCAGGCGGGCGGAACTATCGTAGGTAAGATGACTATACTTGCCGAGGGCGACGCCATAGGCCGCGAGGACATTACCTACCTTGCGCCTCTTCCTCTTTTTGATAAGAACGGAAATCCGCTTAACTAAATACATAAGGAAAGCAGACGGAAAAACACCGTCTGCTTTTTCTATACAAAAAATACTAAAATATGCGTTTATTTGCACTCCACCTGGCAATACTAATCTCACAAAGATTTTCAGGGGGAGTTATGCGAATAAACAAGGTGGAAATCTGCGGAGTTGATACCTCGAGGCTGACGACGCTTACCGAGGAGGAGAAAAGAGGGCTTCTCGTAAAGGCAAAGGCGGGCGACGACGAGGCGAGGAATGAGCTGGTTATGGGAAATCTGCGCCTCGTGCTCAGCGTTATCGGCCGATTTAATCCAAAACGCGAAAGCGTAGACGATCTTTTTCAAGTGGGCTGTATAGGACTCATCAAGGCTATAGACAATTTTAATCTTGATATGGACGTCAGATTTTCGACCTACGCCGTCCCGATGATAATAGGCGAGGTGAGGCGCTATCAGCGCGACAATAATGCAGTACGTGTATCAAGAGGTGTCAGGGATCTCGCCTATAAGGCATTACAGGCGAAGGAGGAAATATCTTCCAATAGTCACAGAGAGGCCTCCGTAAGCGAAATAGCCGAAAGGCTTGGCGTTCCCGAGAGGGCTGTGGAAGAGGCGATGGAGGCTATAGTAGAGCCGATCTCTCTCTTTGACTCTGTTTACGGCGACGGCGAGGATACGGTGTACGTTATCGATAAGCTTGCCGACGAGGGCGAGTCCGATGAGATATGGGTTGAAAACATTTGCTTGAGAGAAGCTATGAAGCGGCTGTCACCCAGGGAAATGGGTATAATCGAGCGCAGATTCTATAAAGGTAAAACACAGATGGAAATAGCCGCGGAAATAGGAATTTCCCAGGCGCAGGTCTCCCGCCTTGAAAAGGGTGCGGTAGATAAGCTTCGTAAATATATGAGTTAGTAATATCTAAAAAAGTATCCTACCTCTTCACATTGTTTTTGAGGCTATCTATCTGTAACGAGCAGAAAACAAAGGGGCTGTCTCAAATGTAAATAATGAGACAGCCTTTTAATTATTAAAATTAATATCCAGCTTAGAATAAAATCTCCATAGACCTTGACTCAACCTTATACTGGCGGACAACTGTAAAGACGCCAAGGGCGAAGCCGAAGAGAATAAAGGCGAACTTTATTGTTTCATCTGCTACGGGAACAAGAAGCATCTTAAGCAGGTAGGAAGCACCGATCATACCGCCGAAGGAACTGAGGATCAGGAAAGCATGCTTGAATACGAGAAGGAAGAGAATTCCAAAAATAGGAACGAAAACAGCACCTATTATGTATTTAGCAGTATCGCCCTGAAGAAATTCGAGTGTGCTAAAGAAGCTTGCGATCACACCGTGAATGAAGGAGCTGCCGAAGAAATATCCCGCCACAGAGCCAAGTAACATAATAGCAAGGCCATAAGCACATCGCACGAGAACGATGGCAAGAAGACCGAATATAACGGCAATCAAAGCATCAACGCTGATAAACTCGGGAACAATACCAACAAGATGCTTCGAGACAAGCGGAGCAACGTAGGCATATCCGCAATAAGCTAAGCCTGCGGCACCGCCGACGTATAAGAGCGATTTGAATATCTTATATCCCTCGAAGCCAATAAGAGCAAGCAGACATATACCTATTATAAGGCAAAGTGCCTTATGGTCTGCATAGAAGGCTTCGGCAGTAGCGACTATACCGGGGGCGAAACCGTCAACTGTATCCTTAACCCATGTAATAATTGTATCGGGCAAGGACTTAATACCCTCGGTAACATAACTCATAGCAGAGCCAATCATATCTTCAGTGTTGAGATTAGCAAGCTTATCTACCATAGTCTTTCCTTTCTTACAAAATGCAAGTATACTTTTTATCACTAATATTATATCATATATATTATTAATTTGCAATAGTTACGTAAAAATTTTTTCAAAAAAATTACGACGTTTTTTTACAAAATAATAAGGGCTCAAATCCACGCCAACCAAGCTTGATTTTGTTCTATAAAACGACTAAAATGTAAATAAATGGGTACAAAAACCGACATTTGAGGCGAAAAGAGCGTCAAGTTTTGACATTGGAGTTTTAAAAAATCATGAAAGTGCTTGGGACGGCTCGATTGATATCTCGAAGTAAATGCAGTCACAATCAAGACGCAAGGTCACGTTAGCTTACCTCGGTTTTCTCGGTTGCCTCCTCGTATTCGGTAAATGTAATGGGAGATATGGTTGCATCTTCTGCATCGGGAATTATATCCGCATCGATATATATCTTGCCGTCAATTTCACGGACAAGCGCATAGGAAACGTCGTCTCCTTGGACAACCTTTACTGCTTTCCAGCCCTCAGGCGCGTCAATTCTTACGGTGAGAGGAAAGTTGTATATTTCATCGTCCATCTCGTCTGTAAGCAATACTGTAAGAAGATCTTCGCTCTTGGTTACACTTACCTGTGCCGTCTGTGCCTCTCTTATATAAAGGATAGCATCTTCATAATATGTGTTCCAAATATCGCCGCTTTCAACGTGCTTTGCAACCTCCAGGCAGACCTGATCCATATAATAAATACCCATTACGTTGTTATTATAGGTAGTCGCATCAGCCTTTTCCTGCGTTTCTGTATCCGCCTTAAGCTGATGGGTGTAGAGCAGGATAAGACCGCCGTTCTTCGCAGCGCTTTCTACTATACCCTGAACGGTGCCGTTTTTTACTGCTCCATTCATAAAGCCGTAGCCGTTTAGCAGGTTCCATTTGAGATTTTGATTGGTAATGTCAGTGGGCGCAGTGCTCGTGCCCTTTCGTCCTGATATATATGTTTCTTCAATTAGCTTCTTTGCCGCTTCGCTAAAGACGGTTTGATTTCCGTATTGAGCAACAGCAGAGGATAATCCAGGATATGCGAAGGTAAGCACACGCTGCCCGGGGAACAGTTCCCTTAATATTGTTTGTGATCCGACTATTTCCTCGTACATTCTGTCAGCGCTTTCGACTCCGTCCTCGGCCCACCACTCGTGGGTGTAGGAATGGGAAACTATCTTCCATCTGCCCGTGTCAAGAAATTTCTGGAATTTTTTCACCTCAGAGGTCTTGGGCGTTTTTGATGTAGTATTATATACGAAATTTGTGACGAGAGCTATATTTCCAACCAGTCCGTGCTTTTCTAATAGAGAATCGAATCTTTCGACAGTTCCCGTGTATCCGTCGTCGTGTATAAGAACTACAATTCCTTTTGTGCCGCCCTTTACAGGAAGAACGGTTGCCTTGGGTGATTCGGGTATCATGTCTTCTCCTCCTTGGGTATTGTCATCGTTTTCAGTGTTGTTACCGCCATTGCTCTGCTCTCCGCCCCACGCGCCGAGAAGTAACTTGCAGGATGAAAGTGACGTAACGCACATTGTGACAGCTAAAAGCAAAGCCACATGTTTTTTATTCATAGGCAACATTTCGCTTTCAATATAGTTTTTTACATTAATTATATCACGCGCACGCGAGAAAATCAATTTCATTTTTAAATAAAATATTATTATATTATGTATATAAATACTAAAAAACCTTACCGTGTATGATTTTTCGCGGCTTTTTATGTTTTTTGATGCAATTCACCTTCATTTGGAAACTTTGCACAAAAACTAGATAAAATCTTTGTAAAAAATTAATCAAAAACGAAAAACTTAAAAAAATTCAAAAAAATCGAAAAAAGCCCTTGACTTTTTGAAACGCTTGTAGTATAATAAGAAAGCTTGTGACAAACGAGCACCCTTGATCCTTGAAAATTGAACAACATGAAAAATAAGAAAAGACATTGTGTTTTAGGGGAGACTCTAAAACGGTGTAGTTCTTGTCAAACACATTGAGAAAAACTCAAAAAGTAAGAAGAAGCTAGAATAAATAGCTCTGAAAAAGGTACCAAGTCTTTTTAGGAAGATTTAGTATATAATTTTTTAGAGAGTTTGATCCTGGCTCAGGATTAACGCTGGCGGCG
>SVTZ01000047.1 GCA_015063525.1 Oscillospiraceae bacterium
TCTCCATTTCCTAAAATACCTCCCGAGGCTTTGTGCCTCGGGAGGTTTGTGTTTTTAGGAAATGGTTTTAATCACGTTAGAATTTGCTATTTCAACGTATATGTTAGGATCAAAGTCGATAAGCAGATCGCGGAAATACTCGGTAATATGCTGCTCGGTGAAGAAGTGGCCCGCCTCAATAAGGTTAATGCCCATTTCGGGCGCCTCCTCCATCACGTTGTAGCCGATTCTGCCGGAGATGTAGGTGTCTGCGCCCGCTTCAATGGCCGCCTGAACGTAGCCCTTTCCGTCGCCGCCTACGACCGCAACTCTGTGCACGTCATTGTATCCATCAGCGTACTTAATAGTATCAGAGCCGGTAAGCTGCTTAACCCTGTAAGCAAAATCCTGAAGCTCCATAGGCTCGTAAATCGTACCTATCCTGCCGAGGTCGCCCTCACCGAATGACTGAGTGTCAAACATACTGAGAAGGTCGGCAAGGCGGTCGTTCACTCCTCCGATCATTTTATCTGCGCGGGTATGGAAGGAGAATACCGAAATACTGCTGCAAATAAGCTTTATAAGCTTTCGCGAAATGTTATTTTCCTCGTTTATTGAAGCGAGTGGCTTAAAGATAAGCGGATGATGGGAAACTATAAGATCGAAGCCTCTCTCAATAGCGTAATCCACGACCTCCTCGGTAACGTCAAGGGTGACGAGGGCACGGTATATCTCCGCCGTTCCGTCAGGACAGCACATAATGCCGTCGTTATCCCACGGCTCGCGCAGAGACTCCGGAATATGCTCGGCAAATTTCTGATAAAGCTGCTTTACGTTCATTTTAGTTTCCTTCCTTAGATAGCATTGAGAGCTCGCTCTCAATAGCCGTAATTACTTTTTCCTCGGGAATATCGCTAACGCCGCCAAGCCTTTTGCCTTCGGTGGCTCTCCTTCTTGCGGCAAGCAAGGTATTAAGATAGCCTATCCTTGCTTTTTGTCCCGTAAATTCGGCAAAGCCAAGCTCGGCATCGGTGTCACTAATCTCACGGAGCTCTCCGGTATATGTAGCAAGCAGGCATACATAATATTTGCCTGCGTCAAAGGAATAGCTTTCCTTTTTTATTTCAAAGCCCTCGCGGGTAAGATATTTTCGAAGTATTGCCTGACGGGACATCGGCTGGAGAATAAGATTAACTCCCTTCTCCTTAAGATGAGGCGCGCGGGAAATGATATCTGCAATAAGCTCGCCGCCCATACCGCAGATAGCGTAGTCGGTAATTCCACGCTCCGCAAGAGCCTCCGCGCCGTCGGTCAGTATAAAACTGATCTTTTCGGACATTCCCCTATCCTCGGCGTTTCGCCTTGCGGATGCGAGAGGCCCCTCGTTAATATCAGAGCAATAGGCGTAGCTTATACGCCCCGACTCAAGCAAAAATAGAGGCAGATACGCATGATCCGTGCCAATATCGGCAAAGGTCGCGTTCTGCCTCACAAGTTCTGCCGCTGAAAGCAGACGCGCGTTTAATGCGCTACCCGTCATTACTTTGCCGCGAGATAATCGTTGATCTTCTTAACGAGTGCGTCAGCATCGGTGCCATGAACGGCGCAAGCCTCTGCAACAGACTCGCCTCTCGAATGAGGACAGCCGAGGCAATGCATACCGATCTCAAAGAAGAACTGCGCGGTATTTACGTCAAAATCAAGAATATCGCCGATAAGGCTATCTTTTGTTACCTGCATTTTTAAATATCCTTTCTTGTGGAAAATTAGATTAACAGCATTAGTATATCACATATCAATAGAAAAATCAATAATTATTTTAAACTTACTATTTACATTTTAAAGTTTTTATGGTAAAATACTTCTGTTAGACTAATTTCAGTAATAAGTAGAAAGGACAAAAGCAGAAAATGATTGTTGCCCTTGAAGAAGCAAAGAGAAAGCTGGTCGCCCTTTACGACGTTGTAGGCGAGCTTAAAAACCAGCTGAGAATAGATGAGACCAAGGAAAGATGCGCCGAGCTTGAAAGAGAGACTCTGGTGCAGGACTTCTGGAGTGATGCGGAGAAATCATCGAAGAAGCTGCAGGAGATAAAGCAGCTTAAGGATAAATACGAGAGCTACGAGGCGCTGGCGGCAAAGCTTGACGACACCTTCACCCTCTGCGAGATGGCAATTGAGGCGGAGGACGAGGCTTCGGTTGATGAGGTTATTTCTGAGACCGAGATTATAGAGAAAGAGGCGGAGGCAAAGAGAATTGAGGTTCTTCTCTCCGGTCCTTACGACAAAAACAACGCAATCGTATCCTTCCACCCGGGTGCCGGCGGAACCGAGGCGCAGGACTGGGCTTCAATGCTCTATCGTATGTACACAAGATGGGGCGAGAAGCGCGGCTTTAACGTAAAGCTTATCGACTGGCTTGACGGTGACGAAGCCGGACTTAAATCGGCTACCATTATGATTGAAGGTCTTAACGCTTACGGATATCTCAAGAGCGAAAACGGCGTTCACCGTTTGGTGCGCGTTTCTCCCTTTGATTCCTCGGGAAGACGTCACACCTCCTTCTCCTCCGTCGAGGTTATGCCCGAGTTTGAGGACGATGATACCATCGTGCTTCGCGACGAGGATCTTGATATCACCGCGCACCGTTCATCGGGTGCGGGCGGTCAGCACATTAACAAGACCGACTCTGCTATCCGTATCGTGCATAAGCCTACGGGCATCGTAGTTGGCTGTCAGACAGAGAGAAGCCAGCTTCAGAACAAGGAGACGGCTCTTAAGATGCTGAAGGCGAAGCTTATGGAGATCAAGCTCCGCGAGAAGCTTGACAAAATTGAGGACATTCAGGGAAACAAGGCCAATATCGAATGGGGCAGCCAGATACGAAGCTACGTATTTATGCCCTACACGCTGGCAAAGGATACCAGAACCGGCTTTGAAGACGGTAATATCGACTCGGTTATGGACGGAAATATCGACGGATTTATTAACGCATATTTAAAGCATATTTCGGCAAACGGAGAGGCGAAGTAACCTTTCCACGTTAAATTTTAAGGAGACTAAAAAATGAAAAACGGACAGATCTGGCAGGACGTAGACGGCAACGACATTCAAGCTCACGGCGGTTGTATCATAAAGCATAACGGCCTCTACTATTGGTACGGAGAAAACAAGGGCGCGGATAACAAGATAGCTCGCTTTGTAACCGGTCAAACGGTTTCCCGCGTTGACGTTATCGGCATTTCTTGCTACACCTCTACCGACCTTCTTAACTGGAAATACGAGGGTTTGGTGCTTGAGTCAAACAAGGACGACGAAGCTCATCCTCTTCACACCTCAAAGGTTGTTGAGAGACCGAAGGTGGTTTACAATGAGAAAACCGGCAAGTTCGTTCTCTGGATGCACGTTGACAGAGCAGATTACTCTTACGCGGGTGTTGGCGTTGCAATTTCAGATTCACCTACAGGCCCCTTCACCTTCCTTCACGCTATGGTTCCCAACAAGCAGGATTCCCGCGATATGACGGTATATAAGGATAAGGACGGCACCGCCTACCTCTTCCACTCCAAGGACAGAAACAAGACTATGAACATTGCTCGTCTCACCGAGGATTACACCAACGTTGACGGCTTCTACGTTTCGGTTCTTGCAGACCAGGAGAGAGAGGCACCTGCAGTATTTGAGAAGGACGGAATGTATTATATGGTGACCTCCGGCTGTACCAGCTGGGATCCCAATGCAGCTCTCTTTGCCTGCTGCCCCTGTGTCAACGGCAAATGGAAGCTTATCGACAACCCCTGCCGCGGCGAAAACGCTGACAAGACCTTCTTCGGTCAGTCGAGCTACATATTTGAGGCGGAGGGGAAGTTCTACCTTATGCTCGACCACTGGCAGCCCGAAAATCTGAAAAAGTCGGGATACAGTATTCTGCCTATAGAGGTAACAGATGACAACTGCCTCCTCATTCCCTGGCAGGAAGAGTGGCTTGGTATATAACGGCAAAAGACGATGCATTAACTTGCATCGTCTTTTATTTTTAGAAACATATCACTAGGGTGACGTATAAGGTTTTCAGCACCTGCGGCTGTTAGCTGCTCCTCGGTGCGAAAGCCCCAGGTTGCCGAGATTGAAAGTGCCACTTTTGCGTTACGGGCAATTTCAACATCCGGCTCGGAGTCACCAACGTAGGCGGTTTCCTCGGGTGTAAATCCAAGCTCATTAAGCATCGCTAAAAGCGACTCGGGGTTCGGCTTAAGAGCCACTCCGTCCACCGCACCGCGCGCAAGAGCGAAGGTGTTGGGGAAGAACCTTTCGGTCACTTCGCGGAGGGCGAAGTCCGGTTTATTTGACAAAACAGCGAGAATTATTCCAGACTCGCGAAGCTTGGATAAGCAATCGTAGATACCTTCATAGGCTTCGGTAAGGTAGTATGGGTCGGCATTGTAAAGCAAGTTGTAATCATCAAAAACCTTTTCGGCAAGAGGTGCGGTATAGGCGTCTGAATTTTTAAGTGCGCATTCTATAAGCCATCTTGCGCCGTAACCGACAAAGCGCTTGCACTCCTCCTCGCTGACCGTGCTGACACCGTTCTTCTCAAGGGCGAGATTAAGATAATAGCGAATAGTTTTTAATGTATCAAGAAGCGTGCCGTCCATATCAAAGACGGCACATTTTATCTTCTTTTCGTTAAGTTTTGTTGGCATTTTTACAGTTTTTTGATTATTTCCTCTAATTTTACTACATCTATCTTCTTTTTATTTCCCTTCAGGGTAAGGGTCAAATTCTCGGGGCGGAATATGATCTCTGCCACGTCGCGTATGCGCTCGGGTGTTACCGCCGAGTAACTCTCCTTGCGCTCCTCGATACTACGGTAGCCTGCGTCCATAATATGGTTATCGTAAGCGAAGGTAAAATTAAGCTCTCTCGGCTCGTCGTAAAGAAGATATGCGTTGGTGACGTAGCCGGCCTTCATCATCTCATCCTCGGAAGGCGGAGTCTGCTTAAATCTCCTAAGCAGGCTTATGGCTGTTTCCGTAGCCTCATACACCGATCCGCCGCGCACCTCAAATGAAAATACAAGAGTTCCTATGTTCTTATACCTTTCACTGGAACCGGAAATGTCGTAAAAAAGACCGCGCTTTTCGCTCATTTCCATAAATAAACGCGAATTATAGCCGCCGAGAAGAATATCGTAAAGCAGATCGCTTTCGGCAACTGTCATCATACTCATATCCATATCGAAGGAGAAACGAAGCATTGTGAAATCGGCATTTTTGATATATACCTTAGCCTCTCTTTTGCCGAATTTTTCACATACAGGAGCGATATTCTCGGTTTTCGTTCCGCGATCTAATGTGTATTTTTCTATTTCTGAGGATAGCTTCTCGAGGTTTTCCTCACTGTAGTTTCCGGTAACGTATAAGAAGATATTCTCAGCGGTCATAACCGATCTTCTGTACTCCTCGAGACGCTTGCCGCTTATCTTCTCTACGCTGCCGAGCGTTCCGGTTATGAGATTAGCAAGCCTAGTACCCTCGTGGACAATATTATTACTAAATGTAGAAAGAGATGTGCAGTCAT
Organism: Oscillospiraceae bacterium; assembly: GCA_015063525.1. Classification (GTDB taxonomy): domain Bacteria; phylum Bacillota; class Clostridia; order Oscillospirales; family CAG-272; genus UBA1740. The sequence continues at coordinate 5,559 of SVTZ01000047.1, forward strand.
CGCTCTCGCGGATCTCTGCCTTTATACGGCCGCGCTCTGTTTTTATCTCGGAAGGAGATAGGATGATAGGCGAGAGCAGCCTTGCTATTATCTCTGATGAAATATCAAAATTTTCCGATGCACCAGAGATGTAAAATTGCACCATCTCGCTGAAGGTGGAGGCGTTAAAGTCGATTCCATACTTATCGAGAGTAGGATACAGACCGCCCTCCATTATCGCGCCTACGTTACGAATCGCGGCATGCTCAAGGAAATGAGTAATTCCGGGATGATCCTCAAACATACTTCCAGCACGAAGAAAGAGCGAGATGTAAAAGCCGTGAATCGCAGGATTTTTATAGGAATATATTTCTACGCCGTTTTTTGTTATGCGTTTTTCTTCTCTTTGCATCTCGCTCTCCTTTCCTTTTAAATTAGAAATTCAAAATTTAATTTACTGAAGTTTTTTCAATTTAGCAAACGTGGCCATTAATTTTTTAATTTGTCCGTTATCAAATCTTACCTCATATAACACATCCCCGCCCATATCGCGTGAGGAAAGTATCTCACCCGGTCCGAACATATCGTGCATAACGCGAGTTCCCTGTACAAAACGGATAACGCCGTACTCGGCGGCTCCTTCCTTCTCGCGCTTTTTCGGGGCAATGTCCACCGGACGGCGCATCTCGGTAAAGTAATTATTCTGTCTCTCGACGGGTTTTGTCTGCTGATATGCTCCGTAGCTCTGCCTCTGCTTAGGTCTTGGTGAGTCCTCAAAGATAAGGCTCTTCGGCATCTCTTCCTTAATAAATCTTGACAGCTGATTATATGTTGTTTTTCCGTACATCATACGGTTTTTTGCGTGTGTTATATAGAGCATCTCCTTTGCTCTTGTAATCGCGACGTAAGCAAGACGGCGTTCCTCGCTCATCTCCTCCTGCTCACCTATGTTCTGTATGGAGGGGAAAATTCCGTCCTCCATCCCCGCAAGGAATACTACGGGAAATTCAAGTCCCTTTGCCGCGTGGACGGTCATAAGCACCACCGCATCGGCAGTCTCGTCATACTTATCAACGTCGGCAACAAGAGAGATTTCCTCAAGGAAACCAGGGGCGGTGGGCTCGATGCCCGACTCGTTACAGCGTGTCTCGTATTCCACTGCCGCGCCGATAAATTCCTCGACGTTTTGGATCTTTCCCTCTCCCTCAAAGCCCTCGGCGGTAAGCATATCCTTATATCCCGAGGACTCAAAAAGCGCGCTTATCATCTCGGAAGGAAGGCTCTTCTCTTCCCTTACCTTTTCTATTATAGACGAGAATGAGTTAAGCTTTTCTGCGTTTTTTGCCAGAGCTGTATGCTCGGAGGCATTTTTTACCACCTCGTACATCGAAAGTCCGTTTGCCGAGGCGATCTGTTCTATTGCATCTACTGTGGTCTGGCCGATTTTTCTTTTCGGCTCGTTGATTATTCGCTTTAAGCGAAGATTATCGAAGGGCGAGACAAGCACCGAAAGATATGCCATCATATCCTTTACTTCCTTGCGGTCGTAGAAGCCCATATCTCCAACAACGCGGTAAGGCACGCCGCTTTTAGCAAAGCTTGTCTGAAGGGATCTGCCGAGGGCGTTTATTCGGTAGAGAACGGCGTAATCGGAATATTTTCTGCCGTCACGCTTGATGCCCGAATTTACGCGGTCGATGATATATCTGCCCTCATCGTTCTGATCCTCCGATTCGTGCAGAATGATTTTTTCCCCTGCGCCCTTGTCGCACCAAAGACGCTTTTCGTGTCTGTCGCCGTTGTGGTGAATCACAGCGTTTGCCGCATCAAGAATATTGCCCGTGGAGCGATAATTCTGCTCTAACTTTATAATCGTAGCGTCGGGATAGGTCTTATCAAAATTAAGGATATTCTCTATCGTCGCACCGCGGAACTTGTATATAGACTGATCGTCGTCACCAACGACCATTATGTTTCTGTACTTGTCTGACAGAAGCTTGGTCAGAACAAACTGAGCGTAGTTTGTATCCTGATACTCGTCCACCAGGACGTACTTAAACTTATTCTGATAATACTCGCGTATTTCGGCATCACCCTCAAGAAGCTCTACAGTCTTCATAATAATATCGTCAAAATCAACGGCGTTATATTCAATAAGCTTCTTCTGATATAGTTTATAAATAGCTATGATATCCTTGCTTCTGGGATCGCGGGTGATCTCCATATCATCGGGAGTCTTAAGCTCGTCCTTTGCGATGCTGATAGCACTTGCCACCGCCTTGGGTGCAAGACGCTTTTCATCAATACAAAGCTCCTTCATACAAAGGGATATCATACGCCTTTTATCGTCGGTATCATAGATGGAAAAACCCTCGCGATAGCCGAGCCTGTCGGCGTATCTGCGAAGTATACGAAGGCAGACTGAATGGAAGGTTCCCGACCAGACCGAATTTGCAATCTGCTCGTCACCGAAGGTGCGAAGAAGTCTGTCCTTTATCTCTCTCGCCGCCTTGTTGGTGAATGTGATAGCAAGCACCGACCAGGGAGACGCAGGATTGCTTGTAAACTGAGGCAGAATCTCCTCAATTTCCGACGGCTCCATTTCAAGCGCGCCCTCAAGGATCTCTGCCGCCTCGGGAGTGAGTCCCTCGGGATATTCATCGGCAAAGTAAGCGTTACCGTATTTTATAAGATAAGATATTCTGTTGACCAAAACGGTGGTCTTTCCGCTTCCCGCACCGGCGAGAACTAGCAGAGGACCATCCGCAGTAAAGACCGCGCGGCACTGCTCGGGGTTAAGCCTTGCGCCAAAGGCCTTATCAAACAGTGCTCGTTTTGCTTTCAGATATTTTTGTACTGTTTCTTGCATTTTTCCCGTACCTTAGTGATTTTAAAACATTATTGAAAAGAGTTCGTAATTTTTATCCAAACTTTTATCAAAGATGGCCATCACACTCTATATATGACCTTTCGCGAAGTCAAAATCGCCATCTCAAAAATACTACAAAAAGTCGATTTGTAACAAATCTGTGACACCTCTGATCTTGTGTTTTCCACAAGTGCGGATGTTGGTAATGTGGATAACCCTATGTCGAAAAAAGGCTAAATTTGGCTATTAATTCACTGACATTTCTAAAAAGCAAAAGGTTTTCCACATTTTTGAAATTTCATATGATAATTTTTCCCTCGTTTAGAAAAAACTACACTTTTCCGTTATTTGCCTTTCCCCCTTAATTTGAAGAAAATTCATGCGTTTCGGCGTTTTTTATTTCTGCCCTTGTTTTTGTTGTGGAATATCTTCGTAAAAGTTACGAACATTGTCAGCGCTTTCTGCTTTTCGACGCGGAATTTTTACCTAAGGAGGCAGTTTTGGTGCTATTCCCCGCTTTTGATGAAGAGGCGCCCGAAAGTCTGTCTGCCTCACGGCGAATCCTATCGGCATCCTCGCCGAAAATCCTGTCGAAACGACTCTTCCCCTTTTTCACGGGAGCCGCATAAGCAGGCATTTTGGCTCCAACCGAGCTTCTGCCCGATGTTTTTCCTGTTTTTTTGTGATTGGATGTATTTTTCCTCTGACTAGTAGTCCTTGCCACCTTGTTTTTCTCGGGTATATATCTTCCGCCCGAGAAGGAGGGACGGACGAGACAATCGGCCGAATTTCCGATTAGGTCCTCTCTGCCGGCAAGCTTCAGAGCTTCGCGGACAAGATTTGCGTTCTCCGGCTTTGAATACTGTAGAAGCGCTCTTTGCAGCTGCTTTTCGTGATACTCTCTCGGCACGTATACCGTCTTTCCCGTCATCGGGTGAATACCGGTGTAATACATCACCGTAGAAATAGTACCGGGCGTAGGATAAAAGTCCTGCACTTGCTCGGGCATATAGCCCCACCTCTTCAGCCAGGTTGCCATCTCCACCGCATCGCCGAGGGTGGTTCCTGGGTGGCTTGACATAAGATAAGGCACAAGATACTGCTCAAGTCCAGCCTCGCCGCAAAGGGCAAAATACTTTTTCTTAAACTTCTCGTAAACTTCAATAGGCGGCTTACCCATCATCATAAGCGCGTTGTTGGCGCAATGCTCGGGAGCGACCTTGAGCTGACCCGAAACGTGGCGGGTTACAAGCTGACGGAAGAAGCTGTCATCATCGTCATAAATAAGATAATCAAAGCGGATTCCAGAGCGCACGAAGACCTTTTTAACCTTAGGCAGCTCCTCGATCTCACGAAGGAGACGGGCATACTCGGCATGATCTACCTTAAGATGCTTGCAGGGGGTGGGAGCAAGGCACTTGCGGCTCGGGCAAACGCCGTTTTCCTTCTGCTTATCGCAGGAGGGATAGCGGAAGTTCGCGGTGGGACCGCCAACGTCGTGGATATATCCCTTGAAATCGGGCATTTCGGTAATCTTTCTTGCTTCCTCGACAACGCTTCTCTCGCTTCTCGATCTGACCTCCCTGCCCTGATGGAAGGCGAGGGCGCAGAAATTACATGCGCCGAAGCAGCCGCGGTTATGAGTTACCGAGAACTTTACCTCGGCGATGGCAGGAACTCCGCCCTGCGCTTCATAGTCGGGGTGATAATCTCTCGCAAAAGGAAGAGCGTATACCTTATCAAGCTCCTCCCTCTCAAGCGGAGGCATCGGAGGATTCTGCACCAGCATTTTGTCGCCGTAATATTCTACAACTGCCTTGCCTCTGACCGAGTCGGTGTTTTTATACTGCACAGAAAAGGCCTTGGCGTAAGCCGCCTTGTCGGTTTTAAGCGTGTCGTAATCGCCGACCTCAACGTAGTCGAAGTGGATAGGCTCTCCTGCCTTGGCAAGGTATACGCAGCCGCGCACGTCACGAATTTTTTTGACGGGAACTCCCTTATCAAGAAGCTTGGCAATACGACGGAGAATATTCTCCCCCATACCGTAGGTAAGGATGTCCGCGCGAGAGTCAACGAGAATACTGCGGCGGACTCTGTCGTCCCAATAATCATAGTGGGCAAAGCGCCTAAGCGACGCCTCAAGACCACCTATGATAATCGGAATATCACCGTAAGCCTCACGGATACGGTTGCAATAAACTATAGTCGCTCTGTCGGGGCGAAGCCCCATCCTTCCGCCGGGCGAATAGTAGTCGTAGGAACGGCGCTTTTTCGACACGGTATAGTGAGCAACCATCGAGTCGATATTTCCGCCCGAAACAAGAAATCCGAGACGAGGCCTGCCGAAGCGTTTAAAGTCCTCAGTGCTCTTATAGTCGGGCTGGGCAAGGATTGCCACGCGGAAGCCCTCGGCCTCAAGTACGCGGGAAATGATTGCAACGCCAAAGGACGGGTGGTCCACGTAAGCGTCACCCGTCACATATACGAAATCGATATCCGACCAATTTCTTTCCTTAACGTCCTCCGGGGTTACCGGAAGAAAATCTTTTCTGTCCTTCATATCAGATAGTAAAGATGTCAAGAGAGACCTCGCTCTGCTCTCCGCTTTCCATATCACGAAGCTGCGCCTTTCCTGCTTCGACCTCGCTGTCGCCTATAATAAGCGTATACTTAGCGCCCTTCTTATTTGCATATTTCATCTGTGCTTTAAGGCTTCTTCCAACCACGTCACACTCGGCAAACTTTCCCTCGCGGCGAAGTCTCTCGGTAATCTCAAGGCCCTTTATCATAGCTCTCTCGCCAAGGGCTGCAATATAGATAAGAGGCTTCTCTCCCTCTATATTGTCAAGGCCAAGCTCACGCATAGCAAGGATAAGTCGGGTAATGCCCATACCGAAGCCGATGCCGGGAAGCTCAGGACCTCCGAGAGAGGAAACGAGACCGTCGTAACGGCCGCCGCCGCAAACGGTAGACTGAGCGCCGATGCCCTCGGCAATAAACTCGAATACGGTACCTGTGTAGTAGTCAAGTCCTCTGACGATAGAGGAGTCAACCACGTAATCGATATTCATAGCGGTAAGAGCGCTCTTAAGCATCTCAAAGTTTGAGCTGCAGCCCTCGCAAAGGTGATCTACAGTTTTAGGCGCACCCTCGGCAAGCGCGTGGCAATCGGGATTTTTGCAGTCCAGAAGACGAAGAGGATTCTTGTCAAGTCTGGTCTTGCAGGTGTCGCAAAGTGTGTCTATATGAGAATTGTAATACTCAACGAGAGCCGATCTGTAGGCAGGACGGCACTCCTTGCAGCCTATAGAATTAACGTGAAGCTTCACGTTGGTAAGTCCAAGTCTTTTGAGAACGGAATTTGCAAGAGCAATAGCTGTAGCATCAGACGCGGGGCTGTGAGAGCCGAACATCTCTGTGCCAAACTGCACGAACTCACGGCTTCTACCCGCCTGCGGCTTCTCGTGACGGAAGCAGGACATAATATAATAATACTTAAGCGGCATAGGATCAGAGCATTTACCGTTTTCAATAAGAGCTCTTACCACCGACGCAGTTCCCTCGGGACGAAGAGAAATGCTTCTGCCCTCATCGCGGTCTGCGAAGGTATACATCTCCTTCTGCACCACGTCGGTGGTATCGCCAACGCCGCGGACAAAAAGCTCAGTGTTCTCGAAGGTGGGCGTTCTGATCTCGCCGTAGCCGTACTTCTCTGCCTCCTCGCGCATAACCTTTTCTATATGTCTCCAGAGGGGAGTCTCCTCCGGAAGAATATCCATCGTTCCTTTAATCTTCTGAATCATTTTATTTATCTCCTAAAATTTATTATCATTCCTCACG
>SVTZ01000048.1 GCA_015063525.1 Oscillospiraceae bacterium
GGCGATATCTTTTTTATCGCCCTTTGATGGCAGCGGAACTAGGATTCGAACCCAGACATACAGAGTCAGAGTCTGCTGTGCTACCTTTACACAATTCCGCTATTCGTTTTTAACGTTGACTATTTTAGCACATAAAAATCGTTTTGTCAAGTGCTTTTTTTATTTTTTTCCTCTTTTTTCAATTTCATTCATAACATCGGTTAAAAAATTACGTATACCAAAGAAAAATGGCTCAAAAGGGGCAGCCTCAAATGCGAAGTTGAGACGGCCCCTCTTTTTTTAATATTCAACTCTCTCTATAAATTTCATATAATCCTCAAAAGTCAGCGGCAAAACATCTATTTCCAGAACACTGCACATATTTCGCCATACTCCGGTATAGGCTATGGTTCCGCCGTTTACGTCGCCCTCATTTGTATATCTTACGGCGACTATTGCGCTTTGGGATCTGTATGGACTGTACTCCTGATCATAAGAAAAGGATCCGTCCTCCTTCGCAAACTGTGCCACCTTTTCCGTGGTAGATCTTATCATCGCAGCGGCGTTTTCCTTTATCGATGCGCGCAGCTCTGCCGACTGCTCGGTGCTTCCGTAGTTAGTAATATTATTAAGGAGAGTATTTATTGATACCCAAGGGTTGTAAACATCGGTAATTCCGTCCGGAACAACGTCCGCAGTAACCATAGACACGGCCGCCAAAAGCGCTTTATCCGCCTTACACATTGCAAGGCCAAGATTCGAGTATATTCCTGCAATCTTCATTAGACCGTTGACCGAATTGTAGCTGACCGTATGCTCCCAGAGACCGTTTTCAAGCTGTAGATCATTCATTATACGCTCGATGGTTTCGATATATCCGCCATCGGCAATTCCGTCACCGTTATTGTCGGTACATTCGCCGGTTTTTAACGCCAGCTTATCGCGGTTTTTTATCTGCGCAGCCTGTGATGAAAGGGTATTGCCGATGCTGTAAGAATTATACTTTATTGTCAGAGTAGCATTATTAAGGTAATTTTCCCATTTTGTTAGAGTAGACAGCTGATCCGCACCCGTCCATACATCCGAAGCCGCAACAGCAAGCGAGATCGCGCGCTCTTCGGAATAGGAAAGCGGCAGAGTCATCGCAGAGGCAGACGCTCCCGGCGCGCCGTAAAGTCCCGATGTTCCGCTGGGTGTGTTCCAATAGGGCTTTGCACCAAGACGGCTGAGTATAGTCGCGCCCCAGCCGCAATCGCGCGATCTGCGCGAGGTTGTAATATTGGTTCCCCACTGGGGATGATAGAAGTATCCGTCCTTAGAAGACTGCAAAGCTCTGGCGAAGCTGATCATTTGCTCTCTCATTTCATCGGGAAGAACCTTGCTGTATCCCAAGCTTTTAATCATTCCGGAGTTATCTAAAAAGGAAAGGACCTGACTTGTAGATTCGAGATCGGGAAGAAGAGTCACACCCGCGTAAGATTCATTATCTCTTGCGGAGTTGGAATAATAAAATCCGCCGCCGATCACGTTGCCCTCAAGATCGGTTGCCTCAGGCTCATAAAGATCAGCAAGCCAGAGGTAAAAACGCTCGTCAAAGAGATCGAGATGAGCCTCTAATGCGGCAATCGTATCGCTGCTGTACATTTCCTTCGCCTTGTCCCAAGCGGCGGCTTGATCTTCCTTCTGCAGTTTGATAATGTCATCCGCTTCGTCATGACAAACTATTTCAAAATGTCCTTCGTTCAAAGCAAGGGTATCATCGGTAATATAATTTTCAACAAAGTAATCCACAGCCATTTGGACGCGAGCATCATCAGTCCAAACCACCGCCACGGATTGGCCTTCTGCATAGATAGCAAAACCTCCGAGGAGCTTGTCATATTTTCCCTCGCTCTCATATTCCGCCCTTATAACAGCCATCTCGGCTTCAAGCATTTCCTTCGCCTTTGACGAAATATCTCGTTTTGCGTCTCCAACAACGATCTCTCGCTCCTTTTCACCGGAAGAATCCATCTCAACAACGGCAAATTTGCCGCTTAAGTCATAAATCTTAGATGTAAGAGCGTTAAGATCAGAGACGTAATCCTTCTCGGACTTGATAACAACAACCGATGCGTTTGGACTGTAAATGCAATCGGTGTTTACGGGATCTTTTTCATCATCCTCAGGAAGAGGTTCTACCGGAGGATCCGGAAATTGACATGCCGCGAGGCTAAAGAGCATAACCAGCGCAAGTAAAAAGGAAACTATTTTTTTTAGCATATGACACACCTCTTATGTATTACTCTTATATATTAAATGCTATATTGTAACACATTTTTTATTGTAAAGAAAATACTTTTTTGTAAACATTTCAGGTAACTTTTGCCAATTAGCCGATCTTTTCATAAAAGTTGCTTGATTTTTTCAAAAAATTATGTTAAACTAATAAAAAATGGCCTCAAGGAGGGAATTATGAATCTCCAAGAATCCGGCGAGATGTATCTCGAGACAATATTGATATTAACCGAAAACAACCCACACGTGCGCTCTATCGACGTTTGCGATTATATGGGCTTCTCAAAGCCAAGCGTCAGCCGCGCAATAGGCCTTCTGAAAAACGGCGGCTACGTAACGGTTGATTCCGACGGATATCTCGCTCTTACAGAGCTTGGTGCAGAGATTGCTCATAAGATGTACGACCGTCACAGACTGCTGACCGAATTTCTCGTCAGACTGGGCGTCAGCGAGGAAAACGCAACGGCAGACGCCTGCAAGATCGAGCATCACATAAGCGATGAGTCCTTTGACGCTATTAAAAAGTCGATGCAGAAATAAATCATCTCCATAAAAAAAGTCATATTTGTAAATGTTTATTTGCATTTGTGACTGTTTTTTTATTCTTTGGCTTGTTTTTTTGTAGAGATAAACCGTTTTTTTATCCAAGATATTCCTGTTTACGGCATCAAAAAAATATTCATCTTTTTTATGTAAAATTACTTTACAAACGCGAGGTTATTTGATATAATAAAGGATGTGATTTTAAAAAACCTAACGCAAAAGGAGCAAGTTATTTATGAGCCGTATGATAGGAACCGTATCGAGAGGCGTTAGAGCGCCCATTATCCGAAGCGGAGACGACCTTGCAAAAATCGTTACCGAGTCGGTGCTTGAAGCCGCGAAGGACGCAGGCTCGCCGATACGCAACAGAGATATTATTGCCATGACCGAGGCGATCGTTGCTCGCGCTCAGGGTAATTACGCGAGCGTTGACGATATCGCAGAAGATGTAAGGGTGAAGTTCCCCGAGGGTACTGTGGGCGTAATCTTCCCCATTCTCAGCCGAAACCGCTTCGCCATCTGCCTCAAGGGCATTGCAAGAGGCGCCAAGAAAATCATCCTTATGCTCTCCTACCCCTCCGACGAGGTGGGAAATCACCTTATCAGCCTTGACGAGCTGGACGAAAAGGGCGTTGACCCCTACAAGGACGTCCTTGATACCAAGAAATATCGTGAGCTTTTCGGCTATGAGAAGCATCGCTTCACCGGAGTTGACTACGTTGAGTATTACGAAAGTCTTATACGCGGCGAGGGTGCGGAGTGTGAGATAATCTTCGCCAACAATCCCCGCGCAATACTCGATTACACCGATTGTATTCTTAACTGCGACATTCACACCCGCGCACGCACTAAGCGCATATTAAAGGCGGCAGGCGCAAAGACCGTTTACGGAGTTGACGAGATCCTTAACGCGCCCGTTGGCGGATCCGGATACAACGAGCGCTACGGCCTTCTCGGCTCTAACAAGGCTACCGAGGAGCAGGTTAAGCTCTTCCCTCGCGAATGTCAGTCTCTCGTCGAGGAGATTCAGGCACGCGTATACAAGGAAACCGGCAAGCAGGTCGAGGTTATGGTCTACGGCGACGGCGCCTTCAAGGATCCCGTCGGAAAGATCTGGGAGCTCGCAGATCCGGTAGTTTCTCCGGCATACACCGCAGGACTTGAAGGCACTCCCAACGAGCTGAAGCTTAAGTATCTTGCAGACAACGACTTTGCCTCTCTATCGGGCGACGCCCTTAAGGAAGCCATAAAGGGCGAGATCGAAAAGAAAGACGCGAACCTTGTTGGCAATATGGCCTCCGAGGGAACGACGCCCCGTCAGCTCACCGACCTTATCGGCTCTCTCTGCGACCTCACCTCCGGTTCGGGCGACAAGGGAACTCCCATCGTCTGGATCCAGGGATATTTCGATAATTACACTACCGAGTAAGCTTGCCCTGCAAGCTTCACTATAAACAAAAGGACGGCGAGAGCCGTCCTTTTGCCTTGGCTCGTAATTCTAGGCAAGGTTTGCCTTTGGCCAAATGAAGTTTACGCTTCGCACAGATAAAAAAATGCTTAGACATCTCTTTTACCGACAATTATCTTGACAAAATATTGTTACAAGTTTATAATATATAATGTAAAGATATGCGTAAAATATATGCGCGAATAAAAGGATAATGAAAAAAACGGAGGTTTTCCGAATGAATATAATCATCGTGGGATGCGGCAAGGTAGGCGCTACACTGGCGGCGGAGCTTAATAACGGCGGTAACAACGTTACTGTAGTGGACCAGGACGCCGCAAAGGTAAAGGCTATCGCCAACAAGCTTGACATTATGGGTGTTATCGGAAACGGCGCATCGAGAACCACACAGAAGGAAGCGGGCGTTGACGAGACCGACCTTCTTATCGCGGTTACGGGCAACGACGAGCTTAACCTGCTCAGCTGTCTTGTCGCTAAGAAGTCGTCAAACTGCCGCACTATCGCAAGGCTTAAAAATCCCGAATATAACATGGACGCCCCCTATTTCAAGAACGAGCTTGGTTTGGCTATGGTAATCAACCCCGAGCTTGCGGCGGCAAAGGAGATCGCGAGAATAATCAATTTCCCCTCTGCGATCAAGATCGATACCTTCGCCAAGGGACGCGTAGAGCTTCTTACCTTTAAGATCCCCGAGGGAAGCCGCCTTGCGGGAATGTCCGTAAAGGACGTATCAATGAAGCTTAAAACCGGCGTTACCTTCTGCACCATCGAGCGCGACGACGACGCGTATATTGCAAACGGTAATTTCGTATTTGCCGAGCGCGACGTTGTTTCAATCATTGCCTCCGCAAATAATGCGAAGGATTTCTTCGCCAAGATCGACTACAAGATTCAGCCCATCAAGGACGCGCTTATCGTAGGCGGCGGTGCTATTACCTATTACCTACTCGGCCTTCTTGAAAAAAGCGGAATTTCCTGCACCGTTATTGAGAAAAACGCATCTCGCTGTGACGAGCTTGCCGCCGAGTTCGAGAAGGCGACCGTTATTAACGCAGATCCTTCCGACGAGGACGTGCTTAAGGAGGAGGGCATTACCCGCGCTGCCTCCTTCGTTGCCCTAACCGGTCTTGATGAGGAGAATATTCTCCTCTCGCTCTTCGCGAAAAAGTCGGGCAGCCGCAAGGTCATCACCAAGATAAACCGTATAGACTTTGATGATATTGTAAGCCATCTTGACCTTGACTCTATAGTTTATCCGAAGAACATTACCGCCGACATAATCGTAAGCTACGTAAGAGCGATGAACAACGCGGGAAGCTCTAACATCGAGACCCTATACAACCTTAATAAGGGCAAGGTAGAAGCGGCGGAGTTTACCGTTCTCGAGGGCTCGCCCATCGTAGGTAAGCCTCTTATGGAGCTGAGCTTCAAGCCCGGCGTGCTTATCGCGGCGATCCAGCGAGGAAGAGCTCAGATCACTCCCCGCGGTCAGGACGTTATCGAGCCCGGCGACTCTGTGGTTATCGTAACCAAGGATCTTACTCTTAACGACATTACCGATATTCTTAGGTAAGAGTGAATAATAAATAAGGAATTTAAAATGAATTATCGAATGATAAAACACACCCTCGGCTGGCTTTTAATATTTGAAGCCGCCTTCTTCCTTCTGCCAATGCTGACAGCGGTTATATACGCGGAATGGGATGCTCTATTCGCCTTCCTTATCTCCGCCCTTATCTGTCTTGGAATAGGCTGGCTCTGCGTTCTGAAAAAGCCTGAGAAAACCACTATATACGCTCGCGAGGGCTTCGTTATCGTATCGCTTTCATGGATACTGCTGTCTCTTTTCGGTGCTCTGCCCTTTATGTTCTGCGGGACAACGGCAAACTTCGTTGACGCGCTTTTCGAGACGGCGTCAGGCTTTACCACAACCGGCTCCTCCATCTTCCGTGAAGTAGAGTCTCTGCCCAAGGCTATACTTATGTGGCGAAGCTTTACCCACTGGATCGGCGGTATGGGAGTTCTCGTATTCATTATGGCCTTCCTGCCTCTCGGCGGCGGACAAAATATGCATATTATGCGCGCCGAATCTCCCGGACCCGAGGTGTCGAAGCTCGTGCCAAAGGTAAAGCAGACGGCCCTTATCCTCTACTCGATTTATTTCGCCCTGACAGTAATACAGACTGTTACCCTTCTCATCTCGGGAATGAGCTTTTTCGAGGCGATCAACACCGCCTTTGCTACGGCGGGAACCGGCGGCTTTGGTATAAGGAATGACAGTTTTGCCTCCTTCAGCGCGGTACAGCAGATCATAGTTACGATCTTTATGCTGGTGTTCTCAATAAACTTCAACTCCTATTATCTGGCCTTGAGGCTTAAATTCAAGGATGCATTCAACGCCGAAGTACGTGCGTTTTTGCTTATAGTTACCGCGGCAATAGCTATTGTTACTATCAACATTCACCAAAGCTACGGCAGCGTCGGGGAGGCCCTTCGCCACGCGGCATTTTCTGTCTCCTCGCTTATCTCCACCACCGGCTTTGCTACCGAGAACTTCGACCTATGGCCCGCGCTTTCCAAGACTGTGCTGGTGCTGGTAATGTTCATCGGTGCCTGTGCGGGCAGTACTGGCGGAGGTATGAAGGTGTCGAGAATTCTCATAATCTTCAAGGGCTTTATCCGCGAGATATATACCCTTATCCACCCGAAGCAGGTGAAGAAGATCTCTATAGATAAGCGTCCCGTTGACCGTGAGGTGGTTCGCTCGGTAAACGCATACCTTGCCTGCTACATTCTGGTATTTGCCATCTCGCTTTTACTTATTACTCTCGACAACCGGGATCTCGTAACCAATTTCACCGCTGTCGCGGCTACCATAAACAATATCGGTCCGGGTCTTTCGGAGGTTGGTCCTGCGGCCAATTTCGCCGACTTCTCGATCTTCTCGAAGCTTGTCCTTACCTTCAATATGATCGCAGGCCGTCTTGAGCTGTTCCCGATGCTTATCCTGTTTAGCCCCGCGACATGGAAGAAAAAATAATTCGAAATTCGAAATTCGAAATTCGGAGTTATTACTATGAAAAAACGCATATCCTATCTATTATTATTTATCGCCACGGTCATCTGGGGCTTTGCCTTCGTGGCGCAAAAGGCGGCGGTTATCCTTCCCGCCTTCACAGTCGGAGCGCTTAGAAGCGGATTTGCTTCTCTCTTTCTTTTGGCGTTGATACCTATTACAGATCGACTGACCAAAAACAGCAGAAGGCTGATAAACGACAGAAAGCTCCCTGATATTAACCGCGCAGAGCTTATCGGCGGCGGAGTGCTCGGCGTAATTCTGTCGGTGGCAACCGCCCTTCAGCAAACCGGTCTTGAAAATACCGATGCTGGCAAGGCGGCGTTTATCACCGCCCTGTACGTCGTTATCGTACCTATTCTCTCGGCGCTCCTTGGCAAAAGGCCGGGAATGACCGTTATTATCAGCGTGCCGATATCGGTTCTCGGCTTTTATCTGCTTTGCATAAAGCCGGGAATGGGCATTGAAAGCTCAGACCTTCTGGTACTTCTCTGCGCTCTCGTTTTTGCCTGCCATATAACGGCGGTTGACCGCCTCTCGGTCGGTTGTGACGGCGTGAGAATGTCGCTTATCCAGTTTGCCACTTCCTTTGTTATTAACACGGCCGTCGCTCTGATATTCGAAGGTCTTCCCACGCTCGGCGCTCTTACGGAGGCTCTGCCTTCGCTTTTGTTCCTCGGTATCGGATCAAGCGGCATTGCCTATACCCTGCAGATCATCGGGCAGAAGGACACCGACCCTGCCGTCGCATCTATAATACTGTCGCTTGAATCGGTATTTGGAGTTGTCGGCGGAGCGATGCTTCTCGGTGAGGAAATGTCGAGCAGAGAATACATCGGCTGCGGAGTGGTTTTTCTCGCGGTATTAATAGCGCAGGCAGATCTTGGCAACCTCAAATCCCGACTAAAAAAGTGCAAAAAAGACAATAATTCTTAACATTTTTACACAAAAAGAGGCAAAAAAATGAGCAATCTTGAAGAAAAGCAGATAAAAAGAGAGGAAATATTTCACGGTGTTGCGCTCCACGTCGTAAAGGACGATGTGCTTCTTCCAAACGGCAACACGAGCGTCAGGGAAATAAGCCTGCATAACGGTGCGTCGGCCGTAATACCCATTCTTCCTGACGGACGTGTAATTATGGAGAGACAGTACCGCTACGCCCACCGCAGAGTGATGCTCGAAATACCTGCAGGCAAGCTTGACAGTGCTGACGAACCCCCTCTCGAGGCAGCAATGCGCGAGCTTCGCGAGGAGACCGGCGCAACCGCAGAAAAATTAACTTTTCTCGGTAAAATCGCCTCCGCGCCCGCCCTTCTTGACGAAATAATATATCTATACATGGCCGAGGATATCTCCTTTGGCGACAGAGAGCTTGACGACGACGAGTTCCTCGACCTTGAGTTTATCCCCTTGGACACTCTTTACGGTATGGTAATGAATGGGGAGATCGAGGATGCCAAAACTCAGATAGCAATACTAAAGGCTTGGCAGATAAAAAACATAGGCTGATGCCCATAGAAAACAGAAAAGCTATCCCGATCGACTTATTTTTCGGGATAGCTTTTTATTTAGTTTAAGGCTTGGATATTCGCATCAGAGCAAAGCTCAAAGCTGCGGATCGTCTCTCCGTTAAGAATACTGTCGGTAAGGCGAACAGCCCTGATCGAAGGACAGCCGTAGGTGGTAAAATAATAGGTCAGAGTCTCCGCATCGGCAACCGAGGTATAAAGAGTTGAAACAGGATGTCCCTCATCGCTGATGATACAGCCAAGGGGAACAGAAACCGAGGACAGAACGTGAAAGGCTCTCACTACCCTCTCTCGGGCGCTTCCCTTTTTCGCCGCGCGGGTATGCTCATTCACAAAGCAGGCGCGCACAAATCGGGAGGAGGAGGAAAAATCACCCGGAAGTCCGATCGCCCCCATACCGCGCGAGTAGACCGAGAGCTCTGTTTTCGCAAAGCGATTTTTCGGCCGATCGGGGCCAAAATGCATATAATCCGCAAGACGGGTCATATGATATGGAAATTCAGGGCCGTTAGTCAGCACGCCGACCTGATTATCATATATCTTAAGTCCGTCGCTTACCGATTCAACGGTTATAGATGCTCGGGCGTCGGAGATTATCCAATGCAAAGGCGGCGCCGGCATATTATTTGCAGAGGGGGCGTCGGTGACGTCGATATTTGAAAGCGCCGTCCTAGCTTCCTCCACGTCACGGCATAGACCGAGAACATAGGATATCAGTGCTCCCGCGGGAGCGTCAAGCCTTCCGTCGGCAGTATTTCTGCCCTCCGTACCGCCCTTGTGATAGACGGCGAGTCCGGGAAAATTCAGCGCGGCGGCAGAAAGCCCCCACTCGTTCATGCCATCAAAATAAAGGGGGGTACCCGACTCTTCGTCTTCGATACCAATACCTATAATTGAATATCTGTTTCGCGACTCTCCGATAGGAAAGATCCCTCTCGGCACGGCCAGCACCCTCTCGCCGAAGGAAATCTCATAATCCAGCGTTCTGCCGAAAAGGCCCTCACCAAAGCTTATTGCAGTACACATATTTTCTCCTTTTTTATCTTATTGTCGCCTGAAATATAAGAAAATATTCGATAGGTATTGTCAAACAAAATAGAATATGGTAAAATAAACGAAAAACCCACAGAGGAGAGACAATGAAGGAAAAGCTGAAAATAATAAAGGACGAGCTTCAAAGACAGATAACCATAGTATCGGTTTCGGCTACGTTTCTGATACACTTTATTTACCTTGGCTACCTGACATACTCGCTTTATGCAGGTATCGGCGTTAAGGGAATAAACATCGCACTTATCGCAGGAACACTAATCTTCCTCGCAACCTATCTCATTTTACGCCTTGGTAACAAAGAAAAAAGACAGAAAGCGAAAACGACGAAACGTTTTTATAAAAGCTTCAAGCTGATAACCAAGCTTTTCACCTCGCTTACCGCAATTTACACTCTTTACACCGCCCAGGACGCAAACTTCATCGCAAGAATTTTCGCTGTGATCGGCGCGGTAATACTGGTTCTGCGCTTAATAGGCGAGCTTCTTTCCTTTATTATAAAACGAAAGGTTAAAACAGCAAAGGAAAACAGAGCGAAACGCCGCGAAGAAAAGCGGAACAAGCCTTCGGAAAACGAAGTCAACGAAGCCCTTCGGACTCTTGACGACACGAAGGATACCGAGGCCTGCCTTCTGTCCGACGAGGACGAATAGCGTAGGCAGCTACACATTATTATAATATTAACTCCCGTGACGGATAAACCGCCACGGGAGCTTTTGTTTTGTTTGTTTTTTGGCTTTGCTTAGGACTTACGCCTTGTCAAGAATTATTGCCATATATCCGACAGTGCCGGAGCTATACCAGCGAACAGCAAGACGGTAGGTCTTTCCTGCCTCAAGGTTGTAAGTTATATAGAAGTTATTACCTTCTCCGCCATCGTCGTTATATTCGAGCTGATTTCCCTCAGCGTCGTAGAGATAGCCGTAGGAGTCAGAATTTACCTTGGAATAGAAGGTCCAGGTTGCATCCTCCTCAGCTACTACGTCGATGTAAAGGTACTCGCCTGCACCAATGTACTCGACTAAATAGGTGTCGTCACGAACGGTGTAATCAATATCCTCAGCACCGTCAAGATCGCCGAAGGTAATAGCGTAATCGAAGCTGCCGTCTGCGCCCTCGGGAACGAAGGCAATTCTCACGTCGTACATATCCTCGGTGTAGCCCGCAGCCTCTGCCGCAGCCCTAACCTGTGCTATGCTTACCCAAACGCCAACGTAAGGATCGGTAACAAAGTTGAAGTCGATTCCATCGAAGAGAACAACCTCATCATTTCCGTCCTCCATCGGTTCGTGAAGGATAAGGCTTACGTAGTAAATGAAGTTAACGTTGCTTCTGTTCCAATAGCCGATAACGTAGTTCTCACCGCCGCCATACTCCTCGGTAAGATCCTCCATTACAACGTCGCCGCTTGCGCCGCCAATACCCTGAAGGCCGCAATCGTAGCAGTAGTAGAAGTCCTCCGCCATATGGATCCAGTTATGACAGGTGGGAGCAACAGGAGTGGGCTCGCCAACGTCGAGATCGCAAACATAACAGTGATTTATATACTCGCCAAACTGAGTGCAGGTGGGAGATGTAATGTAATTGGTGTAGGTATGGTGGCAGGAGTTGGTCTCCACGTAATCCTCGCCTCTGCTATTGCTGAAGGAAAGCGTATACGAGCATCCGTTTTCAAAGCTGTAGGTATAATCATGGATATACCAATAGCCGTTAGTCTCGTGGCATTCCTGATAGAGCATATAGGAGTAACCCATATAATAGGTGTATATCTGCTCGGTGGTCGAGTTTTCACCGCTACTATTGGTGTAGTGAACGAAGGTGCGGTACGCATTTTCTCCGAAGGGAGCCTCATAGCTCTCGGTCACATACTCATACTGATA
>SVTZ01000049.1 GCA_015063525.1 Oscillospiraceae bacterium
GACGGAATCGGCTTTATCCCTTTGGAAGAACTTGCGAAAAAGGAAACGGCGTGACCGAAGTCACGCCGTCCCTTGAAAACAGTCGTTTTCAAGCATTTTTCAAAATAACTGTTTTACGAAGCCCCGTGTATTTTCGGGCGGTATCTTTGACTTTGCCAATACAAATTACGTAGGTTTATTCCTTTTCTGTCTTGCCAAACTTGGTAAGAGAAACAACCACACCGCCAAGCGCGATGAGTGCGATAGCGTTTGGTATAACCATAAGGTTGTTGAACATATCGGTCAGCGCCCATACCAGATCGTTCTGGAAGATAGCGCCGAGGAAAACGAATACTATGGCAATTATCGAATATACGAGCGATGACTTTTTGCCAAAGAGGTGAGTGAAGTTGACCTTGCCGAAGAAATTCCAGCTGAGAATGGTCGAGAACGCGAAGAAGAACAGACAGATCGAAACGAACAATCCGCCGATAACGCTTCCGACCTGTTCGCCGAAGAGCACTGCAAATGTTTTCTGGAACGCAAGCTGAACCATATTCGAGCTTTGTACTACACCGAGCACCGCAGAGCCTTCCGTGCCGGGAAGGGCAGGGTTGATAGTTCCGTCGCAGTAAAGGGTGGAAATAACGATAAGCGCTGTCATAGTAAGAACCACGAAGGTGTCGATAAATACGCCTATCATGGCAGATGTGCCCTGGGTGTGAGGTTCTTTGACGTTAGCGAGTGCGTGAGCGTGGGGCGTCGAGCCCATACCTGCCTCGTTTGAGAAAAGACCTCTCTTTGCGCCCTGGCTGATAGCTTTTTTGAGTGCTGCACCGATTGTACCGCCAACGATTGCCTGAGGCATAAAGGCGTACTTGAATATCATACCTATTGCCGCAGGAAGATTTTTTATATTGACTGCCAGAACGACAAGTCCGCCGATAAGATACAGTGCTGCCATTACGGGAACCAGCTTTTCGGTAAACGAGGCGAGCCTTGAAACACCGCCGATAAGCACGAAGCCTGCAATTAAGGCAACTATAATGCCGACTATAATTTTAACTGTAGTTGCATCTGCGCCGAAGTCGCTTAGAACGCCTGCAAAATTCGATGCAATAGAGTTTGACTGTACCATCGCGCCTACAAATCCGAGCGCAATAACCGCCGCAACTGCGAAGAATCCTGCAAGGAATTTTCCGAATTTGCCCTTGAATGCCGCTTTTATGTAATATACCGGACCGCCCTCTACGTTGCCGTTTACGTCCGCAGCCTTGGTCTTCTGCGCCAGAAGCGCCTCTGCGTATATGGTTGCCATTCCGAGAAACGCGATGATCCACATCCAGAATATAGCACCGGGACCGCCAATTAGTATAGCACCGCTTGCTCCGACGATATTACCCGTACCGACCTGTGCCGCCACCGCCGCAGCGAGCGCCTGGAAGGATGAGAGTCCGCCCGACTGCTTTCCGCCCTTCAGCTTTATGTTACCAAAAACGTTTTTCATTCCTTCGCCGAAGCAGCGAACCTGGACGAATTTAGTCCTTACCGTGAAGTAAAGTCCAACGCCGACGAGAAGGAAAATAAGAATGTAATCCGATAGATATGTGTTGATAGTATCAACCACCGTTTGTAATATACCCATTTTATATTACCTTTCCTTTCTTTTTGAAAATAAAAAAGTCACCGACAGTATCGGTGGCTCTGAATTGGATATTTACAGACATATTGGCGGTGGTAATGTCTGTCTCTGTCCTTTTGCCTGAGAGATTCGACGAAAAAATTCGCCTTGCACCTTCGGCACCCACTTAAGGGATTCTCCAGAGCTCCTCGGTAAGACGGTTTCTTGCGATTCCGAATACTTCATAGGAAACTGATATCAAGAGTATAGCACACATTTTTTCAAATTGCAATAGGAAACTTGAAAAAAACAAAATTCTTTCCCGTTTCCCATACCATAAAATATTTTACGGTATGTCGCTTGACATAATAAGTGATATGCTCTATAATATAGTTATAAAACTTCCGGGAGGAAAATATGAAATATATAGATTTTCAGGGTAAAAAGCTTTCTCTTTTAGGCTTTGGCGCGATGAGATTGCCCACGTTCGGCAAGGATGACGCCATAAATTATGCTGAGGCGGAGCGTATGATCGACCGCGCTATGGAGGCAGGAATTAATTATTTTGACACCGCTTATCCTTATCACGGCGGTAATTCCGAGCTTGCTGTTGGAAAAATTCTTTCGAAATACCCCCGCGAGAGCTATTATCTTGCTACTAAATATCCCGGCCATCAGGTTCTTGACTCTTACGATCCTTCAATTGTATTTGAAGAACAGCTTAGGAAGTGTGGAGTTGATTATTTTGACTTTTATCTTCTTCATAACGTAAGCGAAAGCTCAATTGCAACCTACCTTGAGCCGAAGTGGGGAATTATCGACTACTTTGTAGAGCAAAAGCGGCTTGGCAGAATTAAGCATCTCGGCTTCTCCACCCATGGTCTGCCCGAGAATCTTAAGGAATTCCTTGACGTTGCGGGAGACAAAATGGAGTTCTGCCAGATACAGTTAAATTATCTTGACTGGACTCTTCAGCGCGCAAATGAAAAGTGCGAAATGCTTGCCGAAAGAAATATTCCCGTATGGGTAATGGAGCCGGTCCGTGGCGGCAAGCTTGTGGATAAGCTGCCCGAGAGTGCGAAGGAAAGGCTTCACAGCCTTCGTCCCGAAGAGAGCCTCGCCTCATGGTGCTTCCGCTGGCTGATGACCCTGCCAAATATGGGCGTAATACTTAGCGGTATGTCCACAATGGAGCAGCTTGAGGATAATATCAAGACCTTCTCGACCGAAAAGCCACTCTCCGAAAATGAGATCGAGGAGCTCTATATGATTGCCGATAGCCTTAAGAATAACGTTCCCTGTACCGCCTGCCGTTATTGCGTCGACGTTTGCCCTATGGGACTTAATATCCCTATGCTTATCGAGGTGTACAACGACTTGCGCTATGCGCCCGGTGTGAACAGTGCGTCAAAGATCGAGTTTATGCCTGAGGATAAGCGACCTACTGCTTGTATTTTCTGCAGCACTTGTGTAAAGATGTGTCCTCAGAATATCGATATTCCGAAGGTGCTTTCGGATTTCTCAAAGCTCCTTACAACCATTCCCTCATGGAAGCAGATCTGCGCCGAGCGCGCGGAGGCGGCAGCGAAGATTTCTAAAAAATAATATTTTAAAGATAGAAACATAAAAAATCCGCCCATTGGGGTTCCTGCGACAAAGCAGGTTTATAATAATGAATAAAACTACTGCGGAGAGCAACTAAAATCGGTTGCTCTCCGCAGTAGTTTTTAAACCATCGGTTTAATTGATTAGAAATTCATCAAAACACTCTTGACAAAAAAGTGATTAGATGTGTATAATATTATTACAGCCGGCAACGACAGAAAGGTGGATATTGATATGAACAAACAAGAAATATTCAATGGCTTATGGACGATTACAAAAGAAAAGCACGACGCTTGTAAAACGGAGGTGACATCGATTGATAAAAATCATCCTACCGAGCGAGGCGCTTTACAGTTAAAAGCGGGCATCTACAATGTAGCAATAGCAGCGGGGTTTATCTCAGGTATAGATAATGCGACCGAATTGATGAGCAAGCGTTTTAAAAATTTAATAAAACATTTTCCCGACATCACCAATTATTACCATACCTTGTCCGAAGACCAAAAGGAAATAATGGAGATCTCTCTATATCCCGAGGTGTTTATGAGGGTTAACTTTTATAACACTTATAATACTGATCTTGAACAAGCGGAAAAGGACGGGGATCCGCAGATGATTTTCAAGGCAAGAATTAAAAAAGAAGTGCTCGACGATATTTTGAATATATGGCGAGAGTTTAGAGTACAAAACGAAATGTTTGCTTTCGCTTTTGATGAAAAGGAGAAAAAATAATGGAAACCTCAAAATTTTTTCAAATTGCACTTGATCTCATAAACACTGAAACAAAAAAATTAGAGAGCCTCTGCGATACACTTGACAAAAACCCACTGGAGAAAAAGAACAGAATAGCGGAATATAAATGTGCAAAATATAGGTATGCTGGGGCAACAAACGTGTGGTGTCGTTTCTTTCATAGCCATC
Source organism: Oscillospiraceae bacterium (assembly GCA_015063525.1). Lineage (GTDB taxonomy): Bacteria > Bacillota > Clostridia > Oscillospirales > CAG-272 > UBA1740. Next base: position 4,127 of record SVTZ01000049.1, read on the forward strand.
GTGTAGCCGCAAAAAATGCGAATAATCATTACCTTTTGCCTGATATTAACGAAGCGTTTGTCTCTATACCGGAATATGTTGCACTATATGAAAATGCCGCAGATAGTGAGAAGCAAGATTTTGCATTGTATTATGGTCATATTGCATTTGCTGATTCCGAAATCGCAAAGCTCGAATCAAAATTAAAAAACGCAACCGATTGGGAAAAGGTCGAGGTTGAAGAACGCATCGGCGGCGTTAATTTCGCCAAGGAATGTCTTAATGAAGCATGGCAAAGACGAAAGGAAGTGATTCAGTGAAAGAAAAGCTTGAACTTTTAAAGCTCCTTGCTGACGAAACACGTCTTGACATACTTAATATCCTTTTGAAGGAGGATTCCTACGTAGAAAAGATCGCTTGTGAACTCTCTCTCACTCCAGCCACCATCTGCTACCATCTCAAAAAGATGGAATCAGCTGGCGTGGTAAATTGCTCTCGCTCACAGTTTTACATTATCTATTCCTTAAATCGCGAAATCTTTGATAAACCGCTTTTTGAGTTAATAAAAAAAGACGAGAAAATCGTTGGCACAGAAGAAAAGTACAAAAAAGAAGTCATATCAAACTTTTTCAAATACGGACGACTTACACAGATACCAACGCAGAGAAAAAAGCGTGAGATCGTACTTGCCGAGATTCTTGAGCAATTTGATTTTAACCGAGAGTATCCGGAAAAAGAGGTCAACGAAATCATTTTACGCTATCACGAGGATTTTTGTACCATCAGGCGTGAAATGATTGGATTTGGTATGATGACGCGTGATCACGAAATATACAAACGAGTGAAATGAAAAACAAAATCCGTATAGGCGAATGTATACTGAATTACCGCAAGCAGCACGGGCTTACACAGGGTGAGTTTGGAGAACTTCTGGGAGTGAGCACCCAAGCCGTATCCAAATGGGAACGAGAAATTTGCTATCCTGATATATTTCTCCTTCCCGCTATATCTGAGCTTATTGGTATTTCAATAGACGATATGATGGGAAATGATATTGGAATTTGTGTCCACAAAAGCAGTGCTTGTCAGGAAAAATAAACGAACTTTCAGAGCACACAAAACAAAGGCTCCCTTGTGTAAAGGAAGGATGTCTTCCCGCCCGAAAGCACACCTAAAAGGTGTAGCACACTATACCTTGCGGGGCAAGGCGTGTGAAAAGGAGTACGAACAAATGCTCGTACTCCTTTTGTTTTTGCAGGTCAAACCTGCTTTATGGAAGGTACCCATTTGGGCGGATTTTTTAATGCTTCATCAGCTTTTTGATCTCTTCTTTAATTGCCTGGCGACGGAAGTGTCTTTCCTTCTTATGCTCAGGCATTTTTTCTACGTGCTCGTGACGCGCGCTGGTTGCACCGTCAGGTTGAATATCGCCGGCCTTAGTAAGCGCGATCTTCGTCAGCATCGGGCCTACAAGCTCGTAGATAAGCACCGCAAAGAGGGTGATGGTCGCTACCATTTCGCCGATTGCGCCAAACTCCTTTGCCTTCATTGCCATACCGAGAGCAACACCCGCCTGTGGAAGCAGGGTAATACCAAGATACTTTACGATATTGTCGTCGCAGCCGGAGATTTTCGCGCTGACATACGCTCCGGAGTATTTTCCTGCCGAGCGAGCAATAATATACACTATGCCCACAAGCACCATCAGAAGATTTCCGAATACGCTCATCTCAAGCTCCGCGCCCGACAACACGAAGAACAGAACGAACAGAGGAGCAGTCCATTTGTCTGCTCTTGCCATAAGCTCCTCGGAGAAGTCGCAGATGTTGCAGAATACAGTTCCAAGCATCATACAAACCAAAAGCGAGGAAAAAGCAATATGTACTCCGCTAACGTTGAAGGTCAGCTTGGAAAGAGCGATAGTCAGAAGCACGAAGGCTATAGAAACCGAAAGCCTTTTTGAATTGGAATGGAAAAATCTCTCGCAGATATGGAACAAAAAACCCATAACCGCGCCAAGGACAAGCGACAGCACAACCTCAAGCAGAGGCTCAAGGATAACCGAGGTTATGTTAACGGTTCCTGAATTCATTGCACGCGCAACTCCAAAAGAAATTGCGAATATTACAAGACCCACGGCGTCGTCAAGCGCAACAACCGGAAGAAGCATATCGGTAACCGGACCTTTTGCCTTATACTGCTTAACGACCATCAGAGTGGCCGCGGGTGCGGTTGCAGAGGCAATAGCACCGAGAACTATTGCCGCCTCGATCGATAGCACGTCGGGAATGGCAAAATGCAGCGCGATCAGAGCGATATCGACAACTATAGTTGTCATTATAGCCTGAAAAACACCTATTATAGTAGCCTGACGTCCAATTTTCTTAAGTTGATTTAATCTGAACTCGTTGCCGATGGAGAAGGCGATAAAGCCAAGAGCAACGTCGCAAATGATAGAATATGACTTTACGTTTGCCATACTGACAAAGCCAAGGCCCGAAACACCGAGCCTGCCGAGACAGTAAGGACCAACGAGAATTCCTGCTACGAGATAGGCAGTGACCGCAGGCAGTTTCATTTTTTTTGCAAGTCTTGACAGTAAAAGTCCCGCAAGAAGCGAGACTGAAAGGGATAAAAGCGCTTCCATTTTATTGTCTTCTTTCAAAAAGTTTTTTAACAGTATGATATTGTACTCCTGTCCGGGCAAAAAGTCAACTATTAAAATAAACAAAAATAAATTAATTTTTGATATCTTTTTGGTGATAATTCAGACTCCCTAAGGTTGACATTATATTTTTAATGTGTTAAAATACTAATGCATGTAAACCAAGTAAAAGGAGGATGAAATGAAGGACCCAATCCAGCTTTCCGACCACTTCGGCTACGGCAGATTGATACGCTTTGTCATTCCGTCGGTCGTTATGATGATATTCACATCTGTTTACGGCGTGGTTGACGGACTTTTCGTTTCCAACTTTGTTGGAAAAACACCCTTTGCCGCTATAAACCTCATTTATCCTCTTGTAATGATTCTCGGTGGCTTCGGGTTTATGTTGGGCGTTGGCGGAACGGCCATAGTTGCCAAAACCCTCGGTATGGGCGAGAGGGAAAAGGCAAACGAGTATTTTACCTTCCTGATTATCGCAACTGCGGTTACGGGAAGCCTGCTTGCCACCCTTGGTATCGCCTTTGCGGAGCCGGTCGCAAGACTTTTCGGCGCGGAGGGGGAAATGCTCCGCTACGCCGTCATCTACGTGCGTATTGTGCTTTTGGGGTTGCCCTTCTTTATGCTTCAGAATACTTTCCAAAACTTTTTTATTACTGCCGAAAAGCCGAAGCTCGGCCTTGCGGTAACGGTTATGGCAGGCATTACGAATATCGTTCTTGATGCTCTATTAATATACGTTCTTAAATGGGGCATTGAAGGAGCAGCCGTTGCGACTGCGCTCAGCCAATTTGTCGGCGGTATTGTTCCGGTTATTTATTTTGCATCAAAAAATACCGCAACTCTCAATTTTTGCAGGACACGCGCTTATTGGAAGGTTCTTCTCAAGACCTGTTTTAACGGCTCGTCCGAGCTGCTTAGCAATATTTCTGCGTCAATAGTCACAATTCTTTATAACTATCAGCTCCTTCGCTTTGCCGGAGAGGACGGTGTTGCCGCCTACGGAGCCATTATGTACGTCGCCTTTATCTTCGTAGCTATCTTTATCGGATTCGTAATAGGAGCAGGTCCGATAGTCAGCTTCCACTACGGAGCAGGTAATGAGGATGAGCTGAAAAGCCTTAGAAAAAAGAGCATAAACATAGTTTTGGCGGCGGGCGTAGCGATGCTTCTCGTGGCCCTTCTGCTTTCAAAGACTCTTTGTAAGCTCTTTGTGGGGTACGACGAAGCTCTTTATATGATTACCCTGCGCGGATTTATAATCTACGCTTTCTCCTACCTTATCGCGGGATTTAATATCTTCGGCTCATCCTTTTTCACCGCGCTTAATAACGGCGGAGTCTCGGCCATTATTTCATTCCTGCGTACCCTCGTTTTTCAGATCGGCGCATTGCTGATCCTTCCCGAGTTTTTAGAGATCGACGGCGTCTGGCTATCCATAATAGTCGCCGAGCTTCTCTCTGCCGCGGTTACTACGGTATTCCTCGTGGTTAAAAGAAGACAATACAATTATTAACCTAAAAGGACAGAGCAACGTGATAATGTGCATCACGGCGCTCCGTCCTTTTTCTATTCAAACTTTTTGATTTTCTTTAGCTCTCTGATAAGCGCCTCTTTGGTTGATTTTCTTGGCTCAGCGAGTGGGAGGCGCACCTCGGTAGAGCAGAAGCCGCGCTCGGCCATGGCAAATTTTATAGGTGTCGGGTTTGTTTCAATAAACAACGATTTTATGAAAGGGAGAAGCTCGAGCTGAAGTTTAAGAGCCTCGCTTTGTTTGCCGTCAAAGTAGCATTTGCATAGCTCGTGAGTGGTTTTCGGCAGAAGGTTTGACATTACAGAGATCACACCGCGGCCGCCCAGCGCGAGGGTAGGGTATATCTGACTGTCGTTGCCTGAGTAGAGGTGTAATTTGTCTCCAAAGGCGGCCAGTGTAACGAGTCTGTCAACCGAGTCGGAGGCCTCCTTCAGCGCGACAATATTAGGATGGTTCGACAGTCTATCCAAAAGGTTAAAACCTAGGTTTACTCCCGTTCTCGACGGCACATTGTAAAGTATAATTGGCAAATCTGCACATTCGGCTATGGAAAGATAGTGTTTTTCTATGCCTGATTCTGTACCCTTGTTGTAGTACGGCGTTACCAAAAGCACGCCGTCGCAGCCAAGCCTCTCCGCAAATTTGGTGTGGGAAATCGCCACTCTTGTGTCATTCGTTCCGGTACCGAGTATAAGCTTTGTTCGGCCTGCTATTTTTCCCTTGGCAAAGGTGTATAGCTTGTATCTCTCCTCGTCGGACAGGGTTGCCGCCTCGGCCGTCGTGCCGCCTATTACCAGAGCGTCAATTCCTCCCGCTATCTGATACTCAATTAGCTCGCCGAGAGCCTTATAATCTATCTCGCCGTCTAGAAACGGGGTTATGAGCGCGGTTGCTGCGCCGCGAAATATCTGTTTTTTCACCGTAATTCTGCCTTTCTGACAAAATTTGTCCTCATGTATTGATTTGTGGTATTTTTTCGTGTATAATAGTTCTGCTAATAATAAATATATGTTAAAACCGTTTGAAAGGACAAAATGGAAAACAAGATTTTAAACGATCGCGTGGCTACAGACCTCGCGACCAGCGACTTTTATTACGATCTTCCCGAGGAGCTTATCGCCCAATCGCCAAGCGACGAGCGTGACGGCTGCCGACTTATGGTGCTTGACAGAAATACGGGAAGTGTAGAGCATAAAATATTCCGCGATATAATCGACTACCTTAATCCCGAGGATATGCTTGTAGTTAATTCCTCAAAGGTTATTCCCGCAAGACTGCTTGGAAAAACCGTCAAGACAGGAGGAGATATAGAGCTTCTGCTGCTTCGTATGCTTGAAAACGGCGAGTGGGAGACCTTAGTCCGTCCCGGCAAGCGCGCAAAGGTTGGCGCGACGTTTAATTTTTCGGACATTCTACGCGCAACGGTCACTGCTATCGTGGAGGGCGGCAACCGTACGGTAAAATTTGAATACGACATAGAAAAATATAAGAATATTTACGAGGTTCTTGACGCTATAGGTAATATGCCTCTGCCTCCTTACATAACCAAAAAGCTGGAAAATAAGGACGACTATCAGACGGTTTATGCAAAGGAGGAAGGGTCTGCCGCCGCGCCTACCGCAGGACTGCATTTTACCGACGAGCTTCTCGAGCGCATTAAAGCAAAGGGCGTTGGCTACGGTGAGGTAACCCTCCACGTTGGTCTCGGTACATTCCGCCCGGTAAAGGTTGATAAAATCGAAGAACACGAAATGCACGGCGAGTATTTTCACATTTCAAAGGAAGTAGCCGATGAGATCAATCGCCGCCGTAAGGCGGGAGGCCGCATTATCTCGGTAGGAACAACCTCCTGCAGAGTTCTTGAAAGTGCATCGACCCCAGACGGACTTGTGCATCCGATGAATGCCGAAACGGCGATTTTCATCTATCCCGGCTATAAATTCAAGGCGGTTGACGCCCTTATAACTAACTTCCATCTGCCCGAAAGCACACTGATAATGCTCGTCAGTGCCCTTGCGAGCAAGGCAAATGTGATGAACGCCTATGAGACGGCGGTTAATGAAAAGTACCGTTTCTTCTCGTTCGGTGATGCTATGTTTATAAAGTAAGGCTTAAATTGGGCGGAGCAAAATCCGCCCGTTTTCTTTTCGGTAATTTTTTTGGCAAAGAAAACTCTTGACAAAATCTAACATATGTGGTATACTATCACTCGTATGAGGGAGTAGCGAGCGCTTTTGGCGTTTCAAGTCAACATCCTGGCCGTCTCGGTCTGGCTTGAATTAAATCGCGAGACTCATGTATTGCGCGAGCTTACATGGATTCCCTTTTTGATCTCAGGTATGGCTTCGCGGTCATACTTTTTTTATTTTGTGAGGCGAAAATGTTTGATTTTTTGTTCTTCTTTAATAGCATATTGATTGGCATCGGCCTTGCTATGGATGCCTTCTCGGTCTCGCTTGCTAACGGCTTAAACGAGCCCGATATGAAGAGAAGAAAAATGTTTGGTGTTGCAGGAATATTTGCCGTTTTTCAGGGGCTTATGCCGCTTATCGGCTGGTTCTGCGTTCACTCTATTGCCTCACTTTTTTCGGTGTTTGAAAAGTTTATTCCCTGGATAGCTCTGGGTCTGCTCGGCTACATCGGCGGTAAGATGCTCTACGAGGGAATTAAGGAATATAAATGCAGATCCGAGGGCGGAACTGAATGTCCTCTCCCCAAAAAGCTCGGGCTCTCGGCACTTCTCGTGCAGGGAATTGCCACCTCGATAGACGCGCTTTCGGTAGGCTTTACCATATCCGATTATAACGTTTGGCAGGCTGTAGTCTGCGCGCTTCTTATCGCTGCCGTCACCTTCCTTATCTGCACCGCAGGCGTTATTCTCGGCAAGAAGTTCGGTACAACGCTTGCAGGCAGCTCTGCCATCTTCGGCGGTGCAATTTTGATCTTTATCGGTCTTGAGATCTTTATTACTTCGTTTATTTAAAATAAAAACATAAAAGGAGAAACAGAAATGTTTGATTTCATCCCGGATTATCTCTATCTGCTCATCTTTGGATTCATCCTTCTTATCAAGGGCGGTGACTGGTTCGTTGATGCGGCAACAGGTATCGCAAAGCGCTTCCACCTTCCCGAGCTTCTTATCGGTGCGACCGTTGTTTCCATCGGTACGACACTTCCCGAGGTTATG
>SVTZ01000050.1 GCA_015063525.1 Oscillospiraceae bacterium
ATGGGTGCGAACTCCATCTGTATCAAGGATATGTCCGGTCTTCTTAAGCCCTACGAGGCATATCAGCTTGTTAAAACCATCAAGAACAGCGTTTCTATTCCCGTAAATCTTCACTGTCATTACACCGCAGGTCTCGGATCTATGACTCTCCTTAAGGCTATTGAGGCAGGCGTCGACAGCGTTGATACCGCTATATCTCCCCTTGCAATGGGTACGTCGCACACTCCCACCGAGTCGCTGGTAGCTACCCTGCAGGGCACTCCCTATGACACAGGCCTCGATCTTGCTAAGCTTGACGTTGTAGCTAAGCATTTCAATAAGATCCGCGAGGATTACCTTGCATCCGGTCTTATCGATCCCAAGGTGCTTAAGGTTGACGTTAACGCTCTCCGCTATCAGGTTCCCGGCGGTATGCTCTCAAACCTTATCAGTCAGCTTAAGATGGCCGGTAAGTCGGATAAGCTTGATGCAGTTCTCGAGGAGGTTGCAAACGTAAGAGCAGATGCTGGATATCCGCCTCTCGTTACTCCTACCTCTCAGATCGTAGGTACTCAGGCAGTTAACAACGTACTCTTTGCAAACGAAGGCAGATACGCAAGAGTCACCAAGGAATTCAAGGCTCTCGTAAGAGGAGAGTACGGTAAGTGCCCTGCCTCCATCTCCGAAGACTTTAAGAGAAGGATAATTGGCGAGGACGACGTTATCGACTACAGACCTGCGGACAAGATCGCACCCGAAATCGATTCGCTCCGTCAAAGAGTTGCTCCCTACAGCGAGCAGGATGAGGATCTTCTTTCCCTTGCTCTCTTCGAGCAGGTCGCTATCAAGTTCTTCGACTGGAGAAAACAGCAGAAGTATAAGCTTGATGCAAAGGCTGATTCAACCAACGGTATTCACACTATCTAAAAAAGCAAAACTGCCACAAATTTTGTGGCAGTTTTTTATGTAAGAAAGGGTGACTCCTATCGAGTCACCCTTAAATATTACTTTTTATCGCTGTTTTCAGTATCTGAAGAATTATCCTCAAAGTCATCGCCTGCGCGGGCGGTGTGTCTTTTACCGAATATCTCATCAAGAGACTCCTCGGTAAGCTCCTCGCCGTTTGCCATCTTCTTGGCAAGCTCCTCGCGGCGGCGGCGCTCCTCTTCCTCAGCCTTGCGATTGTTCTCGTGAGCGATATCGTTCTCTTCTTCGCTCTTCTGCTTTTTGCGGAAGGCGATATCCTCTATAGATTCGATAGTGGGATTATCCATCTCCATTGCCGCTTTAAACTGCTCATCGTCCATAGATTCGTTCTTAAGAAGGAATTCAGCAACAAAATGAAGCTTATCGATGTGATCTGTGAGTATCTTTTCACAGCGCTTATAAGACTCGGTAATAATACGTCTTACCTCCTCGTCAATAAGCGTTGCGGTATCATCGGAATAGCTGGGAGAGGAAGAGAAATCTCTGCCGAGGAACACCTCATCATTTGTGCCCGAGTTACCGTAAAGCACAGGGCCGAGAAGATCGCTCATACCGTATTTGGTAACCATTGCTCTCGCTCTGCTGGTAGCCTGCTTAATATCACCCGATGCACCGGTGGAAATATCATCAAGTATAAGCTGTTCGGCAACTCTGCCGCCCATTCCGTAAACAATGTCATCAAGCATCTGTCCCTTCGTCATACCCATTCTGTCCTCGGTGGGAACGCTTACGGTAACACCGCCTGCGTTTCCTGCAGGAATAATGGTTATATGCTTAACGGGATTTGTATGCTTACAGTAGTAGGAAGCAACCGCGTGACCTGCCTCGTGATATGCACAAAGCTTGTTATCTTCAGCCGTTCTTACCTTTGTCTTTTTCTGCGGGCCGAGGAGAAGCTTCATATAAGACTCCTCGATATCAACCATACCGATAAGAGCTTTGTTCTTTTTAGCCGCGCGAAGAGCAGCCTCGTTCATAAGGTTAGCAAGCTCAGCACCAGTGAAACCGATGGTGGTCTGGGCGATCTTCTTAAGATCTACAGTCTCCTCGAGAGGCTTATTACGACAATGAACCTTAAGGATCTCCTCACGGCCCTTCATATCGGGATAGTTAACGGTAATCTGTCTGTCAAATCGACCGGGACGAAGGAGCGCGGGATCAAGAATATCCGGGCGGTTTGTTGCCGCCAAAACGATAACACCGGAATTTGTTCCAAATCCGTCCATCTCAACAAGAAGCTGGTTGAGGGTTTGCTCTCTTTCATCGTGTCCACCGCCGAGACCTGCGCCTCTATGACGGCCGACCGCATCAATCTCATCAATAAATATAATACTTGCGGGAGTTTTTCTTGCATTGTCAAACAGATCTCTTACACGAGACGCACCGACACCGACGTACATTTCAACAAAATCCGAACCGGAAATCGAGAAGAATGGCACGCCTGCCTCGCCTGCGACCGCCTTCGCAAGAAGGGTTTTACCCGTACCGGGAGGGCCTACTAAAAGTACGCCGCGAGGAATTCTTGCGCCAAGCTTAACGAATTTCTCAGGATCTTTAAGGAACTCTACGACCTCCTCGAGCTCTGCCTTTTCCTCATCCGCACCTGCTACGTCGGCAAACTTAACTGCGTTTTTGTCACCGGTTACGACCTTGGCCTTTGACTTGGCAAAGCCGCCCATCTTACCTGCACCGCCCGAAGAGGTCTGTCGCATCAGGAATATGGTCAGGCCAATAAAGATAAGTGCAGTAAGGATCCAGGGAAGATATTCAAGATACCAAGGTGTCTTGGGAATCGGCTCAAAATCGTATTTTTCAAGATTGGTAGAGCCGTCGGCAGCATTTTCCTCGATTATAGAAATAATCTTATTCAGCTGCAGCTCGTACCTAAAGGAATAGGTTTTTTCAACAACCTTTCTCTCGCCCTTTTCGTCAAGCTCAAAGGTGTATGAGCCGTCAGCGTTCTCCGTAGCAACGTAAGCGTGAAGCGTCATAGACGCCGTGTTGTCAACCACGAAGTCACGGACAAGATCCTCCTCAAAAAGCTCGAGCAGCTCACTGTAAACGAACTCGTCTTCCTTTTGCTGATCCATCAAAAGTGATGAACCGACGATAACGATGCCTACTATGATCAGAAGCATTATTATGCTTTTAAAATTTGCCTTCATCAGGTTTCTTCCATGCCTTTCTTAACAAAACCATTAATATTATTAACTGAAAACGAGCATTTTATTATTTGAATTCCGAGCCGGAATGCAAGCTGTTTTCATCGCTCTCATTATCAGATAATATTCCGAGAAGAACGTAAATATCCTCTCTGTTTTCCGGGAGAACGCCGTCGTCTCGGACGCCGAATCCCGGGACCCACACAACTCCTTTGTCATCGCAGAGTATGGGAATTTTCTTTCTTTTAGAAGCGGGAATTTTTCTGTCGCTGAAAAGCTTCTTCAGCTTATGAGTCATACCGCCGTAATAAACCGTGTCGCCGTCCCTTTTCGGACGAAGATACAAGCTACCATTAATTATAGCAGAAGAAAGGTTTGCTTGTATTGATATTTTGTAAACATTTAAATAAGTTTTTTCGACTTTTTGCTTCGAAAGAACAAAATCCGCGTTAAACGGATCAAGATGAGTAATTCCCTCCTCTATACCGAAACAATAATCCAAAAGATTACCGTTATTTCCGGATACAAAGCAATTGCCGCGCTCGCAGATAAAGGTTGCGTGACCGATGAGAGAATATGAAAAATTGTCTTTATGCAGTAGAGCGCGTATATCCGACGCGATCTTAGACGAAATATTTCCCGATTTAGCTCTGCCCATAAGAGAAAGTACTCTTACGAATACCGAATAATGAAGCTCTGAAAGCTCCTTGTTTGAAACCGTTTGCCTGTCCTTCAGAAAATCGGCAGCGGCGGAATAGATATAATCATCGTCACACCTAACATTTTCCGAAAATCTAAGGAGCATTTTCTCGGGATCATCGGCAATCTTCTTAAGCCTTGGTATAATCTCGTGGCGTATATAGTTACGTGTATAATCGGTGGAAAGATTCGTGCTATCGGTGACGTATGGAATACCGAAGTCATCAAGAACCAAGACAATATCGGATTTGGCGATTTTAATAAGCGGTCTTATGATATTATCACGCACCGGACGAATTCCGCCCGCGCCTCTTGCACCGCTTCCGCGCATTAGATTAAAAACAACAGTCTCGGCGTTATCACTCATATTATGAGCTACCGCAATTGTCGATAAATCCTCTCTGCCCGAAATTATCATCTGAAAAGCGGAATATCTGATATTTCTTGCAGCTTCCTCAAGACCAATCCGAGAGCCCCTCGCAATAGTGGGAACGTCGAATCCTTTAACAATAAGCTCCACGTCAAGCGACCTGCAAAGCTCAATACAAAAGGCCTCGTCAGAGTCAGCTTCCTCGCCTCTTATTCCGTGATTAATATGAACGCAGCATATAGGAAAATCAACACCTCCCCTTCTTCTGTACTCAAGAAGAAAGCAAAGAAGCATTACAGAGTCTGCACCGCCGGAAAGACCAACGAGAACACCTGAGCTTAATGAAGCCTGCATCGAGTATTCGTCTACCGCATCAAGGCAGCCGCTATAAATCTCACGTCCTCTTCCCGAAAAGAAATCCGAAAGCAGTGCTCTATTAATTTGACGCATAATCGTCCTCGATAGTACGGAATTTGGTGAATTGACCGATCCAGCCCATCTTTACGTTTCCGACCGAGCCGTGTCTGTTCTTGGCAATAATAACCTCTGCGGTATTAGCTGTATCAGCGGCCTCAGGACTAGGCTCTGCACCGCTGATATCCTTATAATATTCGTCTCTATAGAGGAAAAGAACAATATCTGCGTCCTGCTCAATAGATCCCGAGTCACGAAGGTCTGCAAGTGTGGGACGCTTACCTGCTCCGGGACGGGACTCCGTGCCACGGTTAAGCTGAGCGCAGCAGATAAACGGAACGCCGAAGTCCTTTGCCATTATTTTAAGATTTCTTGATATTTCACCAACCTGCTGAGCACGGTTATCGCTGTTCGAGGTCGTCTGCATAAGACCGATGTAATCGATAACGACAAGTCCGAGGTTGGGAAGTCGTCTCAGTTTCGATTTCATCTCGGTTGTGGTGATAGCAGAGGTATCGTCAATATAGATCTCACAGCCCGAAAGCGAGGAGATCACGTCTGCAATATTATCCCAATCCTCGTTCGCAAGCTGACCTGTACGAAGGCTATGGGAATCAACCATTGCCTCACTGGATATTATACGCGTAACGAGCTGCTCTCCCGACATCTCGAGCGAGAAGATGGCTACAGATTTTTTCGTATTCTTTGCGACGTTTGTGGCAATGTTAAGCGCAAAGGAGGTCTTACCCATACCGGGACGGGCGCCAACTATAACGAGATCGCCCTTACCCATCTGCACGAGCATTCTGTCAAGACCGGAGAATCCTGTCTTGGCACCCGAAACCGCGCCCTTTGTCTCCGAAAGGATCTCAATATCGCGGTAAACGTTCTGAAGAACGTCTCTGATATGTCTGAATTCCTTGTTATCCTTATTATGAGAGATATCGAAGATCTTCTGCTCTGCGTTGTCAACGATCGTATGAACATCTGACTCGCTGTAGGCATCCTCGTTGATCTCGTTACATACGCCGATAAGCTTTCTTAAAGTAGCTTTATCCTTTACTATTCTCGCGTAGTCCTTAACGTTTACCGCAGAAGGCACAGATTCGGCAATAAGCGTAATATATTGTATTCCGCCCGCCTCGTCACGGTCACCGTTCTCAACAAGAGCGTTAACAAGAGTTACTACGTCAATAGTTTTATTCTGCGCGTACATTTTAAGAAGCGCCGCGTATATATGCTTATGCTCCTCGACGTAAAAATCCTCGGTGCTAATCATACCGCCGATCTTGTCGAAGGCATCAGGACTGACAATTATAGATCCGAGCAATGCCTGCTCCGCCTCAACCGAAACGGGCATCTGTCTCATTAAGCTTGAGCTGTCCATTTTTGTCTATTCCTTTCGTTGTTTGTTAAAATAACTTAGTCGTGAACGTAAACGACAAATTTCGCACTGATGTCAGAAAGAATCTTAAGCTGGACGTCATGCTTTCCGTAGGCCTTGATAGCCTCCTTCATCTGGATCTTTCGCTTGTCGATATCAACGCCAACCTTTTTCTTAAGCTCCTCGGCAATATCCTTAGCGGTAACCGAGCCGTAAAGTCTGCCGTCTGCGCCGTGACCCATAATGATCTCGATTTCTACGTTGTTGATTTTATCTGCAAGAGCCGATGCAGCCTTTCTGTCCTCGCTGATCTTAAACTGTCTTGATTCCTCTTTATTCTTAAGCTCGTTAGTCGCCTTTGCATCAGCGGGAACAGCCTTCTTCTGAGGGAAAAGGAAATTGCGGGCGTAGCCGTCGGAAACCTCAACGATCTGATCCTTTTTTCCCTGACCCTTTACGTCGCAAAGTAAAATAACCTTCATTGTATTTCTCCAATCTATATACTATATACTGTTTTATACGGGATTACGCTCAAGATACTCGTCGATGCTCTTCTTAAGAGTCTCAAGAACGTCGACTATGGAATCCGATACCACCTGAGCTCCTGCAACGTCAAAATGTCCGCCTCCGCGCAGCTTTTCCAGTATAAGCTGAACGTTGATCTTACCCGAGGAACGTCCCGAAATATGGATCTGTTCGCCGATACGGACGAGAGTAAACGCCGCGGAAACGCCGCGCAAAGTAAGCATCTTATCAGCCGCTTTAGAAGCGATGACACGGTAGGATTCATCGGTATCTCCCTCGCAGCAGGCAAGAGCTATGCAATCCTCATACATAATGATGGACGTATGGAAGCGCGCCTCCTTGGAAAGGTCCTCAGGAGCTGCCTTGAAGAGATTATAAACGTCGGTGGGATCGGCACCTGCGCCGCGAAGATACTGTGCCGCGCCGAAGGTACGCGTGCCGGTGTTTCTTGTAAACTGCTTAGTGTCGAGAAGGATACCGGCAAGAAGAATATCGGCCTCTTCCTTAAGAAGATTCTGTGAGCTGACCGCACTCTCAAGCATCTCGGTAACAAGCTCACAAGCAGAGGATGCCGAAGGCTCGATATAGGTGATCTTCATTGTATTTACGGGCTGATCGATCTTACGGTGATGGTCGATGACCGCAATATTGCTCGTCTTAGACGCAATATCCGAGAACTGGGCTCTCGGAATACTGTTATGGTCAACGAGAACTACCAGAGTATCGGGACCGATAAGATCGAGACCTGCCGCGTTATCAACGAATACCTGAGAATAAATCTCGGTCTTCTGCATCATTTCTATGCAGGGACGAAGGTTTCTGTCGGTAAGATCAACTGCAATATTTGCCTTAATTCCGCAAAGCATCGCAAGCCTTGCAACACCGACCGATGCACCGAATGAATCGAAGTCGCCGTATCTGTGACCCATAATAATGACGTTGTCGGATCTCGACATAAGCGCAGAAAGCTGATTTGAGAAGGCTCGGGAACGGACGTTGGAGCGCTTATAAACGGTTTTGGTACGACCGCCGAAGTATATCGTCTCATTCTCCGATTTATAAACAACCTGGTCGCCGCCTCGCTGAAGGGCGAGATCAATAGCGTCTCTTGCATCTATCTCTCTCTCGTGGAGAGTTCCACCCTTATGGGAAACTCCGATTGATACGGTTATGGAAACACCGTCCCCTACCCTTGCATCACGAATGCTATCCAGAATGTCGAATCTGTTGGCAATACACTCTTCAAGATAAGCCGACTCAAATAGCATAATGTATTTATCGTTATCGTAGGACTTGATAACGCCGTTCATCGAAGCCGCCCATGACTTAAGCTTATCCTCAATGCTTACGACCGCATCGGCAAACTTCTCGTGTACGTACTGAAGGATATCCTCAACGTTATCTATGGCGATATAAGCAACTGCAACACGCTCGTCGTAATACTTTTTCTCAAGAGTACTGAGAGAGGTGATATCTGAGAGCATGGCAAGGTAAAGGCCGTTGTTTTTCTTTGACAAAACGAAGCCCTCTACGCTGTAAACGTTATTTCCTATCGTAGTTCTGCACTCACCGGATGTTGCGTCCTCCATATCAAAATCAATTACGGAGGATATCTTTTCACCGATAAAATTATCGTAGGAATCAAGCGCCATTCTCATTGCGTCGTTGTACCAGAGAATCGTTCCGTGAAGATCGAATATAACTATAGGAAGTCTCGAGCTCTTGAATACCGCGCTTCCCTCCTCGCCAAGCAGTCCATGTATGCTCTTGGTGGGATAAATTCTTGACTTGGCAACGCGCCTCAGTGCTATAATCGCGATCTCGCTAAGGTAAATCACGCCGACGATGATAGCCACTATTATCGGCTGAACTCCGGGTATAAAATGACAGAGTATAGCAACGAGGGCAATATTCAATATGCCAAGGGCGGCGTAAAGTATCATATCCCGTCTGGATGCGTATGGAACGTGTAAATTCTGATTATCCTTTTCGTTTTTCATAAGCAAATTCCTTTCTTATGATTGATTTGTCTAACGTTGTTGTTACTAATTATGCTGAATATTTTCCCTATTCTTTGCAAAAGTGAAAAACACACCGATAACAGCAAGAAGCTGTATTGCAAAGGAGGAAAATAATACAATGGATATTACAGGCAAAATAAAAGCAACAAAGCGATTGAATCTCTTTGCAAGATTGACGACCATAAAATTAAAGCCTGAGTATGCAAAAATTACCATAAAAACGTAATACAGGTTGAGGATCGATACCGAGATGAGATCTGACGAGGAGGTTACAAACAACGAAGCAAACGTAAGAATAAGGTAAAAATATGCGAACACATTTGTTGGAATAAATCGCCAGCTGAGAACCTCTCGTTTATCCTCTGAAAGCCTTGCGGTAATAGCTGTAAAAAGCTTCATGGTAAGTCCGACAAGAAGGAAGGAGGCAATAATAACGTATGAG
Organism: Oscillospiraceae bacterium; assembly: GCA_015063525.1. GTDB lineage: Bacteria > Bacillota > Clostridia > Oscillospirales > CAG-272 > UBA1740. Next base: position 8,984 of record SVTZ01000050.1, read on the forward strand.
ATCGTCATGCTTATAACGGTGTCAAATATTGCACCAAAGTCTTCCGCGGTAAAATTATTTCCGGAAGCCTCAAGCATTTCTCCGTACATCAGCATAGCAGAGTTAACGAAGATCTCCTTAAGATAGCTGAGAATACCCATATAGAATGAGGAAACTGCCTCGATGCTGAATTCTCCCTGAACCATCACTGCGAGTAGTATTCCGCCGAGAGCTATAAGAACTGCGAGAATAACCGTCATCAAATACGAAGCATCGGATTTGCTCGTTTGCTTTGAGAAGGCAAAATAAATTATCACTGAAAGTACTATAGCCTCGACACCGAAAAGAGAGGCGCTAAAACCAAGCAATACGGCGGCTAAGTTGATAATAAGAACAATTGCCGACACGCTTCGGCTGAAGATCCTCCTCTTCTTCTCATCAAAAACGTAAAGCACAGCAAGAAAAGCCGCCGCAACAGGCAAGGTTATCTCGCCAAAAAGGCAGCAAGCAAGTACGCTGATCAAACATAAAAATGATATTATCAAGAGAGTCTTCTTACTTGATAATGAAGTCTTTAATTCAGTTTTCATTTTTTCTCCGAAAAGATTTTTTCGTATTATTATATCATATTATTATTATTTTGTAAAGATTTTTTTATTATTTTATTTTAACACATTGTAAAAAAACGTAAAACATGGATTTTTTTTGCTTATATATTGCAAATGAATGAAAAATGTAGTACAATGTATTTGTTTACTTATGCACTTAAAAAGGGAGGAATGGACTATGGCCGTATTGACTGCAACCACGCCAATTACCGCATTGGTCGGCGTTGGTAAGGTTCGGGCGGAACAGCTGTCCCGGCTTGGAATACGCACTGTCGGTGATCTTGTTTATTATTTTCCCCGCGCATACGAAAAACGCGGAGACGTAATTTCTCTTGCAAAATACGACACAGAACGCCCCTGCTCCTTCCTTCTCACAGTTTCAACAGTTGTAAGACAAGCCCGCATACGCAAGGGACTTACACTGTCAAAATTTCGCGCATTCGACGAATCCGGCTCGGTCGAGATTACATTCTTCAACAGCCCATTTGTTAAAGACGTTTTTCAGGTCGGAAGCACCTTCAGGTTCTGGGGTAAGCCAACCTTCCAGAAAAACAAGCTAAGCCTTTCAAATCCGAAGTACGAGCCTTACGTTGAAGGGATACCGCTTCCGGATTTTGTCCCCATATATCCGCTGACCGAGGGGATAACCTCAAAGCAGATCGACAAGCTGATCAAATCCGCTATAAATGACATTCTGCCTGAAATTATCGATCCAATTCCCGATAATATAAGAATTAAAAACGCTCTGCCCACCCTTACATACGCTATAAAAAATGCCCATTTCCCCGAGAGTGACGGTGCTCTTTTTAAGGCTCGCGAGAGGCTTGCCTTTGACGAGATGCTTTACTTCGGAATCGGAATTTCAATGTCTGCCTCGCAGAAAAGCAGAGGTGAAGGAATTAAGTTTTCCCCCTGCTCTCTTACTCCGCTGACTGAGCTTCTGCCCTATGAGCTTACCGGCTCTCAGAAGGCTGCAATCAACGACGTTTACCGTGACACCGTAATCGGTAAGGACGGCGTAGTATATCCTATGGCGAGAATAATCGTCGGTGACGTAGGCTGCGGAAAGACGGTATGCGCCACTGCATCGGCATACATTGCCGCCAAATCCGGCTGTCAGACTGCATTAATGGTGCCAACCGAAATCCTTGCACGACAGCACTACGCTGAGCTTTCGGATCTTCTCGGCAGACTCGGACTTAAGGTAGAGCTGCTTCTCGGATCTACCACGGCAAAAGAAAAGAACCGAATAAAACATTCTCTTGCCGAGGGAGAAACGGACGTTGTTGTCGGTACTCACGCGCTTATATCGGATAATGTTGATTTTGCAAGGCTCGGACTAGTTATAACAGACGAGCAGCATAGATTCGGCGTTGCACAAAGGGCAAAACTTAAAGATAAATCCGAGACGGCGCATTTGCTCGTAATGAGCGCCACACCTATTCCGAGAACTCTTGCGCTTACAATGTACGGAGACCTTGATATTTCAAGGATC
>SVTZ01000051.1 GCA_015063525.1 Oscillospiraceae bacterium
CCCTCGGGTCGTCGGCAGGGTGCTGAACGGGTGTGAAATCATAAATATCGTACTCGTTAGGCACAACGATAATACCGCCGGGGTGCTGACCCGTGGTCTTCTTGATACCCATAATACGAGTTGACATATAACCGATCTGCGCCTTTGGTATCTTGATACGCTTGTCCTCGAGGTACTTTGCAATATAGCCCCACGCGGTCTTATCGGCAAGGCCGGTAATCGTTCCTGCGCGGAACACCTGCCCCTGACCGAAAAGCTCCTCGGTATATTTATGTACCTTACCCTGAACGTCGCCCGAGAAATTAAGGTCGATATCGGGAGACTTGTCACCGTAGAAGCCGAGGAAGGTCTCAAACGGGATATCGTGGCCGTCCTGATAAAGCATCTCGCCGCAGACGGGGCATTTCTTGTCGGGAAGGTCGAAGCCCGAGCCAACCGAGCCGTCGGTAAAGAACTCCGAGTAGCGGCATTTGGGGCATCTGTAATGTGGCGGCAGAGGGTTAACCTCGGATATACCCGACATCGTAGCGACGAAAGACGAGCCGACAGAGCCTCTCGAGCCGACCTGATAACCAAGGCTCTCGGAATATGCAACAAGCTTAACGGCGATCATATAAAGCACCGCAAAGCCGTTATTTATAATAGATGTAAGCTCCTTTTCAAGACGCTTCTCAACGATTTCGGGAAGGTCGTCGCCGTACCAATCGTGGGCGCGCTGCCAGCAGGAGCTTACAAGCTCCTCCTTCGCTCCTGGAAGGTCGGGCTCATATCTGCCCTCGGGAATGGGTCTGATCTTCTCACACATATCGGCGATTTTGTTAGGATTTAGGATAACCACCTCGCGGGCGATATCCTCGCCGAGATAGGAGAACTCGAAAAGCATCTCGTCGGTTGTACGAAGATAGATGGGCTCTTCTCTGTCGGCGTCCTTGAACTTCATTCCCGCAAGGAGAATACGGCGGTAGATCTCGTCCTCTTTATTAACGAAATGGGCGTCGCATGTTGCGCAGACCGGCTTTCCAAGCTTTTTACCAAGATCGTAAATACGGCGGTTTATGTCGCGCAGAGCCTCGTCGTCTGCCACCCTGCCCTCCTCAATAAGGAAGCGGTTGTTGCAAATAGGCTGTATTTCGAGATAATCGTAGAAGGAAGCGATCTCCTCAAGCTCCTCCTGCTTCTTACCGTCGAGAATAGCGTTATACAGCTCGCCGGAAACACAAGCGGATCCGAGGATAAGGCCTTCTCTGTGCTGCTCTACAACCGTCTTGGGCATTCTCGGCACCTTCTTCTGTCTGCCGTAGCCGCCGTAGTAGTTAAGATAGCTGTAGGAGATAAGCTTATAGAGGTTCTTTAGGCCCTCTTTATTCTTTGCGAAAATTATCATATGATAGGCAGAAAGCTTAACCGGATCGACCGTCTCGCTCATCGCCGAGATAACGCTCTCAAAATCAAGAATTCCCTCTTTTCTAAGCCTTGAGAGCATCTCAATAAAAATGCGTGCAAGAACCTCAGCGTCGTCGGAGGCTCTGTGATGGTGGAAGTCGCCTATCTTATAGTATTCAACTATAGTGTCAAGCTTATGGTTTTTAAGCTCGGGGTTTACGTATCTTGAAAGTCCGACAGTGTCTAGATAGGGATTATTAAACGGCATCTCCTGCCTCTCGGCGGCAACGCGGATAAAACCAATATCGAAGTTAGCGTTATGGGCAATAAGAAGCTCCTCACCAGCGAAGGCGAAGAATTGCTCCAAAGCCTCGCGCTCCTTTGGCGCGCCCTTTACGTCATCGTCCGTGATAGAGGTAAGCTTGGTTATCTCCTCCGGAATAGGGCATTCGGGGTCGACAAAGATATTAAATTTATCAATGATCTTACCCTTTTTGATCTTGACCGCGCCGATTTCGATTATCTTGCAGGTGCGGTTAGAAAGGCCTGTGGTCTCTATATCGAAAACGACCATCTCATCGTCAAATGCAGGATATTTTCTTCCGAAAATGCACTTCGCAGTGTCGTTGACGAAATAAGCCTCGGTTCCGTAGAGTACCTTAAGCTCGGATTTCGATTTTTCAAGAGCAAGCATTACCTCGGGGAAGGCCTGCACGTTTCCGTGGTCGGTTAGGGCGATAGCCTTATGACCCCAGCGAATGGCGGTGTCCACAAGCTCTTTGGGTGTGATGATGGCGTCCATCTGAGACATGTTGGAGTGGAGGTGAAGCTCCACACGCTTCTCGGGCGCGTCGTCGGTGCGAAGGACGGTGGAAATTTTCTTTATTGCTATGGGAGAGAGGAATGATTCGTTATCAAATCTATCCTGCTGAATTCGTCCGAGAACCGCAAGATGTGCGCCCGCTTTCAGCCCTTTTACCCAATCGAGCTCCTCGTTTGGTAAAGTTTTCTTTACATAAATCGCCGAAGCACCGTCGGAAATCCCTATCGTGCAGTTGGTTTTGTCTCCCGCGCGGGTCTCCTTCATACTTACGTCAAATACAGTGCCGAGAAATACGGCACGGCTGTTAGTACCGGGCGCATCAGACAGCGGAGTGGGATCGTTAATGGCAAAATCCTCGCCAAAAACAGGCTTCGCATCTGCAAAGCTGTATATGGTAGCACCCATTTTATACTGCGACTCGCCAATCGCCTCGGCAACGCCGGTTACAGAGGATATACCCGATTTTGCCTCAAAATCGTATGTAGGATCGGCGGCTCTCGCCTGCTCCTCACGCTGCTGGGCAAGCTTTTTCTGCTCGGCGATAAAGCGCTCGCGGCTTTCGGCCTCGGCGTCAGCAAGCTTCTGTCTGCGCTTCTCCTCCCACTGACGGCTTCTTATGTCAGCTCCCTCACCGCATATCACCGAAACTCTGCGAGCTATGCCGTAGCGGCTTCGAAGAATATTTGAGAGAATTTCCTCGGTGTTAGAGCTTTTAACGAACTCAACGCCCGCATCGCAGAAGGGTATGGAGACGGTGATGCATTCTCCGTCGTCCTCGTATTTTGCACCAGTGAAAAATCCGTTGGTAACCGCACCGCAAAGAGCCGCCTCGCAGGTGATCTCGTCAAAATAGCGCATATCAAAGCATTCGGGCGTGAAGTGCGGAAGTATCTTAAAGCTCTCGGCCGCATAAAGCTCGCGGCACTCATCCTCGATCTCGTAAATAAGCTCGGCGTCCTCGTGCGCGTCAAAGGAAAGGTCAACCTCAACGCGCATAGGATCCTTGGTATAGCGGAAGCGCGCAGAGTGTCCGCGGTCAAGAAGCGCAAGCTTCTCGGCAGAGGGCTTATATCTTGAAAAAACCTGAGAAAATTTCTTTTCGCCTTGCATTTTCCCTTTCCTTTCTTTTTCCATATTTTCCTGTGTTTTTAGGTAATAATCTATGTTTTGTTATATTTTAAATAGCCTTTATCTCGGCGATAAGCTCGTCGATAAGGCTGTCTTCTTTAATCTTTCTTATAATCCGCCCCTTCTTAAAGAGAAGAGCCTCGCCCGCGCCGCCTGCGATACCGATATCGGCCTCTCTGGCCTCTCCGGGGCCGTTTACCGCGCAGCCCATAAGGGCAACCTTAATATTTTTTCTGTCAAGTCCCTCGGCCTCGGCACGTCTTTCAAACTCCGAGAGAAGGCCGATAAGGTCAATCTGCGTTCTGCCGCAGGTGGGACAGGAAATTATATCCATTCCCCTTCTCTCGGAAAGACCGAGCGAGTCAAGAATTGCTCTTGCGGCAGAGATCTCCTCCACCGGATCGTCGGTCAGCGATATTCTTATAGTATCTCCGATGCCCTCGGCAAGCAGAGTGCCGACTCCAACACTGCTCTTCACGATAGCGCGAGTTCTTGCTCCTGCCTCGGTAACCCCGAGATGGAGAGGATAATCCGTCCTCTCAGCAAGAATACGGTTAGCGCGTATCATTGTCTGCACGTCTGAGGACTTTACTGATATTGCAATATCCGCAAAATCGAGCTCACGAAGAAGCGACGCGTGATATAAGGCTGACTCGGCAAGTGCCTCGGCGGTGGGTGCGCCGTATTTTTTGAGAATACTCTCTTCAAGCGAGCCTGAATTGACGCCTATCCTGATGGGAATCCCCCTCTCACGGCAGGCGATGACCACCTCTCGAAGCTTGTCCTTTGAGCCGATGTTACCGGGATTGATACGTATTTTATCAACTCCCGCCTCGGCGGCGGCGACGGCTATTTTATAATTAAAATGAATATCGGCAACAAGAGGCAGCCTCACGCCTCTCGCTTTCAGGGCTGAGAAGGTCGAGACCGACTCGAGGTCGGGCGCGGTAATACGCACAATGTCACAGCCCGCCTTCTCAAGGCGTATAACCTGACGGTGAGTGGCCTCGAGATCGTGCGTGTCGGTATTTGTCATCGACTGAACGGAGATGGGACTTTTTCCGCCCATCGTAAGGCTGCCGACCCTTATTTCCCTGCTTTGACGTCTGTAATCGTTATATTTCAAGGTTAATTCTCCAATTTTAGGTGAAAAGTCCGAAAATATCCTTAACCATTATAATTGCCGAAAGACCCAGCAACAGAGCAAGGCCGACGGCGTTAATCGTCGCCTCAACATTGGCGGGGATCTTCTTTCTCGTTATCATCTCGCCGAGGATCATAACCGTTCTGCCGCCGTCAAGCGCGGGCAGAGGAAGAAGGTTCATAACTCCGAGATTAATGCTGATAAGCGAGACGATACTGAGAAGCGAGGTCGCCCCTTGATTTGCCGCAGTACCGATCACCTCGGAAATTCCAACCGGGCCCGAGACCGCAGCAAGAGTGTATCTTCCGGTTATAAGATCGGCGATCGACTCCCAGCACATTCTGACTATAAGGACAGACTTTGAAAGCGAATACCCGATAACCTTGATGAAATTCTTCTCTATTGCGTAAACCTGGAAATCCATCATACCGAAGATCTGTCCCTGCTCCTCGTCGGTGGGGAATACTACGTTCTCGAGGGTTATTTCCTTACCATCACGAAGAACCGTAATATTGATCGGCTCATGTCCCTTACGCATTATCTCATAGGACAGCTCGTCTAAGATGCTTACTCTCTTGCCGTCCACCTTAATAATCTCATCGCCCTCCATAAGACCCGAGTCGGCAGAGGATATCTCGTATTCGGTATCGGGAAATCCCGCGACAGTCGTTCCGCCTATGTTAATGATCGAGGCGAGAATAATTATAGCAATAACACCGGCAAGGATGTTTACCGTAGCACCCGCCACGGTTATTATAAGCCTCTGCCAGCAGGGCTTTTTATTAAAAGCGTTTGGATCATCGCTCTCGCCGTCCTCACCCACCATAGCAACATAGCCGCCGAATGGGATAGCCGAAATCGCGTAGCGAATTCCCGTCTTTTTCGAGTCGTACTTGACAAGCTTCGGGCCCATACCAATAGAAAACTCGGTGATAGTGACCTTAAATATTCTTGCAAAAAGATAATGTCCAAGCTCGTGAATAAAGATCAAAAAGCCGAAAACTAATATTGCTATGAGTACGGTTTTAATTAAATCCAATGATTTTTCTCCTATTTAACGTATTTTTTTGCTAATTCTCTCGCCTCTTTATCCGAAGCGATGATATCCTCAAGAGTGCGGGCGTACCTTGCGCCCCTCATCATATCGTAGGTGTTGAAAACAACGCGGGATATATCCATAAAGGATATCCTTCCGTTAAGGAAGGCCTCAACGGCTACCTCGTCGGCGGCGTTAAGCACCGCAGGACAGGCTCCGCCCTCAAAGAAGGCTCGTTTTGCCATATTAAGCAGCGGAAAGGCCTCTGTGTCCGGCTTCCCAAAGGTCATTCTGCCAAGTGCTGTAAGGTCGAGCGACGGCAGATTTGTCTCAAAACGGTCGGGATAATCGACGGCGTACTGAACGCACGCTCGCATATCTGGGAGCGAAAACTGGCCGATTATGGCATTATCAATATATTCCACGGCCGAGTGAAGTATACTCTCTCTGTGGATTACTACATCTATTTTATCCGGACTGACCGAGAAGAGATGGGCCGCCTCGATAATCTCAAAGCCCTTGTTCATAAGAGTGGCGGAGTCGACGGTGATCTTCCTTCCCATTTTCCAGGTCGGGTGTGCCAGTGTGTCGTCAAGGGTGACACGCTCAAGCTCGGCTCGGCTCTTACCGTAGAAGGGTCCGCCGGAGGCGGTAAGTATCAGACGCCTTATCTCCAAAGGTTTGCCCGATTTCAGCGACTGGTAAATTGCCGAATGCTCGCTGTCGACGGGGATTATTTCCGTTCCCTTCTCTCTTGCGCGCTTCATCACTATCTCGCCGGCCATAACCAGCGATTCCTTGTTTGAAAGAGCGAGCCGCTTGCCCGAGTCGATGGCGGCAATAGTAGGAAGAAGCCCCGCACCGCCTAAAATAGCGTTGACGACGGTATCGCACTCGGATGCCTCAACCTCCTCGCAAATCCCCTTAAGCCCTGCCGAGACACGTATACTCGTATCGCGAAGTCGGTATTTCAGCTCGTTTGCGGCTCTAAGGTCTGCCATAGCTACGGCCGTTGGTCTGAATTCCCTGGCAATACGCTCGGCAAGCGCGGCGTTACGGCCGCCGCTGACAAAATCAATTTTATATCCTCTCGCTCTCGCTACGTCCAGGGCCTGCGTACCGACAGAGCCCGTCGCGCCGAGAACGGCAATTCTTTTATTCATTAATTATCTCCGGGATTAAAAGCCGCCCTGAATAGGGCGGCATTATTTAAACAATTGAAAACGGAGGGAACACCACCGATACAATCAGAATTACGGTCGAGACGGAAAGTACCGAGTCAAATCTGTCCATTATTCCGCCGTGTCCGGGGAAGATCTTTCCATAATCCTTTACGCCGTACTCACGCTTGATAAGAGAGGCGACGAGGTCGCCAAGCTGGGAGACCACCGAGAGGATCGCACCCATAAATCCGAGAACAACATAATTGACGGTCATACCGTCAACGATTATGTCAAGTCCGAGCCCGTAAAGCAGGCAGAACAGGGCGGAAAAGATTATTCCGCCGATAGAGCCCTCAACGGTCTTTTTGGGGCTGACCTCCGGTATAAGCTTATGCTTACCGCAAATAGAGCCCACCGCAAACGCAAAGACGTCACAGATCCATGATATCATAAACACGAGAACGACCGAGAATACGCCGCTATCGCGGTCGACGTATCTGATAAGCGACAAAGACGTGATCGAAACGGCAACGTAGGTCACCGAGGTAAACACCTCCGCGATGCGGGAGAAGGGTATGCTCCCCTTAGAGAAGATGCTGACGCCCATAAGCCACATCATATATACGAATATTGACGCGGCGAGAATAAGCAGAAAACGGATCAGACTCACACCGCTGACGAAATACGCCAAAATCGGGAATGCCGCCGCAATAATATATGCGGGGATCGACAGGACAAGGGTCTTATGCGATTTCATTACCTTAAGTATTTCATAAACTGCCGTAACGCCAATGAGCGCAAGCACAACGGGATAAACTATGTACCCCGAGAATATTACCAGCAGCAAGCCGACGATGACTATTGCTACCGATGTTATGGTTCTTTCTTTCATTTTACGTAATATTTGCCTCACTTTCGCCATCTTCGGGATCAAGTCCTCCGAATCTGCGGTTTCGGGAATAATATTCCTTGATGCATTTATCAATATCGGACCTGCCGAAGTCGGGCCAAAGGGTATCGAGTATAATGAATTCGGAATAGGCGCTCTGCCATAGAAGGAAGTTGGAGATACGGAAGTCGCCTCCCGTCCTGATGACAAGATCGGGGTCGGGAGAGCCTGCGGTATACATATATCCCGAAAGGATTTTCTCGCTGAGCTCCCTGTGTCCGTCGGAAAAAGCGCGGTTTGCCGCGCGCACTATCTCGTCACGGCCGCCGTAATTAAGTCCCACATTGCATACGAAGGGTCTGTCCTTCGCCATTTCCTCTGCCTCTATGCACTTCTCTCTTAATTTCTCGGGAAGGACGGATTTATCGCCGATAAAACGGACGCAAAGATCCTTTTCTTTAATCAAAGTCTTTATCACCACGTTTTCGACGTACATATAGATAAGCTCCATAAGCGCGTCGACCTCCTCTTTTGGTCTTTTCCAATTCTCGGTGGAGAAAGCGTAAAGAGTCAGGTGGTGTACTCCATATTCGCGAAACAGCTTCAAGACCTCTGCGACGGCTTTCGCCCCCGCCTTATGTCCCTCGCTTCTCGAAAGGCCTCTCATCTTCGCCCATCTGCCGTTGCCGTCCATGATGATGGCAACCGAGTCGAGCCGCTTGCCCATAGAGTCATTATTCAAATTACTCAATGATACTCCTCTTTCGTGAGACTTAGATCTCCATTATTTCCTTGGTCTTTGCTGCGGTGATGGTGTCGATCTCCTTGATGTACTTATCTGTGAGGTCCTGAACGAGCTTATCCGACTGCTTTGCCTCATCCTCGGTCATAACCGAGTTCTTCTTATCTGCCTTTACCTTATCGTTGGCATCGCGGCGGATGTTACGGATAGCAACCTTAGCATCCTCACCAAGCTTAGCGATCTGCTTGGAGAGCTCCTTTCTGCGCTCCTCGGTCGTGGGAGGGAAGGAGAGACGGATGCAGGAGCCGTCGTTCTGGGGATTAATTCCGAGATCAGAGGTAAGAATAGCCTTCTCGATGCCCTTCATAATAGATTTATCCCACGCGGTAATGGTAAGAGTACGCGCGTCGGTAACTTTTATCTCGGCAATCGAGGAAATTTGTGTGGGAGAGCCGTAGTAGTCAACGGTGATCTTCTTGAGAACGTCGGGATTTGCTCTTCCTGCTCTGATGGTGGAGAGGTTTTCGGAGTAAGAGCCGATGGTTTTCTTCATCTTTTCTTCGTATGCTTTAGTGTCAAGCTTCATTTTTCTTTGCACCTTTCTGATTGTATAGTATATTGAAATTATAAGTAAAATTATTCAGCGGTAATTACCGTTCCAACCTTCTCGCCGCTTACAGCTCGAATGATATCCTCGGGAGTGTTTAAACCGAACACCTTAACCGGCATTCCTACCGACAGGCAGAAGGCCGTTGCGGTTGCGTCCATAGCCTTAAGGTTCATAGCCAGAACCTCGGATGCCTTTACCTCCTTAAGCGGCTTTGCGTCCTTATTTTTTCTCGGGTCGTCGGTGTAGATATAATCCACGTTCTTTGCCATCAGGATGGCGTCTGCGCCGATCTCTGCGGCTCTTACCGCGCCGGCGGTATCGGTTGAAAGGAATGGAATACCCAGTCCTGCGCCGAGTATGACGATCTTGCCGTCAGAAAGCGCCGACTTCGCCGCATCTGCCGAATAGGTCTCGGCAAAGGGATACATAGGAACTGCGGTCATAACCACCGCGTCAGCACCTGCGCGAACAATTGCGTCCTTAAGACAGATACAGTTAATTACCGTAGCGAGCATACCCATTCTGTCAGCCTCGGTGCGATCCATCTCGCCCCCTGCTCTGCCTCGCCAGATGTTTCCTGCGCCAACAACGATAGCTATCTCGTGTCCTTCGTCTCTGCAGGTCTTGAGAGTTACCGCAACCTTATCAACGAAGGCTACGTCGTAAATTTCTCCGCTGCGGTTAGCAAGTGCCTCGCCCGACAGCTTAAGTAAAACACGCTTCATATATTTCAAGGTCCTTTCTTTTTTCACATACGCCCGAATTAACGCTCGGCCTTCATCTTAACAGCAGCCCTTGCCTTAGCCGCGATATTCTCAGCGGTGAGGCCGTAAAGCTCGAGCAGCTCGGGAACCTGTCCGCTTCTGCCAAACTTATCCTCAACGCCCACACGCAGAACCGGAACGGGATATCTCTCGCAAAGGCTCTCACAGACCGCAGCGCCAAGGCCGCCGATTATGCTATGCTCCTCCGCGGTGACGACAGCACCCGTCTTTCTCGCAGACTCTTCGATAATTTCCGCGTCAAGAGGCTTTACAGTATGAATATTGATAACCTCAGCCGAGATGCCCTCTGCCGCTAAAATATCAGCTGCCTCAAGGGCAAGATGGACCATATATCCGTTAGCAACGATGGTAACGTCGCTTCCCTCTCTGTATTTGATGCCGCGTCCGATCTCAAACTTATAGTCCGGAACAAGCTCCGATGTCAGGTCGGGAACGGCGTATCTGCCGAAGCGGAGATAGCAGGGTCTCTCGTAGTTCAGCACGGCCTCGACTGCGGCGTATGCTTCGGTAGCGTCTGCGGGACAGATTACCGTCATACCGGGAATGGTACGCATAAGAGCGAGATCCTCGCTGCACTGATGAGTTGCGCCGTCCTCACCGACGGTGATGCTGGCGTGTGTGCCGACTATATTTACGTTAAGGCCCGGATAGCCTATAGAATTTCTGATCTGTTCAAAGGATCTGCCCGCCGCAAACATTGCAAATGAAGCAGCAAAAACATTTTTTCCCGTTGCAGCAAGACCTGCCGCAACGCCCATCATATTTCCCTCTGCGATACCGCAGTCGAAAAATCTCTCGGGGAATTTTTTCTTAAATATACCTGTCTTGGTTGCCGCCGCAAGATCGGCGTCAAGAACAAGAAAATCGTATTTTTCGCCAAGCTCGGCAAGTGCCGCGCCAAAGCCTTCTCTGGTTGCCTTCTTTTCTGCCATTTTTTACACCAATCCTTACTTAAGTGTCTGTGCAATTGCTTCGAGATCGGCGATTGCAACCTTGTATAGATCCTCCTTGGGAGCCTGACCGTGCCATTCGCAGGCATTCTCCATAAAGGATACGCCCTTGCCCTTTGTGGACTTAGCGATAATAACGGTGGGCTTGCCCTCGGTCTCTCTTGCCTGCTTAAAGGCAGACTCTATTTCATCAAAATTATGAGCGTCAATGGTAATAACCTTCCAGCCGAAGGCCAAGAACTTCTCATCATGGGGGGTGGGATTCATAACCTCGGTTATAGGGCCGTCGATCTGCAGACCGTTAAGGTCGAGTATCGCAACAAGATTATCAAGCTTATAGTGAGCAGCAAACATAGCTGCCTCCCATA
>SVTZ01000052.1 GCA_015063525.1 Oscillospiraceae bacterium
CCTGAAGAGGTGTGTATTCGCTGATTCTAAGACCCTTAGCGTGGGCGGTACAAAGAATTACTCCACGTGCCTCGGCAACAGCGATACCGGTTGTGATATTTGTATTGAAGAAAAGCTCCTCCACCGCCATTTCGGTGGGTGAATATTTATCGATTATGGTTTCAAGATCGCCCTTTATCATCAGAAGGCGCGACTCGATGCTGGTATGAGCCGGCGTGGTTATCGCGCCGTATGCAACGGGTAAAAGGTTCCCTCTCTCGCTGTCAATTACAGCCCAGCCCACGGTCGCAAGACCCGGGTCGATACCAAGTATTCTCATAAAGGAACCTCCCTTCTGCCAAATGAATATAAAAATCCATAATAATGTATTATACCACAGTTTCTTGGGTTAGTCAATTGAAATAATAAAAATTATTAATACATTAATAAATATCCCCTCACCTGAAAAACAAGCAAGGGGGTCTGATACTTTTTGGACAGCGATTTTACTTAATGAGCTCTTTAAAGGGCTTAATCATTTCGGAGTTATAGTAGCTGTATTCTATCTCTCGGTAAGTTCCCGATTTTAGCCATCGACTTTCACCGCTTACGGTAGCGTACAACCATATTGCAAGATTGTATTTATCGGTTTCGTGGGCTTCTTCGGCTTGTTCCTCGGTGAAGCAAGTTATGAAGTAGATATAATCGCTATCGGGATCTTCGGACATGTTCGCTTTTATATAGCAGAGATGCGAGCTATCCGCCTGCGTCTTATGCTCACCGTGAGTTACATAGTATCCCGCATCCCCGTATGCCTTAATAATGTCCTCGCAGGATATTTTCTTTGGCTCGGACTTACCGCAAGCAACAAGGGATAAGGAAAACGAGAGCAGTAAAATGATTGATATTATTTTTTTCATAGTCATTCGGTAGTAGTGCTGTATTCAGCAATCAATTCATCAAGGTTTTTGCCTATAAGCTGATAGTGAACACTTCTATCATCACCAATATAGAAATAATATTCTGAAATAAAAGATACTCTTTCGCCCCGCATTTCAATGTAATGAGTGGGAGTCATATCATTAAGGTAAATATCGTCTGTAACCTCTATAAACTCAAGCTCGGATAATGGAATTTCACAAACGGGAGTTTCATCGATAAGATGAATTTGGCAATATTTTCTCCATTCCTCAAAACCGTAATGATTTACAAAATTTGTTCCGTCACGGAACACGGGCAAACGGACAAGTTCAAAATAATTGCCGTTGCCATCATAATAAAAATCTCCGTTTATAAAGTACAATTGTTTAACTTCTCCGTTATTCAAAATAAACCGAACAACAAAATAGCCACCGTCCGGAATTTGAGTGGATTCCTCTGAAACAGGCTTTGAATCAAGCCAATAATATTCCTCAAAAATGCTTGAAATTACCGCTTTATTTCTCGAAGAAGAAATATGCGTGAACGAAATGGGTGGCAACGGTCCGCCACCGCCCGAGGTCATCTTGATTTCAGCAATATCATCGGCGGTTATTTCACAAAGCCATTCAGCTCCTGCCTGATTGCGAATAAAGTGATTACCCTCTGCTATCTGTTCTTTCTCTTTAAGAACATAGAAGCCGCCAAGGGGAGCTTCCGATCCTTGTCGAAGCGAAATCTTTGTGTTGTAAGTAAATTTCTTATTTCCGTATTCAAGTGTATTTGTACTTTCACTGTAAATTATAAGTATATTAAATTCGTCATCACCATTTTCATCTACAGCACCGTCTGAAAATACGAAAATGTAATCGCCTTCAATGAGGAAGCTTTCAAGCTCGTCTGCCGGCTCAAAATAATAGGTTGTGAAAACGCCTGCCAAAGTATTTTTCTGCTCTCCGCGCGTGCCAAGATGCTTGAAATTCTGCGATTTAAGATATTCGAATACATCCCAACATAGGATTCAAGTTCCTTGCTTGTTAAGCTAACGTAAATATCCTCGTCGCCATGGTTTACATAATCTTTTTCGATAGCAGGCAAGTCACCTACAAGGCATTCTGTGAGTTTTTCTTCCGAAAACCAAGTGTTTTCTTTGTGTGCGCTACTGCACGATGCAAGACAGCATAAGCATAAAACCACTGTCAAGCATAAAGCTAATAACTTTTTCATTCGCTTTACCTCCTTTTATTCTGACATCTCATACCCACAAGCATCGCACAAGTTATCCCCGTCATCGTTATAGTGATCTTCATAGGATTCCGGAGATTCACATCCACAACCAAATATTTGTCTATGTGATGTTTCGTTTATATCATATCCCCAGTTGTGATCCTCGTGAGATACGCCGACAAAATATTCGCACTCATCACACTCTCCGTTGTTATCTTCATCACAATGAGCCTCAAAATCTCTTTTTTCAAGGTTCGTACAATCGCAAGTGTAGATTTTATTGTGAGCATCCTCTCTTGTTTCATATACAAATGTATGTTCGTGACGCTGCAATTCCTTGTGAACAGCTTTCAGCGCCCCCTCGGTAAAAGCGATAATGATTTCACCGCTTACGGGACTATACGATTCAAAGGTGATAGTGATCTTGTCTCCCTCAATATAACCGCCTGAGCCGTTAATTGGCATTTCATCATTTGCGGAAAATTCACCAAGCGGTTGCTCTTGATGTATAAGACCTTTATCTTTATATTTAACACTCAAAGCACCTTCTTCAAGATTTACTTGGTAATAAATTGCGCCCTCGCCAAGACCTGCACGCTCGAGCTCAAATGAAGCGGTTTCTCTGATAGGAAAATCATCAAAGGTGAAAACGGCGCAGTTTTCGTATTTTTCACACGTCACGTTTTTGTCTTTTTCAAACAAATCACAGGCAGTAAGACAAGCGAGAAATAAAACTACTGTCAAAAAACAAGCAAATAACTTTTTCATTCGCTTTACCTCCTTTACTGTCCCTTGTATGTAACTTTTACCTCGGTTGTTTCAAGTTTATCCAAACAAATCACGCAAGCTCTTGTTTGCGGAGCACTTGCATCTCCGGTACCGCTTTTTCCTTTTACTACATCAAATTCGATAGATAAAACACCATTTTCAAACGATACCTTTTCAAGTTTTTGCTCTCTGACATATATTGTTGTGTAACAATATACAATGACCATTTCTTTTTCAAAATCAATATCTTTAAAATCCGAAAAGACCTCATCGAGTGTGTCTTCATTATCAATATAAAATGTTTTGTTTTCTGAAAGCTTATCATTGTTTTTAATCCAAGTTTCATTGAATGTAAAGCCTTCTTTGAGAATAACGGTATTGTACTCAAATTTTGAACAGCCAACAAAACAGAATAAAAGAGTTATGATAGTTAAAAGTAAAGATACTGTTTTTTTCATTATTAGCCCTCCAACCGACAATAATAATACGCCCAATATTCCATACCCGAAATGATTTCATAGTACTCACCGTTAAGCTCAAAAACTGTCGGACTCAACAAATTGATTTTTCCGTAGCCGCTGTCCAAATAAAACTTCGAATCAGTCCCGAGACTCTCACCTTCATATGGAATGAATTCCACCGAACCAATCTTAAAATATTGAATTGAAAACGATTCATCATCATATTTTTTAACGTCACTGCTACGACCGTCGTATTTGAATGAATAGGTGACAAAATCAGGATTTTCTATTGTAGGCAAAACGTAATTTTCATCTTCGAGCTTAAATGCCTGCCAGCTTGAAAAATCATTCCAAGTAAAGAATTCGTCATTAAATTCAAGCGTTTTTGACATTTCGCCGTGAGATTCCGAATCATAATAGAAGCTGTATTCATTTCCATAAATAGCGTCAGAGGCAACGTTGTTATCTGCTTTTATCAGCTTTTGATCAACTATTGCCTTAAAATTATCAATATCCTCTTGTTTGAAAGAATATTTGGTTTCAATGAAGCTATATTTCTCTGAATAATTTGTTGTTCTGATCGAAACCTTAGTGATTTCGTTTATCAAAAATTCGAGAGAGCATAGATCGTTAAATACATATTCCTCTTTGCCGTAAAAATTGTCGTACGTTAAATGTATAGTGACGGTTTCTTCAGGCATTACGAACTCAAAGCCCCAATAATCCGAATCAAAATGGCTCATCGGGATTTCCTCATCATTAACAAATACGTGTAATGATACGTCGGTAACCGGATGTGCTTTTATTTCAACTATCGTCCCTGCTTTATAACACGACTTAATCGGCTCCATTAACGAATCTTTAGAGCCTGTAACCTTTACACTATAAAAATTATCGAGCACATTACATCCGTTTAATAAACTTAACCCAATAAAAATAAGTAAAATTAAACTTATAATTTTCTTCATCGTATTTGCCTCCTGTTAATTTTCCTTCATCTATAAAGACGACTTTTTCCTGCGTTTGGTTACAGATATTGTAAATATTTTTAAAACAATTTTACAATATTATTTTACGATTGTCAAGCATTTATAATAGTCGCTTCTTCTTTGACGTTAAGTATTATTTGATAAAGCTATTAAGTATTTTAAATCTTTTGTTAAATTTCTAAAATCTATGGACTTTTCTTTTTATATATGTTATAATATACTGATTTTATATGCGCAAATGTCAGAATGGAGATTGAAATGTCAGAAAAGATAGATATATTTGAAGAATTGACCCTGCCCTTGATAGCTCTTCGCGGGCTTGTCGGCTTCCCCGCGGTACAGCTTAATATTGAGATAGTCAGACCAATGTCGCTGAAGGCCTTTACCGCGGCGGCAACAATGTATGACGCGAGAGTGCTGCTTGTTGCACAGAAGGATATTGCCACCGAGGATCCGAAGGGCGACGACCTTTATAAAATGGGCGTCGTTGCCGAGATAAAGCACGTGGTTAAGAACCCTCACGGCAATATTTCTGTAATTTTCGAGGGAATATCCCGTGCGAAGGTTGGCGCGGTGCGCGAAGAAAACGGCTACCTTATGGCATCGGTTATCGCAAAGAAGGAAAAGCAATCCTTCCGTGCTTCCACACAGCTTGACGCGCTTATGCACGAGGCAAACAGTCTGCTCCGCCAGATGGTTAACTTACACCCGAGCTTTGACGAGGATATCCGTATTGCGGCAGAGGCGATAAAGTCACCCGGTTACTTTGCCGACTTCGTTGCTTCCTCGGCTATTATCGACTATAAAAACAAGCAGACGGTCCTTGAGGCAATCACCGCGAGGGCTCGCCTTGAAAAGCTGCTCGTAGCTCTCGGCGAGGAGTTTATGATACTTCAATGCGAGAGAGACATACAGAAAACCGTTCGCGAGAAGATAGACAAAAACCAGAAAGACTATTTCCTTCGAGAGCAGATAAAGGCTCTGCAATCCGAGCTTGGCGAGTACGAGGAGGACGACGAGCTTAAGGAATACGACGAGAGAATTTCGGCGGCAAAGATGCCCGATGAAATAAAGGAAAAGCTCTACAAAGAGCTTTCCAAGCTTGCAAAGACGCCATTCGGCGCAGCTGAGGGAACGGTGCTCCGCACCTACCTTGATACCTGTCTTGACTACCCCTTTGGTATCAAGAGCGACGTTTCAGTTTCGGTTGAGGAGGCAAGAGACATTCTCGACGCTGATCACGACGGACTTACCAAGGTTAAGGAAAGAATTCTCGAATTCGTTGCGGTAAAGCAGTTCTCCCCCGACGTTAAAAACCAGATAATCTGCCTCGTAGGCCCTCCCGGCGTTGGTAAGACCTCTATTGCCGCATCGATAGCGAGAGCTCTCGGCAGAAAGTACGCCCGCGTATCTCTCGGCGGTATGCACGACGAGGCAGAGATCCGCGGTCACAGAAAAACCTACGTTGGCGCGATGCCCGGCCGTATTGTCAGCGCGATAATCAATGCGAAAAGCGAGAACCCCGTTATAGTTCTCGACGAGATAGATAAGCTCTCCTCCAACTTCAGAGGAGATCCTACCTCGGCACTTCTTGAAGTGCTTGACCCTGAGCAGAACAAGTCCTTTAGAGACAACTTTATGGAGATTCCCATCGACCTGTCGGACACCCTCTTTATCGCAACAGCGAACAGCTATGACGGAATTCCCTCTCCCCTGCTTGACAGAATGGAGATCATCGAGCTTTCGACCTATAACGACTCGGAAAAGCTTAATATTGCAAAAAATCACCTTATTCCGAAGCAGCTTAAGCGAAACGGTATTCCCGCGCGTGTGTTTAAGATTACCGACGAGGGTATTCTCGCGCTTATCCGCAGCTACACCAAAGAGGCGGGAGTTAGAAATCTTGAAAGAGAGATCGCCTCGCTTATACGTAAAAGCGCGAAAAAAATCGCTGAGGGTAAGGCTAAGTCGGTAAGGATCACCGAGAAAAACCTCTCCGAATATCTCGGCAAGCGCAAGGTTATTCCCGAGCGACTCGAGGAGAGCGATCCTATCGGCATCGTTAACGGTCTTGCCTACACTCAGGCGGGAGGCGATCTTTTAAAGGTAGAGGTTGCCGTAATGGAAGGAAGCGGAAAAATCGAGCTTACCGGCTCGCTTGGCGACGTTATGAAGGAGTCGGCAAGAATCGCCCATTCCTACGTTAGAACGGTTGCCGATAAGTACGGCATCAGCCCCGATTTCTATAAGGACAAGGACATTCACGTTCACTTCCCTGAGGGAGCTATACCGAAGGACGGTCCCTCAGCAGGCGTAACGATGGTTACTGCTATGGTGAGCGCGCTCAGCAACATTCCCGTAAAGCGTGACATTGCTATGACCGGAGAGATTACTCTTCGCGGCAAGGTGCTTCCCATCGGCGGACTGAAGGAAAAAACTCTCGCGGCATACCGCGCAGGCATAAACACAGTTCTTATTCCCGACGACAATATCCGCGATCTCGACGATATCGACGCCGAGGCAAGAGAGCATCTTAAGTTTATTCCCTGCAAGACGGCAAACGACGTGCTTATCAACGTGCTCTGCCATTAAACTTAAACAAGGACTAAATAATTATGAAAATTAACGTCAATAATTGCGATATAGCCCTGACCGCTGGCGCGCAAAAACAGTTTCCGAGAGACCCTCGGCCTCAGGTTGCGCTCTCAGGCAGGTCAAACGTAGGTAAAAGCTCGCTTATTAACACTCTCCTCGGCAGAAAATCACTTGCGAGAGTGTCCTCCGCCCCCGGAAAGACTATTACCATCAACTTCTACAATGTTGACAAGAAGCTTTATCTCGTTGACCTTCCGGGCTACGGCTACGCAAAGCGCTCTATGGACTCGAAGCGCTCCTGGAGCTCGCTTACCGAGGACTATTTTCTAAAAAACCCCTCTTTTGACGCTCTGAAGCTTGTAATTCAGCTTATCGACATCAGGACGGGGCCTTCGGACGACGACATAATGATGATAAATATGATGCTCGAGCGCGAGATTCCTTTTATCGTAGTGGCAACCAAGACCGATAAGCTGTCAAAAACCGCCTTGAATAACGCACTAGAGGATCTTCATAACGAATACTTTAACGGTACGGGAATAGAGGTTATTCCCTTCTCGTCGGTAACACGTGACGGCAAGGATGAGGTCTGGAGAAGGATATCCGACGCAATTTCTTAATTAAAGGACTAATTGAAGGATTTTTTATGGAAAACGTGATATACTATCTTTTGTCGGCGATTGCCGCGCTTATCGCCTTGACGGTACACGAATACTGTCACGGCTATGCAGCACACAAGCTTGGCGACGACACCGCAAAAAATTTTGGCAGACTGACCCTTAACCCTATAAAGCACATTGATCCTTACGGCGCTATCTGTATGATACTTTTCCACGTAGGATGGGCAAAGCCGGTTCCGATCAATGCGCGAAACTTCAAAAATCCAAAGAGAGATTTCGCCATAACTGCGGCGGCAGGTCCTGCATCAAATTTAGTGCTTGGTTTCATTTCTGCCTTCCTTTATCTCTTCGTTTTTGCACTGGTTAAGGATATGGCCTTTGAATCGAAGAACTTTACTTATCATCTTCTCAACAATATTTTATCATTCTTATTCATTTTCCATTCGATAAATATCGGTCTCGGACTCTTCAATCTACTTCCGATTCCTCCATTTGACGGATCAAGACTGCTCAACGTTATTCTTCCTCCCAAGACCTACTTTGCCATTATGAAGTACGAGCGTAAGATTTACTTTGGCGTTCTCGTCTGGCTCCTGCTCGGCGACTATGCTGCGTACGGTGTGAGAATGATTCCTCTTGTTGCGCAAAGCCCGCTGCTTTATTGGCTCGCAGGCATACTTTCTCTCTCAGATATGCTTGGTACGGTGATCTCCTGGGTCTCCCAGCTGATGATGAATTTCTGGCAGCTTATTCCCTTCCTTAAAATTTGACCTTTTAAATTTGAAAGGACTTTACTATGATTGAACAGGTAACCTATCGACTAGATCAATTTGAAGGCCCTCTCGACCTGCTTTTGACTCTGATCGGTAAAAACAAGGTGAGCATCACCGATATTCCCATCTCTCTAATCTGCGATCAGTATATGGAATATATTGAAGCGGCGCAGAGAATGGACCCTGATATTGCCAGCGAGTTTATCGTTATGGCAAGCGAGCTTATGCTGATAAAGAGCCGTATGCTTCTTCCACACGAGGAAGGCACCGAGAATGACCCGAGACGTGAGATCGCCGATGCGCTTATGCTCTACCAGCAGGCAAAGCTTGTGGCAAAGGAGCTTCGTCCGAGATACGACGAGTATTCAGGAAGATTTGTCAAGGGTACGGACGATATTCCGCCCGAAAAGGGACTTCCCCTTAACCTCGACTCCGGAATGCTTATTAAGGCGCTTGAATCGGTTCTGCGCCGAATGAAGGTTGCGGAGGCACAGAAAAACCCCGTAGAGCTGGTTAATCCGCTTATCAAGCACAAGGTTGTCTCAGTCGAGGAAAAGATCGAAGAAATGTGCCTTCTGCTTGAGGAGCAGGAGGAGGCCTCTCTATTCTTCCTTCTCAAGGACTCCGAGTCTCGCTCCGAGCTTGTAGCAAGATTTATGGGAGTTCTCGAGCTTATTAAGTTGCGTAGAATTCTCATAACTACAATAACGGTGGTTGAGGACGTGGTTGAATATGACGAGCGCGGACTTGAGATGATGTTTAAGCTTAACCCCGACTACCTGCCCGGTGAGACTACCGAAAGCGAGTTTGACTCTATACCCGACGAAAACAACGACAGCAAAAAGGATGAAAATAAATGAGTGAGATCATAAAGGATAATACAGCAGAGGAGACTGAGGCAAAGGCAGCCGAGACCGAGCTTCCCACCGAGGAAAGAGCCGTTGTCTTTGAGGAGGCGCTTGAGGCAATACTCTTCGCTGCAGGACACCCTATTTCCTACGCTACCCTGGCCCGCGTATTTGAATCCACGCCTGCGAAGATCAAGGAGCAGGTTATGGAATACTGCGAGATATACAACAACTCAGAAATACCAAGGGGTGTAATTCTTCTTACATACGGCGATTCGTGCCAGCTATGCACCAAGAAATACTATCTTAACGAGATCCGCGAGGCTCTCGGTATAAAAAAGAGTGGCTCGCTTTCCACCTCTTCTATGGAAGCGCTTGCTATAGTAGCATACAATCAGCCGGTAACGAGAGTATTCGTCGACACGCTTCGCAGGGTTGACTCCTCTTACGCTATGAATAATCTTATCGACAGAGGCCTTATCGAGTCAAAAGGGCGACTTGACGCACCGGGCCGTCCGATGCTTTACGGCACAACCCCCGACTTCCTTCGCGCATTCGGTCTCTCCTCCATTGAGGCACTGCCTCAGACCGCCGAGGAGATCAAGGCTATGTTCGCAAGGCTTGACGGCGCAGAGGAGGCGGCTGACGAGATTGACGACTCTCAGATAACCCTTTCGGACGAGCTTCTTGAGGTAAACGCAACATCAGATGAGGAATCAAAAGACTGCGTAGCAGAAACCGCGGAAAGCGAGCCTTCTGACCATGAGATCGTATCAGGCTATGAGGATGAAATATCTGCCGAGGACGATATTATTTCCGACGATATGTAAGGAGCTTTTATGGCAGGTATATCTGTTCTGATGATACTATCCTTTATCATCTTTTTTTCACTGACGAGAGAATCAATGGTAAAAATTATAAAGAAGGATAGACTCAGGATAGAAGTTCATCTGCAAATAATAGCTTATATCTGGACAAAAAAAGATAATAGCGATAATGCGAACAAGAGCAAAAGGAAGAAACGCTTTTCAAAAGAGAAAAGAGATCGCATTATCGCTGCTATCCGCAGAGTTATAAGAAAAGGAGAGGTTCGCGTAAATCGCCTGGCACTGCCGTATGACGAGGGTAATTTTGACAAAGCGAGCGTCTTAAGACCTGTCAGATACAGAATACTCGCCTATACTCTTATTGCATATCTCAGCACCAAGACTAATCGGCTGACCCTCAGAGATGATGCGATCATCCTATCCCCTGACATAGATAATCTACAGTACGAGCTAACTGTAAAATGCAGGCAGTACGAGCTTTTATATGCCCTTTGGACCCTTTATATCGGCATATTGAAAGAAAAAAGGCAGGTAAAAAAGGATTATGTCAGAGAATAAGATGAGCGACATCATCAGAGCATCAATGGACGGCATCAAGAGCTTCACCGATATGGAGACGGCGATAGGAAACGCCATAACGACGCCAAACGGAGTAACGGTAATTCCGGTCTCAAAGGTGTCTATGGGTATTGCCACGGGAGGCATTGACTACGGAGACAGAAAGGATGCGCCCTCGCAGAATTTCGGCGGAGGCGGCGGAACGGGACTGTCAATTACTCCCATTGCCTTCCTTAC